>JBJEPP010000111.1:0-17433 GCA_051881295.1 Acutalibacteraceae bacterium | reverse complement strand
ATAAAAATTCAACCGATAGTAACTCTAATACAAAGTTACTATCGGTCTTATTTTTCTAAATACTTGCGAAGCGTTCACTCGTTCACTGCTTTCGGCTGTTAGCTGTTAGCTTTAAGACAGCTTATGTATGAAAAGACCGCTGAGAAGCTTTGGCTCAAACCAAGTAGATTTAGGTGGCATAATCATATCGGCGTCTGCAATACTCATAAGGTCGTTGAGAGTGGTAGGGAACATACTGAATGCAACCGCCATACCGCCGTTTACGAGCTTTTCAAGTTCTCCGAGACCTCTGATACCGCCTATAAAGTCAATTCTTTTATCTGTTCTTGGGTCGCCTATGTTAAGAATAGGTGTTAAAAGATTTTTCTGAAGAATAGAAACATCAAGTCGGTCAACGGGATTTTCGGGGTCAAATGTGCCGTCCTTTGCGGTGAGTTTATACCATTTACCGTTCATATACATACCGAATGTATGCTTTTCTTCTGGGCGGTAAGCTCCTTTATCGCTATAGCTTTCTACTGAAAAGTCCTTAGAGATTTTCTCTATAAATTCTTCTTCCGAATTACCGTTAAGGTCGGCAACAACTCTGTTGTAATCCATAATTTCAAGACTGTCCGCAGGGAAGAGGACTGCTAAAAAGAAGTTGAATTCTTCCGTTGAGTCATAGTCCGGGTTTTCTTTTCTGCGTTTTTCGGCAACTCTTACCGCGCTTGCGCATCTGTGGTGACCGTCTGCAATATAAAAATCACCGCTTTCGCCTAAAAGAGCAGAAAGCTCTGTGCAAATGTCACTGTTTTCAATAACCCAAACAGTATTCTTTATTCCGTCATCTGTCGTAAAGTCATATACAGGGGCGCCCTTTTTAATCTCATCAATAATGGAAGTAACCTTATCATTATCTCTGTAGCACAAGAATATAGGGCCGGTATTTGCATTGCAGGTATCTACATGTCTGATTCTGTCAGCTTCTTTATCTGCTCTTGTTAATTCGTGCTTTTTAATTCTGTTTTCAATATAATCATCAACAGAAGCACAGCCTACAAGACCGGTTTGCGCTCTGCCGTTCATCACTTGTTCGTAAACATAAAAGCAAGGAGTTAAATCCATAGTGCAAATGCCGTCCGCTTCAAGTTTGTTAAGATTTTCGGCTGCTTTTGCGTAAACCTCGTCACTGTAAAGGTCTGTGCCCAAAGGTAAATCAATTTCTGCTTTATCTATATGTAAAAATGAATAAGGATTGCCAACTACCATTTCTCTCGCTTCTTCGCTGTTCATTACATCATAAGGAAGAGCGGCAACTTTAGATGCAAATTCAGGTGTCGGTCTTAATGCCTTAAAAGGTTTAAAAACTGCCATGGTTTATTTCCTCCAAAAATAAAATACAATGTCATAATTTTATATGTTTTTTGTTTAAAAGTCAATAAAAAGCAAGGAATTTACAGATAAAAAGGGCTGTAAAAAAACGAAAGTTTTTCACAGCCCGCATTAAAAAGTTCTTTAAGCAATAGTATTATAAGCTTCTCTTGATTTATCACAAATAGCAATATAGCTTCTGCCCGTGTTAAGTGAAAGCTCGTTTCCGTCTTCATCATAGAACTTCATCATATCGCTGTAGTCGCCTTTTTCCCAAGTGATATTTTGGTAAGTGCCGTTAGAAACATATATGCCTTTTCCTTTTGAAAGGTCAAAGGTTACTCTGCCTTTAGAGTCGTTCATAGAAGAAATAGAAGTGTAGCAAACAATAATGTTTTCAAAGTTCTGCTGTGTGCCGTCGCTGTCAACAAATTTATTGCCGTTTAATGTGCTGAGGTAAACGCCCTTAGCAGAATCGAAGGTGTATTTATATGTGTAGCCGGATGAGAATGAAACCGTAATTTCGTTACATTCGCCGCCTGAGAGTGCTTTTACCGATTTGTTGAATTTAAAAGGTGAGTCGTAACCGTCTTTTAATTCGGTACGCATTTCTTTATCTGCAATATATTTTGTAATTGCGTCCTTTGTAGTGTATGCAGTATGCTCAGAAGCAACGCCTCTTGATTTATCTCTGAAAAATGTATTTCCCGCATACATGCCGTCAATATCGTCCACATTATAATTTTTAATGTAGTTATAAGCGTATGTGCTTCCGCCGAAGTGTACGAATATTGCGTCAAAACCGCCTGCAAGCTCTACAAAATAGTGCCTTGCACTTCTTGTGGGACCTAATTTGTCAGGCATTCTGCTAACATCGGCATACATTAAAAGCATTCTTGTAATGCCGCCCTCGGCAACCATTTCCCAAACAATGTCAGAAGATGTAAGTCCCCATTGAGGTCTTGCGTCAGGGTGATTTTCTACAGATACTAATACAGGTCTGTTGCCTAAAAGAGCTTTGTCGTAGCCCTCTTCGCCTGTGAGTGGGTTTCTGTAAACCGGAGGCGGTGCTGCGGTAGTTGCAGCAGTAGGCTCGGCAGTTGTTTCTTCATCTTTACCTTTACCGCAACCGGCAAATGTACCAAGTATAAAAATAAGTGCAAGAAAAAGTGAAAGAAGTTTTGTTGTTTTTTTAGTTTTTAAGTGTGCCATTTTTACATTCCTTTGTTTTTTGATTTAAACTTATTTCCAAAATTCAACTAAATGTTGAAGTTCCCCGAATACTGTCGGATTACTACTGTCTATTGTAACATCTGCTACAGAAAATGCAAGAGTTATTGAGTAAAAAATACTAACAAAACATAAAACCGTTAGTAGTGAGTTTGGTAAGTTTACACAGTTTTTGTCGCTTTTTTTGTCATAGAGAGCAAAAATTATAAAACTTGTTGCTAAAAAGAATATATAACCGAAATCGCAGAAGTATCTTTGTAAAAGTCCGCCCATCTCGGTATTAACTATTACCGTAACCACACCTATTAAAAGCAACGTGCAGGTGAATGTGTAAAGGTTGTTTGCTTTTAAAGTATTTTTTGATTTTTTTAGACCCAAAATATACCAAAGAACAGGCAAACTCACTAAAAGTCCGCCAAAGCAGTATTCGTAAACAGTCTTGCCGATGTAGTTTGTGTCAACAGTTACCGCCTTAATAAACGGGAATGTTGCAGTAAATGACGGCGTCTGGAAAAGGTATGTGAAAAGTCCTAATCCTATTCTGCCAAAGTCAAAGCCTCGCTTTGTAACATCATTTGTTGTAAGGTTGTAGCTTGAACCGAAATCAATAGGGGAGCCGAATCGAATGTAGTTGTAGTACATTAAACCCAACGCAACAATTATAAACGGAACGGCAAGAGTAATTAACTCTTTTATACCCTCTTTTTTTAGTATGTGTTTTTCACTGAAGAAATGATGCCAAAATATTGGTAATGCCACAAAGCACATCAGTACAGCCTGCGGCCTGCAGCCAACCGACAGTGCCATAAATAACGCACCGAAAAAGAATAATAATTTTTTATGTTTTTGTGACTCTAAACCGCGAAGCCACAGGTAAATTCCCCAAATTATAAATGTTATTGCCGTAATAATCGGTATGCCGTAAAAGTCGGGGCGTTTAGCCAAAAATATCATTCCGCAGCAGTTTATAAATGTAATGGCAGTCAGTAAAAATGTGCCTATTGAAATATTTTCAAATTTCTTTCTTGCAATGAAATCCAATAGGCGTATTACACCTATTGCAAATAATACGGCAAATAATATTATGCCCAATACCGTAGGAAACGGCTGACCGACTATTGCCCTGAACGGCAAATACATAAGAAGTAAAGGTACAATGCCGAAATAAACATAGTAATGACCGTTATAGTATGCAACATCCCAACGGTAAGTGTCGCCGCTAAGCTTAGAAATAAGAGCCCTGTTGGTAGTGTCGTACGGGTTCTCCATATTTTTAAGGGTTTCGGGAATATCATCATTATCAATATACACCTTACCGTTTAAAACAGCCTGAGCCAACTCGTCATATTGATTATGCGCCGACATTTTCAAGCTTTGAAATTCAATTTTGCCGTCTTCAATACTGAAGCCTAAAAATACAGGATTCAGTAAAGAGAGTGTAACTATAATTGCAATTTCTGCAATTATTACCGATGTAATCAGTAATTTTCGGGTATAAAGATTTTCTTTTAGCTTTCTTTTGTACAGTACGGAAGACGGTCTGAAAAGATATATTAAAGCCGATATACCTATACAGCACAGTAAACGAATTAAAGAAAACTCAAAAGGTCTGTTGCAGTTTATTGTAACGCTTTCAACATTTGTAAGTGTTAAAGACTCGGACTCAAATTTCAGAAGAATATTTTGTGTAATTCCTGCTGTGTGAATGTTAATGTACTGACTTTTATCTACCCCGGAGTAAAGTGTTATTTCGGGATTTGCAAAATATTGGGCGTTTGCTTCATCGGTTAAATAAAGGTTAAGCGTAATTTTTTCATCATTGTACGGCGTAAGCTTTATTCTTATATTTTTAATTTCTTTATTAAGGTCGGTTACTTCAATATTCTCATTATCTTTAAAAACATAAGTCCCGTTTTCGGCTTCATAAGCGCTGAAATATTCGCTTATGTCAATAGGCTCATAGCTTTTTGTAATGTAGTAATTTATATTAAAAACAGAAATTTCAAGTCCTGTGCAAAATACAACAATACCGACCAAAGCGCACAGAAAAGCAGAACTGCCGTCTTTAGCCTTATCAGATTTTTTATATATAAGAAATGACACAGCCGCAAACACAGCCAATATTAAAAAACATAAAATAACCATTGTTTTCTCCGAATTAAAATGAAGTTGAAATTATATAATATATTAAATCACAAAACTCTGTTTTTGTAAATAATATTTGAGGTGATATGCTTGAAATGCACAGTAGAAGATTTACGGAGCAAAGATGTTGTAAATGTGGATAACGGTTGCAGAATAGGTAATGTAACGGATGTTTGCTTTGATACATGTACAGGTTGCCTTGTCAGTATAACCGTATTTTGCGGCAGGGGAATATGCGGACTTTTCGGTAAAGGCGAAGAATTTACTGTTTGCTGGCAAGATATTGTGGTAATAGGTGAGGATACCATACTCGTTAGAAAAGGCGGTAAAAAGGTATGCTGAAAAAAGCAAGCAACCCTTTGTGAGTTGCTTGCTCTCTTTTTATACTATTCTGAATGTTTTAACTTCAAAAGGTTTAATATTAAAGTGTATTTTGTTGCCGTCAACAGCAATCTCTCGGTTTTCATCTTCCATTAAATTACATTCATAAGCTTTAGTGAACGGAATGTTAATGTTAAGAGTTCTTTCGCCGCGGACTCTTCTGCTCTGGTAAACACGAATAATTTTGCCGTTGCCGTCTTCGGCTGCTTTAACAGCGTCAATAACAATATCGTCATTATCTGTGTTAATAAAGCTGTTGCTTTCAGGTAAGTTACCGCTTTGTTCCGTTACATTTATCGCTCTCAAAGGTAAGTTAAGCTCAAAGCCTCTGTTAACGGTGTTGGCATTTTGCCATGTGCCTTTATGAGGATAATAAGCGTAGGTGAAGGTGTGTTCGCCTAAATCACCGAATTTATCAGGGCATGTAGGCGCTCTCAAAAGAGTAATTCTCATACGGCTGTCAAGAATATCGTAACCGTATTTGCAGTTGTTAAGAATAGAAACACCGTAGTCGCCCTCTGAAAGGTCTGCCCACTTGTGAGCGCATTGCTCAAATCTTGTGTAGTCAAAGCTGTTGTTTCTGTGAGTAGGTCTGTTAATAGCACCGTGCGCCGCCTCGAAAGCTGCGGAAGTATTAAGAACATTAACATTAAAAGCGGCTTTCATAACCTTGTCACGCTCTTGCCAGTCGACCTTTGTTTCAAAAAGAATCTCTCTTGAATTTTTGTAAAGAATAATGTTCTGCCAAATAGTTGATTTATTAAACTTTCTGACTACTTTAAGAACTGCTTTAAGAGGAGAAGATTCTACAACTTCAACACTTTCCGCTTTTCTTAATTCCCATTTCTTCTTTTCGTAGTTTTGCTCTAAATTCCAAGCGGTTTCGTGAATACATTTATCTATAAATACTGTAATAAGATTGCCTTCACCGTCTAATGTTTCACGGTTGTTTTCTTTATCGTATACAGATGTTAAAATGCCGTTTTCATCATACTGAACTTTGAGAATATCATTTTCAATAACACCGTTGCCGATTTTTACGCAAGCTTCTTTTACAGGCTCGGTGTAGGGAAAGAATTTATATCCCATAGCAGGAACACAGTCTGCAATAAACTCTGTGTATTCTTCGCCGTCTTTTACAAATGTTTTTTGCACGCCGTAGCCTTTGTTGCCTTTAACGGTAACAGGGGCTGTAACAGCGTGAGAAAGCATATTCCAAACTATAATGCCGTCTTCACAAACATTTATATCGGCTGTGAGTGCGTTTAACTCTTCGTTTAAAAATGCTTCTGCCTTTTCGGTAAGCACTCTGAAATCGTTTATAGAGTCTTGCATTGCCTCGTGGATAGATGTGCCGGGGAGAATATCGTGGAATTGGTTGGTCAAAAGCAAAATCCAAAGGTCGTGGAGTCTTTCTTTGTCATAGCCCTTGCCAAAGCAACCGAGCATTTCAATTCGGGGAAGAACAAGCTCATTTTTGCGGTTGCTCTTTTTAATGTAACCCTGGCTTGTATATGTACCGCGGTGATTTTCATAGTAAAGCTCGTCATTGTATGTAGGCAATTCGTCCCAATTTTTTTCGGCATCGCTGAAAAACTCCTGAGGGTGAGCCATTCTTGTTGCGGGCAGACCCGGATAATTCTTTAAACGCTTTGCATTTTCAAGCATACGGTAGGTGCATCCGCCGCCGCCGTCACCGTAGCCGAACATACCGAAAGCGGTTTTTTGAATATGCTTTGAGTCACCGTTATAGGACGCGTTATAAATATGCTCAACATCATAATTTCCTTGGTAATGGGACGGTTGGTTATATGCTAAAATCTCACTGCCGTCTGCACCTCTCCATTTAAAAAGGTTATATGGAAATCTGTTTGTATCGTTGTAAAAAAGCTTTGCGGAAATAAAATACTTCATACCGCTCTTTTTAATAATCTGAGGGAGCGCGTGAGAAAAACCGAAGCAGTCAGGCAACCAATATGTATCTGAAGAAACGCCGAATTCTCTTTGAAAAAATCCTTTACCCTCAAGAAGCTGTCTTACCATACTTTCACCCGAGGCAATGTTCGTGTCGCACTCAACCCATGTGTTACCGGCAATGTTCCACTGACCGTTTTTAACTTTTTCTTTAATCCTCTCAAAAAGCTCAGGGTTGTTTTCTTTAATTTGGTGGTAAACAATAGCCTGACTTTGTGTAAATGTAAATTCAGGGTAATCGTCCATAAGAGCCAGGTTATTTGCAAAGGTTCTCTCGGCCTTTCGCTCTGTCTCCTGAACTCTCCAGAGCCATGCAATATCAATATGGCTGTGCCCCTCCATAATAACTTCGGAAGACGGCGTGTATTTAATTTCGCTTAGCTTTTTATCAAAGTATTCAGACGCTTCATAAATTGATTTTCTTACCTGTTCTTCGTCAAAGTCAAAATCAACTAAGTGAAGCGAATCGTCAAGTACCTTGTAAACGCTTTCACGGATAAACTCATCTTTAATAAACTTTAATGCTTCCCACGCTGTTTCGCAGTCAAGGTAGAATTTTTCGCATACTTCGTCCACAACCGAGAAGTTGGCATATTTAAGGGTGTATTCAAAATCTTTCTGACCTGCTCTTGCACAGTCGCAAAAGCTTGCAGAGTCCACACAGGCTTCGAGAGTAATCTCCATAGGTTCACCGAATTTTAAAAACTTTTCGGGGAGATTTGCGGTATCTCTGCCAACCCAACCGCTGTTTTCTCTTGATGACATAGATGTAACAGCGGTACCGTCTATTTTAACAAGACTTTCACCGCCGAAATCAAGGCAAAGATAAATCTTTTTACCTCTGAAGCTTTCAGGCAGTGTAACTGTTGTTTTAAAAATTCTTGCACAGTCATAACGGGCAAGCCAATGTTCACCCATTGTTACGGTCTTTTTAGTATTTTCGTAAAACTTATATTGACCTTTACCCAAATAGTCGCCGTCATAAGTTTCCCAAACAGGCATATCAATTTTTTGGGTGTAGTAATATTTAGGCAACTGTTTGAGCATATCAAACAAAACGCCCTCTTTGCGAGTTCTCATACTATCTCCTCCGGGTCGAATAATATTTAATAACGCCATATTATCATATATAAATTCTTACTGCAAGAAGATTTTAAAAAATAATGTTAAGTGTGAGAACTTATTTTTTATATGATGTCTGTTTTTACATTCCGAAACAAAAACCGAAATAAACAGACTGAAAAACTTTCGCTTTTAAAGTCTGCTATTGTGTGGTAAATATAAAAGTTGTAAAGTTTTAATACCTTGAAACAGGCTTAATAATTCCGCATGCGATTTTTTCACCCGAATTGCCTGACGGCTGTGTCGTAAAATCATCCGGTTTGCTGTGTATAATTACGGTTTTGCCTAATATTTCACGAACAGCAAATCTGTCAGTTAAAAAAGCCGAAAACGCCTTACCGTCTGCACCAAACAAAGGCGGTAAATCTCCCGCGTGGTAGGGGTGAGGGCATTCTTCGGGGTTGTAGTGTGTTCCTGCGTTCGCAAACGGGTCTTTCGCGTTTCCCGAACATTCGCTGCCGCCGTGAATGTGAAAAGCAAATACGGGGCTGTCACATTCATTTTTACTTTCAGGCAGGCCCGTAATTTCTGCACGGACTATTACGCCTTTCGGTAAGCCGTAGAATAAAATTCTGCCTTTAATCTGCGGAAAATCAGGGCTGCCGTTAATAAAAGCCACAGCGTCCGCCCGTCTTTTAAATACGGAACAAAAATCAGAGAGGTTTGTCATTTTATCAATCTCCTTTTTATTCATCATAAACAGTATATGAATAATAAAAATGAGTGTTAAAATGAACAAAACCCACAAGTCCGATGCCGAGCTAAAAAAACAAATTCCCGAGAATTTTCATCTCGGGAATATATTTTCAGCAACATAACAAATTCAGTATATCACTATATAACCGTAATGTCAATAATTTTAAGCGACTGTTTGTTTTTTGTTCATAAAAATCTCTGTTTTATATATACATTTTATATAAACTTTATACAAAATTGAGTATTGAAAAACTGCTTTTTTAGTGATATTATATAGACAAAGAAAGGGTGAGTCCAATGTACAGGTAAAGCTAATCTTAATAAAGAGAGAGTGAGTCCGATGTACAAATAAACCTAATCTTAAAACAAATAAAAAAGAAAGAGTGAGTCCGATGTTCCGGTGAAAGACCTACGGCTCGGGGTAAAGAAAAATAAAAAAGAGCCGAAAGACTGAAAACTTCACATAATGAAATAATTCAAAACAAAAAGGGTTTCTCACTTACGAGAATGTATATAGATTTCAGTACGAATATAAAAGAGTGTGTTTGAAGATGTTTCGTAAAGAGTGGGGCATAGGTCTTAATCTGAGAAAGAGAGGTAACAGAAAAAGATGTTAGATATCAAAATTGAACATAAATAACCCTTGACGGTATCGTGACGAGAAAGCGACTGTCAAGGGTTATTTTTTATTGTGCTGTTATATTTGATTTTTTCTATACCTTTTATTTACTTATAAAATTTTATGTGTTATAATTCATAAGATAAACGAAATGTTGTATCATAGCGCATTAGAAAGATTTAATAGCGTATAATAAACAAAGAAATGCAACAGAATTTTGCAGAAAAAGGGAGCGGAACTATGCCGGACAAGTTTATTTTACATTCAAGCTATCAGCCAACGGGCGACCAGCCCGAAGCTATCCGAGAATTAGTTGACGGCATTAATAAAGGCTATAATGAACAAACCCTTTTAGGTGTTACCGGCAGCGGTAAAACCTTTACCATGGCAAATGTTATAGCACAGGTTAACAGACCTACCCTCGTTCTTGCCCACAACAAAACTCTTGCGGCACAGCTTTGCAGTGAATTTAAAGAATTTTTTCCTGAAAATGCGGTGGAGTACTTTGTGTCCTACTACGATTATTATCAGCCTGAGGCATATATACCTACTACCGATACTTACATTGAAAAAGACAGTGCGGTTAATGACGAAATTGATAAACTCCGCCACTCGGCAACCTCGGCGCTTTCGGAACGCAGAGATGTTATTATAGTTGCAAGCGTATCTTGTATTTACACCTTAGGTGACCCCATAGATTACCGAAATATGGTTATCTCTCTGCGTACAGGTATGGAGAAGGACCGTGATGAGCTTATTGCCAAGCTCGTTGAAATTCAATACGAACGAAACGATATTAACTTCACCCGTAACAAATTCCGAGTTAAGGGAGATACAATTGAGATTTTTCCCGTTTATTCTTCGGATATTGCCTACAGAGTTGAGTTTTTCGGTGACGAAATAGACAGGATTTCAGAGATAAATCCCCTTACGGGCGATGTAAAATGTACTCGCTCTCATGTGGCAATTTACCCTGCGTCTCACTATGTTGTAGAGCAAGATAAAATGGAAAAAGCTCTTGAAAAAATTCTGCTTGAAATGGAAGATACGGCAGAAAAGTTTACAAGTGAGGGCAAGCTTTTAGAGGCTCAGCGCATAAGGCAACGGACTCTTTACGATGTTGAAATGCTCAGAGAAACAGGCTTTTGCAAGGGAATCGAGAACTATTCGCGAGTAATGTCGGGTCGTGAGCCGGGCTCTTCACCCTTTACCTTGTTAGATTATTTTCCCGATGATTTTCTGCTTTTTGTAGACGAATCCCATGTTACTTTACCCCAAGTTCGAGGAATGTTCGGCGGCGACCGTTCACGCAAAGAAAGTCTTATAAACTTTGGCTTCAGGTTGCCGTCTGCTTACGATAACAGACCTTTAAAGTTTGATGAATTTTACAGCAAAACCCACCAAAAAATATTTGTAAGCGCAACTCCGGGTGACTTTGAAAAAGAAAAAAGCGTTCAGGTAGCAGAGCAGGTTATTCGCCCTACAGGTCTTTTAGACCCTGAAATAAGCGTCAGACCGACCGAAGGTCAGATAGATGATTTAATATCCGAAATAAACCAACGCACAGCTAAAAAAGAAAGAGTTTTAGTAACCACTCTTACACGGAAAATGGCGGAGGATTTAACCGATTATCTTTCCGATTACGGCATAAAAGTCCGTTATATGCACTTTGATGTAGATACCATCGAGCGCATGGAGCTGATACGCGATTTGCGTCTTGGTGAGTTTGATGTTTTGGTTGGCATCAACTTGCTCCGTGAGGGTCTTGATATTCCCGAGGTTTCTTTAGTAGCAATATTAGACGCAGATAAAGAGGGATTTCTGCGCAGTGAAACATCGCTTATTCAAACTATCGGTCGTGCCGCCCGAAATTCAGACGGTAAGGTTATTATGTATGCCGATGAGGTTACGGGCTCTATGGAGCGTGCTATTGAAGAAACTTACCGCAGACGCGAAAAACAAATGAAATATAACAAAGAGCACGGTATAGTTCCCGAAACTATCAAGAAAGATGTAAGAGAAATTCTTGAAATCAGCTCTAAAGACAATGTTCAGGAGAGAATTGCAAAACGCAGACTTAATTCTAAAGAAAAGAATGAACTTATTGATAAACTCACTAAAGAAATGAAAGCGGCGGCAAGTCTCCTTGAATTTGAACATGCCGCATATCTTCGTGACCAAATAAACAAATTAAAAGGTGTAAACAAGTAATGGATAAACTTATTGTAAAAGGTGCAAGAGAACACAATTTAAAAAATGTGAGTGTTGAAATACCAAGGGATAAGCTTGTGGTTTTTACAGGTCTTTCAGGTTCGGGTAAATCATCGCTTGCTTTTGATACAATTTATGCCGAGGGTCAAAGACGCTATATGGAAAGCCTTTCTTCTTATGCCCGTCAATTCTTAGGTATTATGGAAAAACCTGATGTTGACAGCATAGACGGACTTTCTCCCGCAATTTCAATTGACCAAAAAACCACATCTAAAAACCCCCGTTCTACCGTAGGTACCGTTACGGAAATATACGATTATCTTCGGCTTTTGTACGCCCGTATCGGCGTGCCTCATTGCCCGATTTGCGGTAAAGAGATAAATAAACAGTCTATTGACCAAATAGTAGATAAAATTCTTTTGTTAGAGCAGGGTACGAAGTTTCAGGTTTTAGCGCCTATTGCAAAAGGCAAAAAAGGTGAATTTCAAAAAGAGCTTGAAAGCGCGTTAAAGTCCGGTTACTCACGGGTTCGTGCAGACGGCATTATGTACGATCTTTCAGAAAAAATCAAGTTAGAAAAGAATAAAAAGCATAATATCGAGGTTGTTGTTGACAGACTTGTTATTAAAGAGGGTATCGCCGCACGCTTAACCGACTCTTTAGAATCTGCTTTGGATTTAACCGAGGGTACGGTAATAATTGATGTTATAGGCGGCGAAGAGCTTACTTTTTCACAGAATTTTGCCTGTGACGAGCACGGCTCTTGTATGGACGAATTAGAACCCCGTATGTTCTCTTTTAATAATCCGTTCGGCGCTTGCCCTAAATGTACCGGTCTCGGTAATTTTATGCGTGTTTCCGAGGATTTGATGGTGCCAAACAGAAAGCTCTCTATAAATGAGGGAGCTATTAAAGGCAGCGGGTGGGGTAACACAGACCCAAGCGCTATTGCAGGTATGTATTATAACGCGCTTGCTAAAAAATATAACTTCTCTTTAGATACTCCGTTTTGTGAGCTTCCGAAAGAAGTGCAAAACGCTGTTTTCTACGGCACAAACGGTGAGAAAATGGAAATGCAACGGGATACAATTTACGGCAGCGGAACTTATTATACCGCTTTTGAAGGCATTATAAATAACCTTGAACGCCGTTATAAAGAAACCACAAGCGACTGGTCCCGCAGAGATATTGAGCAATATATGACCGAAAGCTCATGCCCGGAGTGTAAAGGCGCAAGGCTTAAACCGGCTTCGCTTGCCGTAACGGTCGGGGGTAAAAACATTAAAGAATTTACCGATATGTCTATTCGTGAGGAATTAGATTTTATCGAAAATTTACAGCTTACCGAAAAAGAACAAATAATAGGCAAACAGATTTTAAAAGAAATTCGTTCAAGACTTTCTTTCCTTTGTAATGTAGGTCTGGATTATTTAACGCTTTCCCGTTCTTCGGGTACTCTTTCGGGCGGTGAAAGTCAGCGTATTCGCCTTGCAACTCAAATCGGCTCTTCTCTTATGGGTGTTTTATATATTTTGGACGAGCCCAGTATCGGTTTGCATCAAAGAGATAATGAAAAGCTTTTGCAGTCCTTAAGGAATCTTACAGATTTAGGCAACACGCTTATTGTAGTCGAGCATGATGAAGATACCATAAAAAGTGCCGATTTTATCGTGGATGTAGGTCCCGGTGCGGGTGTTCACGGCGGCAATATTGTATGTGCGGGTACAGTTGACGAGGTTAAAAATTGTAAAGACTCCGTTACAGGTCAATACCTTTCGGGCAAAAAGAAAATAGATGTTCCGAAAACTCGCCGGGAGGGTAGCGGTAAATACCTTGAAATTAAAGGAGCAAGGCAAAATAACCTTAAAAATGTAGATGTTAAAATTCCTTTAGGTAAATTTGTTGCGGTAACAGGCGTTTCGGGATCGGGTAAATCTTCGTTAATAAACGAAATCCTCTACAAAAAACTTGCGGCGGAGCTTAACCATGCGCGTAAATTTGCAGGTAAACATGATGAGATTTTAGGTATCGAAAATTTAGATAAGGTTATAGAAATTGACCAATCTCCAATAGGCAGAACTCCTCGCTCGAACACCGCAACATACACAGGTGTATTTAATGATATACGCACTCTTTTTGCTCAGACGGCAGAAGCAAAGGCTAAAGGCTACGATGCAGGAAGATTTTCTTTTAACCTGAAAGGCGGCCGTTGCGAAAGCTGTGAGGGTGACGGTATAATAAAAATTGAAATGAACTTTCTTTCAGATGTTTATGTTCCCTGTGAGGTTTGCCACGGCGCAAGATATAACCGTGAAACCTTAGAGGTTAAGTACAAAGGCAAAAGCATAGCGGATGTGCTGAATATGACAGTTGAAGAAGCAATGAACTTTTTTGAGAATATTCCTAAAATCAGGCGTAAGCTCGAAACAATTTTCAGTGTGGGACTCGGCTATATTACATTAGGTCAGTCGGCAACAACTCTTTCGGGCGGCGAGGCTCAAAGGGTGAAATTAGCAACCGAGCTTTCTAAAACTTCTACAGGAAAAACCATCTATATATTAGACGAGCCGACTACGGGACTTCATACAGACGATGTTAAAAAGCTTATAGAGGTTTTAACAAAACTTGTTGACGCTAATAACACTGTTGTCGTAATCGAACATAATTTAGATGTAATCAAAACTGCCGATTATATAATTGATTTAGGACCTGAGGGCGGTAACGGAGGCGGTAGGATTGTAGCCACCGGCACACCTGAAGAAGTGGCAAAATGCAAAAAGTCATATACAGGAAAGTATTTAAAGCCGTTGCTTTGAGACGGCTAACAGCCCACAGCGGTGAACAAGTGAACTGTGATGCTTCGCAAATAACAGGACACAATAAACCGTGGCTTAAATTATATAAAATTATTTAGTAACTATTGCTATATTTAACTGTTTGTTATATAATTGTTAAACAAAATATATTATGAAACGAAAGAGGAATTATATGAAAGCTACAGAGAGTATTCCTAACTTTGAAATTAAAGTGAGAGAATATACAAATTATGCAATTAAAAGCATTAAAAATGTTTGCAAAAACTTCGGTCCTCGTCCTGTTGGCTCCGAAAGTGAAAAACAAGCACAAGAATATATGCAGAAAGATTTAGAAAAATTCTGTGACGAAGTAAAGCGTGAAGAATATAAATGCAGTGACAAAGCATTTATGGCTTGGGTGCCGCTTGGAGCAGTACTTCTTATACTCAGCATTGTTTCTTATACACTTGGTTGGGCTTTAGTATCTTTAATACTTACCGCAGTCGCACTTTTCTTTATATTAACAGAATTTATTTTTTATAAACCCGTACTTGATGTATTCTTCCCTAAAGTTACAAGCGGAAATGTTTACGGAGTAAGAAAGCCGAGCGGTGAAACAAAAAAAAGAATTATTCTTTCAGGACATACCGACTCTGCTTTTGAGTGGACTTATACTTTAAAAGGCGGCAGACCTGTTACCGCAACTATTATTGTTACTGCTGTAGTTACTATTTTACTTTCTATTGCGGCTAACATTTATGCAATGGTACACTTCGGCGGTGCTTTCGGCGATACAACGGTTTGGGGCGATGCAGGTAACTTAGGGCTTAAAATTATAGCAGTTGCTTTTTATATTACAATTCCTGTTTTTGTTGCGGCTCTTTGGTTTTGTAACTACAAGCTTCCTGTTATGGGTGCTAATGACGATTTAACAGGTTGCTTTATTTCCTGTGCGGTTGCAAAGTATTTGAGCGATAACGATATTCGTTTTGAAAACACCGAGGTTGCAGTGCTTTGTGCAGGCGGTGAAGAAGCAGGTCTCAGAGGTTCAAAAGCCTTTGCAAAAGCAAATTATGATATGCTCCATGAAGACGGTGTAGAAACTGTTTTTATCGGCTTCGACACAATCCGTGAACTTGAATTTTCAAAGATTTACGATAAAGATATGACAGGTATGGTAAAAAATGACCGCAAGGTTGCAGAGCTTCTTCAAAGGTCTGCAAAAAATGTGGGTCTTGATGTTGAAATCGGTACTATTGAACTTGGCTCAACAGACGCGGCGGCTATGTCACAGGCAGGTGTTAAAGCATCATCTTTTGTTGCTATGGACCCAACTCCCGCAAGATATTATCATACCCGTCTTGATACTGCCGATAACCTTTCGTCTCAGGCTATTGACGCAGGCGTTAAAATTGCTCTTGAAGCGGTGTTTATGTATGACGAGCAGGGTCTTTAAATTTTGATTTTTTGTATCTGCACACGCAGTAATTAAAAAACGCACAACTACATAGATTAGTTTGTGGAATAATAGCCGAAAATACAAAAATTCCACTTTCTTAAAGAGAGTGGAATTTTGCTTATTATAATAAAATCGAAAGGGTGATTATTGTGAATAAAAACCACAAAATAACAGGCAACGGACCTTTGCTTAACGAAAAAGGCGAACTTCGTGAACCGGGTTGGGCAAACAGTCTTGTTTTTGACTATGACCGCAGTCAGATTAAAGCCCGCAAAAGCCGTATTAAAGAATGGGATTATTACCATGTAATCAATGCAGAGGGTAAGTATGCCTTGGCATTTACCTTTGACGATAACGCTTATATGGGCCTTATAGATTGCTCTGTTTTCGATTTTCGGGAAAAAAAGAAATACGGCTTTACCGAAGTTCCTATTATGCCGATGGGTAAACTTAATTTAGCCCCGTCAAGCAAATCGGGTAACCTTGCATATAAGTCGAAAGCATGTGATTTTCATATTGACCGCACCGAAACAGGCAGGCATTTTTATTGCAAATATGAAAAGAATTCTTTTCACGGTGAGTGTGAGGCGGATTTGTATTTAGAACAACCTCCTATGGATACTATGGTTATTGCAACACCTTGGGCAGAAAAGTCAACAGCCTTTTACTACAACCAAAAAATTACTTGTATGCCCGCATCGGGTTATGTGAAATTCAACGGTAAAACATATACCTTTGATCGCGAAAAAGATTTCGGTATTCTCGATTGGGGCAGGGGAACCTGGACTTATGACAATACTTGGTATTGGGGCATTGGCACGGGTTATGTAAACGGCAAGCCTTTCGGTTACAATATCGGTTACGGCTTTGGCGATACAAGCAACGCAAGCGAAAATATGCTGTTTTATGATGGCGTTTGCCATAAGCTTGACCTTGTGGATTTTGGTATTCCTACAGGAGATGTTATGAAAACATGGCATTTAACCTCTAACGATAATCGTTTCAGAATTGATTTTACACCGTTTTTTAACGACAGAACAGACCTCAGCGCGGCAGTTATTTCACAACATGCCGATAAACTATTCGGTATGGCAAACGGCACGGTAGTCCTTGATGACGGCACAGAGCTTAAAATCGAGAACCTGCCTGTGTTCCACGAAAGGGTACATAATAAATGGTGAGGTTTTTTTGAAAACCTAAAAAAATTAAAAATGAAAAGCGAAAAATGAAAAATTTCGGAAAAGCACCGCACACTTCGTGTGCATTATAGCGTGCTTTTGGTGTAGATAATAAGTTGCCTGATTTTTTACAGTAAATCTTAAAAACAAAAATTTTTAAATAAAACAAACAACTTAACAAATGAAAAACAGATAGTAATTTCAAACATCTTAATATTTGAATTACTATCTGTTTTGTTTATTTAGAAAAGTAAAGTTGTTTTTATCTCT
>JBJEPP010000110.1:0-17707 GCA_051881295.1 Acutalibacteraceae bacterium | reverse complement strand
AAAAGGCTACAGCGTGGTTTGCGGTGTAGATGAAGCAGGCAGAGGACCTTTAGCCGGTCCGGTATTCGCCGCAGCAGTTATTCTGCCGGAGGGTTACTTCCACGAAATACTTAACGATTCTAAAAAACTTTCCGAAAAAAAGCGGGATTTAGTATATGATGATATAATAAAAGATGCAATATCTTACTCAGTAGGTATTGCTACAGAAAAAGAAATAGATGAAATCAATATACTTAACGCAACTTTTTTGGCTATGAAAAGGGCGGTAGACGGCTTATCTTTAAAACCCGACCTTGCTTATATAGACGGCAACCGCGAGCCCCAAACAGGTGTTAAAGAAATAACAATAGTAAAAGGTGACGGTAAATGTATGTCTGTTGCCGCCGCGTCTGTTGTTGCAAAAGTCAGCCGTGACAGATTTATGCTGGAGTTAGACAAAAAATATCCGCAGTATCAATTTTCAAAACACAAAGGCTACGGAACAAAGCTTCATTATGAAATGATAGAACAGTACGGCATTTCAGATGTTCACAGAAAAACTTTTTTAAAAAGTATAATCGGTAAATAAAATGGATGATAAAATCATAATAGGTTTAATAGGCGAGAGGGAAACGGCCCGCTATTTAATTAAAAATAAGTTTAAGGTATTAGCCGGTAATTTTACTGATTATTCGGGTAATGAAATAGATGTAATAGCCGAGAAAAAAGGTATTATACATTTTATAGAAACGAAAACAAGGCAACGAAGCAGTTTTTCAAGACCTGCTGATTTTGTGGATAAAAGAAAAGCCGAGAATATTAAATCATGTGCCGCACATTTTATGAATATGAAAAAGCTTAAAAGCGAATTTCAGTTTGATATTATGGAGGTTGTTATGAACGGCAAAGAAGTTGTCGAGGTTAATTTAATACAAAATGCATTTTAGTATGTTTTATAAGCATTATAAAAAAGCTCCCGGGGTGTATCCCCAAGAGCTTTTTTTATATAGTTTATCTAATCAATAACTTGAATATGAAGAGTAGCTGTTTGCGTTATCTACATATCTTTTAACAAGCTTTTCGGTATCATCAATAAAGTAGTTTACTACCCAATCCTTTACCTCAACTTTTTCTTTAACATCATTGTAAAGATTTTCTGTGTATTCTGTGTATTTTTCGGAAGTAATAGCATTTCTTACATCACTTTCCCATTTAGGCATTTCATCTGCACCGATAAAGTACATAACATGGTAGCCGTAGGATGTTTTAATAATTCCGGTGTCACCGGCTTTGTGTGAAGCAAGTGCCCAGTCAAGAAATTCGGGTACATAACTGCTTTCTGAATTTATATCTTCATAAAGACCGCCTGTTTCGGCAGAGCCTGTATCGTCAGTTTTTTCTGTTGCAAGAGCAGCGAAAGATTCTTCGGTTGCGTCTCCTGATTTCCACTCTTTAAGAATAGCTTCTGCCTCTTTTTTAGCGTTAGCCCAGTTTGTAGCAATTTCTTTTTCGGAAAGAGCAACCTCTTCGCCCTCGTCATTTTCTTTTGTTGTTTCAACTTGAACGAGAATATGGCGAACATCGGCGCCTGCGGTTTTTTCATTGCGTGAAGCTGTTTCTGTTACATATAAAATGTAATATAATTCTGCGTCTTCAACATCAATTACTTTAACATCGCCAACGGCTGTTTTTGAATTAAATAACCAATCAGCCATTTCTTTAGATGTTTCTTCAAGGTCGGTTTTCTTAAGACCGCTTGCAAGTGTTGCACTGTCGTCTGAGTATGAATCTTTAACTGACGGTAATGCGTATTCTTTAGCAAGCTTAATGAAAGAAGCCTCATCTGTAACCTTGCCTGCAAATTCGTTGGCAATTTTCTTTGCCTGTTCTTTGGTATATACAGGGTCGCCCTCTTCGACATTGTCTTCGTTGTAAGAAACAGCAAAGACGCGGGCAGATGCAGAAAGAAAATCACCTGAATTTTCTTTGAAGTAATTATTTACTTCTTCATCTGAAAGAGTTTTTGCCATATTGTCTTGATACCATGTGAGATATTTTTCAACAACATAATCTCTGTTGAGAAGCTCCGTGTAAGTTTTTTCTGTAAGACCTTCACCGTAAATTAACGGAATATAGTTATTTACAGAGTACTCGTTTTTAGCGGCAGCTTCTTCAATCTGTGTCATCTGGTCATCAATTTCTTTTTGGATTTCATCTTTTTCATCTTCGGTGAGTTCAAAGCCCTTTTCGTTCATCGCTGCATCATAAAGCTCTTTTTGAAGGAATGCCTTTTCCGGAGCGGTAGCTTTAAAGTAGTCTGCCCATGTTTCAACACCTTCAATTTCTTCGCCGACATATTCTTGGTCCGCAGGGTTAGCAGAGTAATCGAAACCTGTATACATTACGCCGTAGCCTGAACCGTAGTATTGGTCATACTGAGCAGATAACGAGTACATTTGATTGTAAAGGCTTATGTAGTAATAGTTATACTCAGCCATTGTGATTTTTTCGCCGTCATATTTAGCGGCTGCAAGTGTTTTTTGCGGAAGATAGAATACACCTGTTAATATTTTACCTGCACCGTAAAGAACAACTGCTGCAACAAGCACTATGCAAAGCACTTTAATTACAATTCCGATAATTCTATCTGCTTTGCCGTGATTTTTCTTTTTAGCAGCTTTTGCAAGGCGCTTTTTACGCTCCTCGCGGTAAAGTTCGGCATTTGTTTTGTTTTCGTTTGCCATAAAATTCATCCTTTGCTTTCTATAAATAGTATAGTAATAAACATTACCACACAATACAAATGTTATTTTACACTAAAATTAAAATTATTACAAGACTATTCTGCATTTTTGTTACAAAAATTGTGTTTTGTTAACAGTTTATTAAGAAATTAGCCTCATTAACCCAGTCCTTACTGTTGAAAAAACATTTTTCTTATGATAAAATATATCCATTAAAGTTTGAGGTCTGGTATTGTAATGCTTAATGTAAAAAATAAAAAGAAAATAATTATACCGTCAGCGTTATTGCTTGTTGTTGCAATAGCGGTTACGGGTGTTGTATTTCTTCCCAAAATCAAATATGAATACAAAGAGTATTCCTATGTTAGCACAAACAGGGCGGGAACAGATTTTAACGAGAATTTTGAGGAATTACTTGCTGTCGGAGGAAACAGACTGTACTTTAATAAAAATGCGGGTGCAGTTGCGATTGTATCAAAAAACAATGCTGTTTTTAACTCCTCGTCTTATGTTTCTGCAGAAAATTCGTTATCCGATATTATAAGCATAGTATTAAGGGATTCCAAAGGTAATTCGTATTTAATGAATTCTACCGATAACAGTATTACTTTTAATACATTTGAATTAACCGAAGATAACGGTTCAAAGGTACTAACCTTTTCAATGTATGAGAGCGATGAGGCAGTAGGCACCGGTGACGGCGTCTTTGCAAAAGTGCCTGTTGTTTTTTCAACAGATAACGGCTGTTTCAAAGTATCGGTAGATATGGAGAAGGTTACTGTTCCTAAAAATTTTGTTGTTGAAAAAATAAGTATTTTACCGGGCTTGTTTTCCGAAAGTCAGTCAGACGCATTCTACACGGTTCCGGACGGCAGCGGTGCCGAGGTGGATTTATCTGATCAAATATCAGCTGAATTTACCCTTAATTTGCCGATGTACGGCAGTGATGTTGCTTTCACCGACTATACAGAGGGTGCCAATCTGCCTGTCTTTGCCTTAACTAAGAATAACACAATGATAACCGCGCTTATTACAGACGGTGACGCCTTATCTTCTTTGACTTTAGAAAGAAAACTTCTCGGAGGTAACTTGTACAATACATTTACCGTAACAAGCTTCGGTGAGGCTGACGGTAGATTAGTCAAGGGCGAGTCTTATAAGGGCGTAATTTCACAAACCTATTCCGTTACAAGCGATACTAAAAACAACTACAACTCATTATCGACTGTTGTCAGAGATAACTTGATCAGCAGAGGGTATCTTTCATCTGATGAAGAAAGCAGTTTTAATGATTATCCGTTTTTTGTTACTGCCGTAATGAGTGAAACAGGTAAAAAGAACAGCATTTATACAGATTTTGAAAATGCAGGTGAGATGGTTGCTCTTTTAAAACTCAGAGGCGTTCGAAGTGTAGCGTTAAGAGTAGTAGGAGCAGGGGATGACGGACTTAATTCCGGAGCCGAAAAATGTGACACTCTGAACGATGCTTTAGGCGGAGTTAAGGGCTATAATGATTTATGTACTCTTGCCGCCGAAAAGAACAGTTCTGTGTGGTTAGATGTAAATGTTAATGAAACTCCGAATAAAAAAGCAAACAACAGTTACAATATGTACAGCGACATAAGAGCGTACTTGAATCTGAAAAGCGTCGGTGTTTTCAGCGATTCTGTAAAAGCCTCCAATAATAATATTTCATCGGTTTACAAAATGATGAATCAATTTGAAAACGGTAATATTTGTATTAACGATATTTCAAAATCTTTACGGACGGATTTATCGCCTAAAAGTACAAACAGACAGGATGTTTTAGATAATTTTAAGGATAAAATCAGTTCTTTGAGTGTTGGCGGCGGTTTAATGCTTTCTGAGCCTGCCGTTTATTTAATGAAAGATGCAGATGCCGTATTCACCGTTCCGCAAAAAGCCTCTTGTGACGGATTACCAGGCGTAACATCTGTTCCTTTAATGCAGATGGTGCTTCACGGCTCCGTTCAATATGGGTCAGAGCCTGTAAACCTTATGGCAGATGATACTGCCGCTTTACTTAAAGCAATGGAGACGGGTGCGTCTCCGTCTTATGTATTTACTTATACAGGCTCCGAGCTTCTTAACTACGGACCTTATGTAACTCAGATTTCAAAGCATTATTCAACTGCAAAAAAAATGTTGCCTTTAATGGATAAAAAAATCACATCTCACGAAGAAATTGCAAGCGGAGTATTTAAAATTACTTACGATTATAATAAAACGGTATATGTAAATTACAACAGTTCATTTGTAACGGTAGACGGACTTTTAGTTTCGGGAAACAGTTTTATTATAATATAATTGACGGTTTGTAAAAGCTTGGGGATACAACAGAGCTGAATTTCTGTTGTATCTCCGTTTTTTTAAGTTGTATAGCCAAAGAGTTTTATAATAAAGCATATCATTCAGCAGAGTTTATAACTCAATTCCACTCTTTTTGTGCATATTAAATAGTTATAAATTTAACAAAATCTATTTAATTTTTTTATAATCTGTGTTATACTTATCTGCGGAAAATATTCTTTTGTGAAAGGATGGATATAATGGATTACAAAATGACATTAACCCCCGAACAACAGGCAATGCTCAACGGTGAACAGGGGGAAGCAATGGCAAAGGTTATGAAAACCCTTGTCAGATACGGTGATATGTTTGAGGCAGAGAAAATGGTGCCGATTACAAGCGAAAAAGGTCACCTTGTAACAAGCTTCGGACTTAAAGTTATGAGCCCCGTTTATGACCTTATGGATCAACTTATTGCAGGCGGTTTAAAATCGAAGCAGTCCTTCAGCGTTGACCCTAAACCTCTCGACAAAAATGTTCCGGCTAACCTGCTTCAAAAATTGGTGTTTAACAAATTTATGTATACTAAGCAAAATACATACGATGAACAGCTTAGAAAACTCGGTCTTGTCAGCGATGATGCTTATACCTGCACTTGCTATATGAACGAAGTCGGCAATTCACCTAAAAAAGGCGATGTTCTTTCTTGGGCAGAGTCAAGCGCCGTTGTTTATGCAAACTCAGTTCTCGGCGCTCGCTGTAACCGAAATTCAGGTATTATTGAGCTTTTCGGCTCTATTGCAGGTTTTGTTCCGTACTTCGGTCTTTTAACAGACGAGGGCAGAAAAGCTACATGGGTTATTGAAGTTAAAACAACTAAAAAACCTGAAGCACAAGTTTTAGGCAGTGCTATTGGTATGAAAGTTATGGAAGATGTTCCGTATGTTAAAGGTCTTAATAAATGGATCGGTACAGAGCTTGATGACGAAACAAAATCATATCTTAAGGATTTCGGTGCGGCTACAGCGTCAAACGGTGCAGTAGGTCTTTACCATATAGACGGACTTACTCCTGAGGCAGTAGAGCAGGGTGAAAGCCTAATTGCCGAAGGCGCTCAGGTTTATGTTATTGATGACGCAGAGCTTGAAAGAGTTCAGGCTAATTATCCGATTATGTGGAAGGATAAAAACGCAACGCCTAAGCTTTGCTTTGTCGGTTGTCCTCATCTTTCTCTTGCACAGCTTAAAGAGTGGACCGATAATGTAGCCGAAGGCCTTAAAAAGAACGGTCTTAAAAAGGTTTCTGTTCCAACGGTATTTACGGCTGCTCCCGCTGTTTGCGATGAGTTCAACAAAACCGAGTATGCGGCAAAGCTTAAAGCCACAGGCGTTATTCTCAGTTACATTTGCCCGCTTATGTATATGAATAACCCATTGTGTAAATCAATGCCGGTTATTACAAACTCAAACAAATTAAGAACTTACACAACATCCCGTTATTACACAAGTGCAGAGATTCTTGATATCATCACAAAGGAGGCAAAATAAGATGAAAACTTTCAAAGGCAGACCGGTTGCTCCGGGTAATGTTGAAGCAACAGCTCTTGTTTCTCACGGCGGGTTAAATACCCTTGCATCTTTCCAAAATGCTCTTCAGTTCGGTGATAAAGAGGCTAAATGCGGTGACCAGGGTAACGCAGATTTATATCAAAAACCAATGGTAGGTACAGCTCTTTGTTTACCTCAAACTATCGGTTCAACCACAGGCGGTATGGTTCTTTACTGTGCAATGGTTATGGAAAGAAGTCCGGCTTGTATGCTTTTCTCAGAGCATATCGACTCCCTTGCAGGCGCAGGAGTTGCCATCGGTTCTATATGGTCTGAAAATCCTATGCCTACAGTTGACTGTCTCGGTGAAGAATTTCTTAATTCTGTTAAAACCGGCGATAAAATCAAGGTTTATGAAGACGGCACGGTTGAAGTGTACGGGCAAGGCGAATAATCAAATAATCGTTTCCCCACAGTCTTAGGGCTGTGGGGATTTTTTCGTTTAATTTATTAAAATAATAACTTACAGCGTCTTTAAATAGAGTTTGTGAAATCTATGTATATTTTTTACATATACAGAGTAACATTTTTAACTTATTATTTATATTAAGTCATTTAGGCATACACTTGTTGAATAATTCTAATAATCTTGACAATATAGTAAAAAAAATATAAAATAATATGGGTATTTTGGTGGTTTATAGGACTATAATTTTTTAAGTTGAAAGGAACTTTATCTATGATAAAACCCGAAAACAGAAACTGTTATGAATTTTTTATTGACTGTACAAAAGATTTCGGCATATATGATGTTACCGAAAGCTTCGGTAATTTAATCAGCAGAAAAAAATTTATAAATGATGTTGAATCTATTGCAGGCTATCTTGACAGCAGAAACATCAAAAGAGGGGATGTTGTTACAATATTCCTGCCAAACACTGTGCAAAGCTTTGCCGCATTCTATGCAATAAACCGTATCGGTGCAATAGCGCAAATCGTGCACCCGTTAACACCGCCCGATGTATTAGAAGAAATGCTGAAAGCAACACGCTCAAAGGCAATATTTGTTCTTGATATTTTAATGGAAAAACACATCAGTATGCTAAGGCGTGTAAACAGACTTGTTATTGTTTGCTCAAGCTCTGACTATGCTTCACCTATTATGCGCCCTGCACTTAAGGTTTATGAAAAAGTAAAAGTTAAAGGCGGTGCACCGTCTGCGACAACGGCTAATTACAAAACAATAAGTCACTTAAATCTTCGTGCGCCGAAGCTTTGCGGCAACGGTGAGGACGCTGCTGTTTATCTTCACGGCGGAGGCACTACCGGCCAAAGTAAAACAATATGCCTTACTTCAAAAAACCTTAACGAGTTGGCATATAAATTAAGCTTCTTTGATTCTCCTCATGCACCGGGAGTAGAGTTTTCTCTTGCAGTATTGCCCATATTCCACGCATTCGGTCTCGGTGTATGCGTTCACTTCAGTTTTTGCGCAGGCTTTAACTGTGTTCCCGTTTCTTCGTTTGATGCAGAGAGAGTTAATAAGCTTATAAAAAAATATAATATTACATACATATTAGGTGTGCCTAATATGTTTAAAAAGATGTATGAGGCGTCAAACTTTGACGGTGAGCATTTATCAAAGCTTCGTCTTTTGTGGGCAGGCGGAGATATTATCAGCGATACATTTCTTAATGCTTTTAATTCAAAACTTGAAAAATACAATGCAAAAGGCAGACTTTACAGAGGTTACGGCTTAACCGAGGTTAGTTCTGTTTGTACTGCCAATATCAACGGCGCTTATAAAGAAAATTCTATAGGTAAACCTCTTGACGGTATAACTGTAGAAATCTGGAACGAAAAACACAAACCGTTACCGCCGAACACCATCGGTGAAATTGCCGTTTCAGGATCAACCGTTATGAAAGGTTATGTCAATAACGGCGGTGATACAGGTGTTTATACCGATAAAAAAGGTAGAAGATGGGTGCTTTCGGGTGATCTTGGCTACAAAGATGAAGACGGCTTCGTTTTCTTCACAGGTAGAAAAAAGCGAATGATTATTATTTCGGGCTACAATGTTTATCCTAACGATATTGAAAGCGAAGTGTTAAAGCTTGATTATATTAACGAAGCATGTGCCGTTCAGGGTTATATAGATGCTAAACCTATTATAAAACTTTTTGTTTCACTTAATCAGCCCACCGACAATCCTGACGAAGTGGCTAAGTATATTAAAGAATACTGTAAAAGCAAGCTCGACAGGTTTTCACAGCCTACTACAGTTACAATTATGGACTCTTTACCGAAAACTAAAATGGCAAAGATTGACTTTATGAAGCTTTCGGATACTCCTCCTGCTCCCGAACAAAGTAAAAAAGAAATCCGCGAAGAGAAAAAGGCAAAGCGAGAAATCGAAAAAGCGGCAGAAAAAGCTCAAAAAGAGTCATATAAAATTGAAAAAGAAGAGCGTGAAGCTGCCGAAAAGGCAAAGCAAAATAAGGAGCCGCAAAATAAATAATATGAATGAAGATAAAAACAGTTTTGCATATAAAGTGCAAAAGAATCCGTTTATAATAGGTTTGTTCTTAGTTATTGCAATAATATTTTTAGTTGTTGTAATAACACTTTCTTCTGTAATTCAATCAAAAACACAAGAGGTCAAATCAAACGAAACATCTACTACAGAAAAACAAGTAACAACTACCGAAGCCCCAAATACTAATACTTTCGCTCTGTCAGGGTTAAAGAAGCATGTTGACGGTATAAAAAGTGTTAATGCGGTATATGATGTAGGTTATGTAAAGGTTACGGTAGCTTTTGAGGACGAAGAAACTCTTCTTTCCGCTCACTTAGCCGCAAATTTCGGTAAAGTAAATGTTTATCCTGTATTTTCGTTTTATACAGAAAACGGGGTAGAAATTAAATGTCCTGCAGAAATGGTGTTTTTAGCCGATGGCACAGGAGTTCAGTATACATTAAGAGATATTGACGATTTAGTTAATGCCGTTGCAATAGCCGATAATACAACCGTAAGCTACAGTAATTTATTTGATGTGCTTAAATTTAATATTTATATGCAGCATAAAACTCAGGATGCGTCTAAAACCGTTATAGGTACTTATGCTACCACTCACGAACAGTTTGTTGCTGACTACGGCCAAAAACCGCCTATAACATCAAATGTTGCAAACGGCATAAAGAATATTGAACTTACCAAATGCGATAAGTTTTTGTGGTTAGATATTTACTTTGACAGCGAAGAAGATATGCTCAAGCTCACAAATGACCTTGCAGATAACTTTATTTGCTTCGGCTTTGAAAAAGGTGGACTTAAATATCAATGGAAATTTATTGCTACAGAATATGAAGATATTTATATGATAAGATGCAAATTTGATTCTTATGCCCTGACTCAGTTGCAGAGCGAAATAAGCGATGTATCTATGACGATTGATAATCTTTTTCAAAATTATCAAATTGATGTTTGGTCTTCGGATTACGGTAACGACATTCCGCTGTTTACAATTAACTGAAAATTAACCGATAGTAATTCAAATTGAACTGCTATCGGTTGATTTTATGTTGTTAATTTTTCTTTTTTTGGGGGATTATTCACCTGCTATTTGTCTGCCCATAAGCACACCCATTACAGACGCCATCATGAGTCCGCGGGTCCAACCTGATGAATCACCGAGGCAGTGAAGACCCTCAACGCTTGTGTTAAGGTTTTTATCCATCTTAATTTTGTTACTGTAGAACTTAAGCTCAGGTGAATAAAGAAGTGTTTCTGTAGAAGCAAAGCCCGGTACTACATGGTCTACGGCCTGAATAAAGTTTATAATGTTTGTCATTGCTCTGTATGGCATTGCGGCAGTAATATCGCCTGCAACAGCGTCAGGTAAAGAGGGTTTAAGGTTAGACTGTGAAAGCTCCTTTGCCCATGTTCTTTTACCGTCAAGAATATCGCCGTATCTTTGAACAAGAATATGACCTGCACCAAGCATATTTGTAAGCTCACCAACCTTTTGAGCATATTCAATAGGCTGATTAAACGGATAGTTGAAATTGTGAGAGCAAAGAATAGCAACATTTGTGTTGTTTGACTTTTTCTCTTTGTATGAGTGACCGTTTACAACTGCAAGATCGTTATCATAGTTCTCTTGGCTTACAAAACCGCCAGGGTTCTGGCAGAATGTACGAACTTTATTTTTAAAGGGCTTAGGGTAGCCTATAAGCTTTGATTCATACAAAACTTTGTTGACCTCTTCCATTACTTCGTTTCTGCACTCAACGCGAACACCGATGTCGACTGTGCCTGCCTGATGTTCAATGCCGTGTTCTGTACAAAGCTTTTCAAGCCAGTCTGCACCGCGTCTGCCTGTTGCAACAATAACCTTGTCCGCGTCAACTTGCAAGCGGTCTTCTTTTTTGCTTATTATAACACCTTTGCAAATACCGTCTTCAATAATAATATCGTTACATTCGTAACCGAACATCATATCAACATTGTTGTCTCTGAGGTAGTTTTCAATATCAAGGTAAAGAGTCTGCGCCTTTTCGGTACCTAAGTGACGAATAGGGCAATCAACAAGCTTTAAACCGGCTTGAATTGCATTTTTACGAATTTCTTTTACAGCGGCTTCGTTGCTGATACCCTCAATATGCTCATCTGCGCCGAATTCAAGATAAATTTTATCTGTGTAGTCAATAAGCTCTTGTGCAAAATCTTCACCGATAAGGCTCGGTAAATCTCCGCCGACTTCATAGCTTAAAGAGAGTTTACCGTCAGAAAATGCGCCTGCGCCCGAAAAGCCTGTAGTAATATGACAATAGGGCTTGCAATTAACGCACTCTTTGGTTTTTGATTTGGGGCAACTTCTTTTTTCTACAGGTTGACCTTTCTCAATAATAAGAATAGATTTGTCAGAACCCAATCTTCTCATTTCGAGGGCTGTAAAGATGCCGGCAGGACCCGCACCTACAATAACAACATCATATTTCATTTTTATTTCATCCTTTTACTCAATTTATGCCGAGGTAGAGTGCCTCGGCATAAGATTTTTTTATTTCATCCGTAAAAATTATACTATATATCGGTAAATAATGCAAGAGTATTTTTATAACAGTTTTTCATTACAAAAACCGTACGCCGGACGCGCTTGCTAAATTTAAAACAGTCAACCGTAACCCGGAAGCGTTCGTATTTTAACATCGCTACAGACCGCTGCCTGCTATTATTTATATTTGTAAGACAAAAACAACTCTTTTGCCTCGTCTGTATATTCTCCGTTACTGTCCTCCAAAATAAGCGGCGGCATTATTCTGAAGCCTGCGGCAGAGCCTTTTTTACCCTCCACCATTACAAGTGACGGCTCTTTGCCTACACGCTGAATTACCTCTCGCATTGACTTCGGTTCGATTTTGAATTTACGCATAGCCTCAAATATGTCCGGCAGTCTTTCAGGGCGCTGGCAAATGCAAAATCTGCCGCCGAATTTGAGTATTTTTGATGCTGCATTAGATGCGTCTTCTAAGGTACAGGTAAATTCGTGCCTTGCATTTTGATAGTCTTTTTCACTGTTTACAATACCTGTACCAAGCTTTTTATATGGCGGGTTAATTGTAACAACATCATAGTATTCGTAAGGTAAAACGCCTTTTAATGCCCTTAAATCACAGTGCTTGTATTGGATTTTATCTTCAATATTGTTTTCTTTAAGAGTTTTAGAGAGTAGAGTAATTGCTGTTTCGGAAAGTTCAACACCCATAATCTCTTTAGGCTCAAAATCCCGTAGCCAAAGTAAAGGAATTATGCCGTTCCCCGTGCCTAAATCACAACACTTGTCTTTATGCCTCGGTGATGAAAAACTTGCAAGGCATATAGCGTCAGAAGTGAATATGTGTGCGTCACTTACATATATTTTTAAGTTTTTACCGAGTTTTTCTGTTCGTTCACTTCTTGAAGCCATAAAAATACTCCCTATAGGTAAGATGTAATCATTTTACCATAAGGAGTCAATTTAATCAATATTTTATAATTTATTCTTCCATTTGTTTGCCTAAGAATGTTGCGGCAACCTGTGCTAATTTGATTTCTGTTTCGGTTGGCAAAGCGCCTTTTTCGTCCATTAAAAATATTACACTGCCGCTGATATCGCCCGAAGAAATAATCGGCAGGGCAATTGCCGCTTCATACTCAACATTTTCAATAGGGTGAAACTTTGTGTATGAAGATTTCGATTTAATATAGTTTTCTCTGTTTTGTAAAAGCTCTTCCATTTCTTTAGATAAATGCTTTTCCAAAACATCTTTTTTAGGTATACCCGAAACAGATATAACATGGTCGCTGTCCGTAATAATTATCGGTACACCCGAAATCCTGTTTAAAACCTCAGAGTATTGACCCGAAAACTCCGAAATTTCACCTAAAGGGGAGTACTTTTTAAATATAACCTCACCGTCACTTGCGGTAAAAATCTCTAAAGGGTCGCCCTCTTTTATTCTCAATGTTCTTCTGATTTCTTTCGGTATAACAACTCTGCCAAGGTCATCTATTCTTCGCACAATTCCTGTTGCTTTCATAATTCTTTAATTCTCCTTAAAATGTATTTTCTGTAATATTTTGCTCACCTTTCTTTTTTTAATACAAACAACATTTTGGAATTTTAAGGAAGATAATTTTTCATTTCTCATAATATATTTCTCTATTTGTTTACATTATTTAATCAAGTTTATTGACTGCTTATTCTTTATATGGTAAAATTTGTTTATATTTATATGAGAAGGGGTAATTATTGTGGGAAATAGTAATTCTTCTGCTAACTTTGGGCAGAAAATTCTAAAACTTCTCGGTGTTAAAGGTGATTTCAAAACCACCGTTGTACCAATGTTCAACTACAGTTATGCAAATATCTTTATGGGTGGCGCCGGCTACATAATCAGCATTTATTTTTCCATATTCTTAACCGATGTTGTAAATTTAAGTCTCAGTCAAGCCGGTATTGTTATTATGCTGGCAACTATTTGGGATGCCGTTACAGACCCTGTTATGGGCATTATTACCGACAGAACTCGCTCTAAATTCGGTAAACACAGAATACATCTTCTGCTAGGTATACCTGTTTTATTTGTTTCTTACATACTTTTGTGGAACTCTTTCGGTTTAAACGGAAGCACTAATTCAACAAAAGCAATGGTGTATTTTATACTCGTATATATGCTCTATAAAACGGCATATACAATTATAGGTGTTCCTCATACTGCAATGCTCCCTGAGCTTGCTCCCGAGTATAATTTAAGAACTCAGTATAATTCTGTGGGTTACATATTCAATTCAGTAGGTATGGTACCTGCTTTTATTATTGCGGCGTGCGTACTTAATGTATTCGGCTCCGGTGATGACCTTTCTTCCGAGTATTCTAAAACACCTTTCTTAATTATTGGTATTGTATTATCTGTTGTGTTCTCTTTAGCGGTCTTTGCAACATTCAAGTTTACAAAAGAAGAGTCATCTCTTAATAATCAGGTAGAAAAATTAGATATTAAATATGTTATCAGAGAATATATTGATGTATTCAAAAACAAATCATTCAAGCAGTATTTCTTTATGAGTGTTGCTTATCAATTTGCTACAGGCTTCTATAAAAACACTAAAGTTTATTATATGAAATACTTAGCAAATCAGTACAAATATTATCCGATGTTTACTGCCGTTGAGGGAGTAGCCGAGGCTTCAGCATTCCCGCTTAATTATGCGTTAACAATAAAATTCGGCAAAAAAAGATGCGGCAGCATTGTGACTCCGCTTATGATAGCAGGTCTTGCTATCGGATTATTTATGCGACCGTCAACAGGAACTGCAAGCGATTATCTTTGGATAGTTTTAATGTTTGTAAGCATTATTCTTTATCCGTTCGGTATGAGCGGCTTAGGCTTTGTTTCTAACAATGTATTCCCTGATTTAACAGATGTAGATGAGGTTATTACAGGCAGACGCCGCGAGGGTGTTATTTCAACCTTTAACTCATTGATTAAAAAGAGTATAGGCGGTGTTATGGCGGCATTTGTCGGATTTATTCTTCAAGGCTTCGGTCTTAAAACAGGTGACGCTGTTAAGGCGTGGGAGGCAGCTCACGACGGCGCAATGTTTGTGCAATCCGAAAGCGCTTTAGTTGGTGTTCGTCTTTGCGTAGCGGTTATTCCTATTGCCTCAGCTTTAATTGCCCTTTTACTTTTACATCAGTTTAAAATGACAAAAGATGACCACGCTATGATATGTGCCGCTATTGCTACAAAGCGTAAATACGGCAGCGTAAGTCTTAATGAAGAGCAAATTAAAAGGGTAGAGCTCGTTTCGGGTCAAAAGTATGAAAATACATGGCTCGGTATGTATAACGAAAGCGAAGAGCCTCACACCGTAGAAATAAATGAAGACGGCGAATATGATATTCTTATAGAAAAAGAACGCCTGAAAAAAGAAGCTGAGGCTGCTGCCGAAGCAGAAAGAATTGCTAAAGCAACAAAGGGTGGTAAATAATGACTGGAAAAATTGATATTACAAAAACCGAACCTGATAAAAAAGAGAAATCTTTTAAAAATTCACTTCTGGCATTTTTATTCTATCTTGTTCAATTCACTTGGGGATTACCTGTTAATTTGGTAGGCGGCATTGCGTTTATGATATGCAAGTTAAAGGGGAGACGCTATCAAAAATTCGGCTATGCATATATAACATTTTTGCCGTGGAATGCAGGCGGTCTTTCAATGGGGATTTTCATTTTTGCAAAAGAAAATCACCCAAGACCAGAGTGGACATATAATACCCGTATTCACGAATACGGCCACACATGGCAATGTCTTTTATTAGGACCTCTCTATTATATAGTGATTGCGCTGCCATCGGTTATTTGGTGCAATGTTTTCGGTAAGTACAGAGAAAAGCATAATATTTCATATTATAAGCTTTATTGCGAAGCATGGGCAAACCGATGGGGACAGAAAGCAACAAATATGAAAATGACTGTGGATAAATAGTATAAAACAACTCCTGCTTGTGTTTTTAGCAGGGGTTGTTTTTAATAATGGGTACTTTCCGTAAGGCTATTGGTAACTCTCTTATAATTATGTCTGCGCATAACACCTCCTGTAAACTCTGTAAACCCTTCCAGAACAAAGTTTTGATTGATGATGTATATTCCGGTGGCACACAAGCTGACGGTGATTATATGTTGCTTTCCGAGGCTATGGAGCGTGGTTTATATCATCCCCGTTGTAAACACGGTTGTGGAACATATTACCCGGAGATAGAACATATCAATCAATATGAAACCCCCGAAAATAAACTCAACGAGTACGGGGATAAAGCAATGACCGTCGCTCACACAGACAATATGATACAACGCTATAAAAGGCTTGTAGCAGGTTCTGTTGATAAGAATAATATAGAGAAGTATCAAAATCAGTTGCGATTGTGGGAACAGGAACGAGAGAAAAATGCTGCTGCACATAGTTTTGGTGCTAATTTTGAGCCGTTTAATGAATCAGCATCGTTTAAAGTGAATATTCCAATTTTAGATGAACAAAATAATCGTGTAATATCAGATGCTTGTAGAACGGTGGCACGATTGGGTGGTGAAACTGAAAAAGAGCATCTTGCTTTAGTTGACCTTGTAAAAAAATCAATTGTTTATCAGGAGGTTGGCGATGGTGAATCGGTAGGTTCATCTGAATTTTATAAGTTTTTAAAGGATAATCCAAGCAAGTATGCTTTTATACATAACCATCCTGGAAAAGAGGGATTTTCTTTGGCGGATATGGATTCGTTCTTTGGAAATAAGTCTCTTGATGTTTTTGTTGCAGCATGTCATAATGGAAGAATTCAAGTTGTTTACAATAAAAAACCTCTATATAAAGGTTCAGCAATAAGCCAGTCCCTAGAACTTGATATAAAAGACTTGCAATCAGATTTGAAAAGCGGTAAAATAACTTCATTACAATTCCAAAGAAGAACCACAAGAAGGCGAGTGTCATATTTGGCGACTACATTTGCTGATTTTATAGAGGTGAATACATGAAAAACGATGTGAGATTATACAAGGGTGTTAATTGTAGCGAATTGTTTTGGGAGTACCCCTTTTTCAAAGACGGGATGTGGTTGAGCGACTTCCAACGAGAAGAACAGAAGTATTTTGATTTTATTGAAAAGGGTGGAACAACAAGAGAATATATAGAACTTTTAAAAAGCAAATAAAAACCGTCTTGATTTTGAACAAGTCCAGTAAAAATGGACAATAGAAAAAAAGCACCCCCTATGGTAGAATAGAATAACTACCATAGGGGGATATTTTTATGCCAAGAAGTTACCAACACATAAGTGATTATGAAAAAGAAATATTGAAATTAAAGTCGCAAGGAATGACATTGCGAGAAATCGGGGAAAAATTTGGATTTACATACGGACAAGTACACAATTTCATTACCCGATTCAACAAAAAACAGCGAATGATAGACGCAGGGCAAGCAATACACAAAAAAGGTAGACCATGCAAAAACAGTATAGATGGCATACCATCATCAATACAAAGATTAGATAAACTTGCCCAGATGCGATATGTAATAGCAAGCAAGGATAGATATATCAAGCGATTAGAAATGGAAAATGAGTTGATGAGGGATTTTCTCTCGCTCGCAGAAAGGAAGTGAAGCCATCAGTAAAATATCAAGTAATCTTTAAGAATAAGGATAGATACAGCATAAGCGAAATGTGTAGATTCTTTAATGTATCTCGTAGCGGATATTATGCGTTTCTAAAACGAAAAGATATACCGAATAGAGATTTACTATTAGCCGATAAGATAAGAGAATGTCAGGAAGAAAGCTATAGAACATACGGTTATCGCAGAGTCCATATATGGCTTGAAAGACAAGGAATATACAAAAATCCTAAAACTGTACTTCGCATAATGCAAAAGTACAATTTGCTATCAGTAGTACGCAGAAAGAAATTTCACTATTGCAGTCAATATTTGCACAGATACCCAAATTCACTTAACCGTGATTTTTCAGCAGATAGACCAAATCAAAAGTGGGTTACCGATATATCATATATCAAAACAGAACAAGGAT
>JBJEPP010000109.1:0-4929 GCA_051881295.1 Acutalibacteraceae bacterium | reverse complement strand
TGAGCTATACCGAAATTTTTCACTTTTAATTTTTCATTTTTCATTCGGCTTGCGAAGCGTTCACCGTTCACTTGTTTACTCGTTCACCTGTTCACAGCTATTAGCTGTCGGCTGTTAGCTGTTAGCTGAATATGCTGTTAGCTGTTTAACCATATTCCCGCTCAAAAGCATAATATTAGCCAACGCCGCCACCGGAGCAGTTTCGGCTCTCAAAATTCTCGGTCCTAAAGTGGCACAAACTGCACCGGCATTTGTTACAGCCTCTGCCTCTTTCTGAGTAAAACCGCCCTCAGGTCCGATAATAACAGAAACGGTTTTCACGCTGTCTTCTATTTTTTTCATCGGCTCTGTTCCTAATTCATAAAAGAAATAACAAATATCGTCACCTGCGGCGGATTTTACGGTTTCACTAAAGGATATTGCGTTTGTAACTTCGGGCAAAATACCTCTTCCGCTTTGTCCCGATGCCTCGTTTGCAATTTTTTGCCAACGGTCAATCTTTTTCTTTAAAGCTTTATCGTCAGGGCGAGAAACACAGTTAGTTGAAACAACAGGCACAATTCGGCTTACTCCCATTTCAACAGCCTGCTTTACAATAGTATCCATTTTATCCCCTTTGCACAGGCATTGATAAAGTGTAACAAAAACGGTAGGCTCTGTGGCATTAGGAGTTTTTTTATTTATATCAAGAAAAACTCTGTCGCCGTCAAAGCCTGCAATAGTGCAACTGTAATCAACACCCTTTGTATCGCAAACTATAAGCTTTTCGCCGACTTTCATACGCAACGATTTCGCAATATGCTTAGCGTCATCACCCGAAATAAACGGCTCTTCTTCAAAAAATTCTTTAAAAAATCTTGGCATAAACTACTCCTCAACAAAAAGTATAAATATTTATGATACGCAAAATACCTGACAATGCTCTGCAACAACCCTATATGCTCTCAGAAAAAAGCCCTGTAATACTGTAATAATTTTCATAGAATTTACTCTAAAAACCGAAAACCGCCTACATTTTACCACGATAAAGTTTTCAATGCAATATTGAAAACAGCTTTATTATGTGTTAAACTGTATTTATTTGTTACACTAATATATAAAGGTGATATTATAATGGAAAATGTGAAAAAAACCGTTCCCTGCGAAATATCTAATGCAGATGTTACAAAAATTAAAGCATTGGGCTTTTTAAGGGACAAAACAACTCCTAATAGATTTAACGGCAGAGTAATAACTAAAAACGGCAAAATAAGTGCCGCAGATATGGCAGTTATTGCCGAGGCCGCTACACTTTACGGCAGCGGCGAAGTAACTATGACTACTCGACTTACTATAGAAATTCAAGGTGTACCTTACGAAAACATTGACCCTCTTTGCCAATATCTTAAAGAGCGCGGGCTTACTACAGGCGGTACAGGTGCAAAGGTTCGACCGGTAGTATCTTGCAAGGGTACTACCTGCCAATACGGTCTTATTGATACATTCTCCTTATCGGAAGAAATTCACGAAAGATTCTTTGTTGGATTCAATGATGTCAAATTACCTCATAAATTTAAAATTGCAGTCGGCGGTTGCCCAAACAACTGCGTAAAACCAGACCTTAACGACATTGGCATTGTAGGTCAAAGAGTGTCACATATAAATTACGAAAAATGTAAATCGTGCAGAATTTGTTTGAAAAACTGCCCTGTTAAAGCCATTGATTTTACAGACAGTAAAATTACGGTAGATAAATCAAACTGCAATAACTGCGGCAGATGTATTGAAAAATGCCCGTTCGGTGCCATTGAAAAAGAAACAACAGGCTGTCTTATATACATTGGCGGCAGATGGGGTAAAAAAATTGCCCGCGGACAGGCTCTTTCTAAAGTATTCACAAATAAAAAAGAAGTTTTGGATGTTGTTGAAAAAGCTATACTCTTATTTAAGGATAAAGGCGAAGCAGGCGAACGCTTTGCAGACACTGTAAAGAGACTCGGCTTTGAGAATGTTGAAAAAGAACTTTTATCTGACGAAATTTTATGCAGAAAGGAAGAAATTCTTTCTAAATGAAAAAAATAATATCTATATGTTTAGTACTTTGTACGGTTTTTACTCTTGCGTCTTGCAGTAGTGAAAAAACAGAAACGCCTGTACAAAACGGAACAACATTCTATGATGATTTAGGTTATGAAGTAACTTTAGCCGAAACGCCAAAAAATGTTGCGGTGCTGTTTTCATCATTTACAGATATTTGGCAAACTGCAGGCGGTCAGGTTAATATTACAGTTGGCGAATCCGTTGAGCGCGGACTTTGCGATGATTCTGTTATATTGGTAGACGGCGGTGCAGGTAAAACAATTGATACGGAAGCTTTAGTAGGTGCAAATCCTGATTTTGTTATTTGCTCTGCGGATATCGATGCTCAAGTAGTTGCAAGCGATATTTTGAGGGAGTCAAATATTAAGGTTGCCTGTTTTAAAGTCGAGACCTTTGAAGATTATTTGAGAGTTCTTAAAATTTTCACAAACATTACAGACCGTGAAGATTTATATGAAGAAAACGGCTTAAAGGTTCAGGAAAAAATAAACGAACTTTTATCTTCCTTGAAAGAGCCTGAAAACCCTAAAAAAATTCTCTTTATAAGAGCAGGTTCAACCGCATCTTCAACAAAGGCAAAAACAGCCGATGAGCATTTTGCGGCGGCAATGCTTAAAGAAATAGGCACTAAAAACATTGCAGAAAACGCTCCTGTGCTTCTTGACGGACTCAGCCTTGAAGAAATTATAAAAGAAAACCCCGACTATATTTTCATATCTTCTATGGGCGATGAAGAAAAGAGCAAAAAGAATATTGAAAGCCTATTTTCAACAAAAGAGTATCAGGCTTTAGACGCGGTAAAAAACAAGAATTACACATTCTTACCGAAAGATTTATTCCAGTTCAAACCAAATAAGAATTGGGATAAAGCATACGAATATTTAATTGATTTGGTTTATGGAGAACAAAACAGTTAAAAAACAGAATACTCACCTTATATTTGGTATTTTAACAGGACTGCTGCTTTTAGTAACAGTCCTATCTCTGTTTTTGGGCAGTACCAAAATCAACCCCGTAAATGTCATTCTCGGTCTTTTAGGCAAGGCAGAAAACAGCACAAATGTAATAATTCAAAATTTGCGTTTACCGAGAACATTAGCGGGAATTTTAGCAGGCGTGGGGCTTTCTGTTTCAGGCGTGCTTTTACAAAGCGTAACGGATAACGAGCTTGCAAGCCCCAATATAATCGGCGTTAATTCAGGTGCAGGCTTTATGGTAATATTGATGCTTGCAGTTTTACCCGTATCCGCCTTTGTGTTGCCTTTTGGTGCTTTTCTCGGTGCATTCGGCGCTACTGTACTAATTATTTTCACATCTTCAAAAATCGGTTCAAGAAAATCTACGGTGATACTGTCGGGCGTAGCGCTTACCACAATTTTAAATGCACTTATATCTTTCATTACACTTCTTGATACAGATGTAATCTCTACCTACAACTATTTTTCAATAGGCGGTCTGTCCGGTGTCAGCCTTAAAAACCTTTATGTGCCTGCGGTATTTATCGGACTTTCACTTGCGGTTTCGGTGGTCTTTTCGGGTAAAATATCTATTCTTTGTCTTGGTGACAGCCTCGCAGCATCTTTAGGCTTAAATGTAAAAAGGCTTAGAATTATCTGCCTCGTGTGTGCCAGCCTTTCTGCCGCAAGTGTTGTAAGCTTTGCAGGACTTTTAGGCTTTGTAGGTCTTGTAGTACCCCATATATCAAGAAAGCTTGTGGGCAGTAACACAAAAAATCTGCTTATATGCGCAAGTCTTGCAGGCGCCGTCATTGTAACATTTGCCGATACCTTAGGCAGAACTCTGCTTGCACCTACGGAAATACCGGTCGGTATTATTATGGCCCTTGTAGGCTCACCGTATTTCTTATACATTTTATTAAAGCACAAGGAGAACGGCTATGCTTGAAGTGAAAAATTTAGCCGTTAGATACGGCAAAAAAGATATTCTGCAAAATATAAATTTTAAATTGACTCCCCATACAATAACAGTAGTAATAGGCAAAAACGGATGCGGTAAATCAACACTTGTTTCGTGCATAAACGGCACAACAGACTACACAGGTGAAATCAGTTTTAATTCGCAAAATATAAAGCTTACAGACAGAAAAGAAAAGGCAAAAGCAATAGCAATACTCCCCCAAGTGCTGACCGCACCGCATATTACAACGGACGAGCTTGTTTCAATGGGCAGAAATCCCTATTTGGATTTAAGTCATCACTTAACCGAAGCCGACAAAAATGCCATAGAAAACGGATTTAATACAGTTGGCATCAACGAACTTCGCGGCAGATATTTAGACAGTCTTTCGGGCGGTGAACGCCAAAAAGCCTACCTTGCCATGACCATAGCACAAAACACTCGCCTATTGGTATTAGATGAGCCTACAACTTATATGGATATGCCATTTGAACATCAGTTTATGCGAACATTGGAAAATCTGAAAGCTGTAAGTAAAAAAACAGTTTTAGTTGTTATGCACAACTTAAATACAGCCGTAAAGTACGCAGATAATATATTGGTTTTAGACAAAGGCGAACAAATATTTTACGGCTCTAAAGAAGAATGTTTAGAAAGATGCGCTATAGAAAATACTTTCGGACTGAGAAGATTTAATGCAAATAATGAAATATTTTTTGCAGAGTGAATTATAACCGAACACTTTTGAATTGATAAAAAATACCAAACAATTATTTTTAAGAAATGTTAAAATAGCACTTGACAAAACAACGCTCTTCGCATATAATATACAGGCTGATTACAGCAACGGGGTGTAGCGCAGTTGGTAGCGCGCCTGCTTTGGGAGCAGGATGTCGGGAGTTCGAATCTCTTCACTCCGACCATAAAATCCGC
>JBJEPP010000108.1:0-4947 GCA_051881295.1 Acutalibacteraceae bacterium | reverse complement strand
TGTAAAAAATTCACTGTTCTATGTGTCCACTTTTCTTGACAAGTTTCATTTCGGTGCAAGCACAGTGCCTGCGGCACAATTTAATATGCTTGCAGAGAAAAAAGTAACCTTACTTTTCTAACCAAACAGAATTAAAACAGATAGTAATTCAAATTTTGGAATGTTTGATTTTAAAATTTGAATATACTGTCTGTTTTTTTTTGTTATTTGTGTTTTATTATTGACAAAATTTTTAAGAAAACCAACATTTATTTAGTAATTTTGTATAGCAATAATGTTTTTATTTTGGTTATTATTCAAAGTGATTTATATTGAATTAAAGCATTACGGTTGATATAATTAAATCGTAAAAAACTTCTAAAAAAGAAAGGGGTAAATTTATGAAAAAGGCATTAAGTTTAATATTATCAATTCTTATGGTACTAAGTACATTCTCTTGTCTTAGTGTTACGGCATTTGCTTTAGATGGGGAGAAAACCCTCATAACAAACGGCGAAACACTTACATTTAGTACAAGTGATAATTTAGATTTGTACTTTACACCTGAAGAAGACGGTTATTATGAGTTATATTCTCATTATGACTGTGAGAATCAAGAGGCATTTGACCCTCAGTGTTATTTATATGATGCAGAAGAGTGTCAAATAAATTATGACGATGACGGCGGAAACGGTTATAATTTTAAGGTTAAAGCATACCTTTCTGCAAATGTTGAATATCACTATTCAATAGATGTTCGCAGCGGCAGTGACGAAGTATCGGCATTTTCTGTAACACTCCAAAAGGGTGTAGGGGCTACAAGTATTGAGTTCAGTTGTGACAATACAGTAACATATATTGAAAACAGTAACGGATATTTAGATTACAGTAATGAAGAAGAGCAAAACTTTTTCCGTTATTATTTAGAGTTACACCATATTTTTAATGTTGGGGATACTGCATCGGTTGTATATTCAGACGGTTCTGCAGATACTTTTACATATAACGGAGCCGGATTTTATAATGCAGCGGGTGAAGAACTGAAATTGACTGTAGAAGAAAATCAGTATGAAACCCATTGGGTAAAAGGCGCTGTTAATAAGTTTACTGTTACAGCAGATGCCGTAAGTGTAGAGTTTTTTGCCGAGATTATTGATGACCCTGTAGAAAGTATAGAGTTTATTCCCGTAAAGCCTGTTACGGTTACTGAAAATGTTAACGGTTACATAGCAAATAGCAATGTGTGGAATGAAGAAACAGGCGAAAATGATTATGTAGAGTATTTCCATTACTTTACTCCGGATTCGATTTGGGAAGAGGGCAACCGAATTGTAATCAATTACAAGAACGGTGATCAGGAGACTTATACATATCAAGAATACTACTATAACGAAAGTAACAGTAGTTGGGGATACATAAACGAAGACGGCAAAGATCTGACTGATGATATTAGATTTTCAGATAATCAAGGTGCAGAAAATCCGTGGACTGTTAACAACACTTATAAATTATATATATTATTGCCTGACACAAACTGTCAGGGCGTTATTGATGTTACGGTTGTGCCGGACCCTGTGGAAAGCATAGAGTTTATTCCCGTAAAGCCTGTTACGGTTACGGAAAATGTTGACGGTAGTTGGTTAACAGATTATGTATACAATGAAGAAACCGAGACTTATGATTTAGTTGAATATTTCAACTACGAGCCTTCTCTTTGGCAAGATGGTAATCAGTTCATAATTAACAATAAAGACGGCTCACGAGAGGTTTATACATATCAAAAAAACTATTACGGTGAGCAAAGCTATACTTGGGAATATGTAACCGAAGACGGTAAGGCTTTACAGGGCAATTTAAGGTTCGACTATGAGCAAAGTGCCGAAAATGCGTGGACTGTTAATAATACTTACAAAGTAAATGTTAAATTATCTACTACAAGCTGCACAGGCTCTGTTGATGTTACGGTTGTATCTGACCCTATAGAAAGCATTCAGTTTGTTACTGCAAAGCCTATTACCGTTATGGAAAATACAGACGGTTACGAGGCAGAAGAACAAATATTTAATGAAGAAACAGAAGAATACGAAACCGTAAAGTATTTTAAATATTATTTAGGCGATAAAATCTGGGCAGAGGGCAACCGAATTGTAATCAGTTACAAAAACGGAGAAAGCGTTACTTATGCCTACGGTAGTTATTACAGTGAGGAAATTGACGAATATACTTACGGCTTTGTAAATGAACAAGGTGAAGCTTGCGATATTCAATATATAACAGATAATCAGGATTATGAAAACCAATGGGAAGTAAATAATACTTATACCGTAGGTTTGAGATTAGAGACAGAGCGTACAATTAATGTTTCTGTTACGGTTATCCCCGACCCTATAGAGAGCGTTGAGATTATTCCTGCAAAACCGCTACAATTAGTAGACGGTATAGACGGATATATTCGTAATTACATTTGTTATGATCCGGAGCTCGGCGAATACGAAATACAGTATTTCTACTACAATTACTGTAATTTTATTGAGAATGAGGGCAGTAAAATTATATATTACTACAAAGACGGCAGTGAGGAAGTATACACTTTTACATCACAAGGTTGGGAATTTGTAACTGAAGACGGTAAAGTAATCGAAGATATTTATCAATATGACAGTCAGGATTACGACAATCAATGGCAAGCCGGTAATACATACACAGGCTGTGTTTATATTGACGGCAGAAAGGTTGAAGTAGAGGTAACAACGGTTGAAAACCCGATTAAGTCAATTTCTTATAAATGGAGCGATTCTCATGTTATTTATGAGAATACAAAAGGTGATTGGTTACAAGACGGAAACAACGAGGATTATTTCTATTATTCCGGTTACAACAGTCCCTGTCAGGGCGATACATTTACCGTAAATTATGCAACGGGTAAAACGGTTGTTTATACCTTCGATGAAGAAAGCTACTGTTTTATAAGTCCAAGCGGAGATATTTTGAATTTTGGCTGGTCAGCTTTTGACTCACAGTATTCGGACCATTGGTTTGTTGGCGAAAACAATACCTATACGCTGTGTTACAACGGCAGAACCTGCGAGGTTAAGGTGAACCTTGTAGAAAGCCCTGTTAAAAGCATATCTTACAAGCCTTTAAAAACTCTTGAAATATACGAAAATACAGGCAGAATATCAGATGACGGTGTATGTTATTATGATTTGTACTGGGATGAGATTTTCAGCACGGGTGATAAAATAACCGTAAATTATAAAGATAACACCTCTAAAACATACACTTGTAAAAATTCATGGTTATTTGTTGCGCAGGACGGTGAAGCGTTAAATACCGAATATCTTAGTTTCGATGAGGAACAGGAGGTTACACCGTGGACTAAAGGCGGCAACAATAAAATAACTGTTTCTTATATTGGAGCAAATACGCAAATCGGTGTTAATATTGTTGAAAACCCTGTAAAATCCGTTAATTATCAAAAGAAAAATCCGATGAAATTCTACGAGAACGACTCAGGCAGGTATAATGACGAAATTTGGATTTCCGCATTTGAAAAAGGCGATATTCTTACCGTAAACTACAAGGACGGCACAAAAGAAGTGTTCTCATACAAAGGCGACATCGGATTCGTTAATCAAAAAGGTGAAAGTATAAACGAAAGATATTTAGATTACGAATTTGATTTTGACAAAAATCCGTGGGTTGTAGGAACCAATAATTACTACGAGGTTTCTTATGCAGGCATTAAAGCAAAGGTTCCTGTAACTATTGTTAAAAACAATATAAAGAACGCAGTTTATACACCGGTTAAAGCTATTACTTTAAGAGAAAACACAAACGGATACACCGAAATTGATGAAAAGGGCGAAGAATATTTCTCATATTATTTGCCGTACAACTATTGTGCAGATATGTACGGTGCACAAATCGGTGACAAAATAACCGTAACATATACCGATAACTCAACAGAGGTTTATGTTTTAGGTAAAGACGGTTTCGTTTCACAAAAAACAGGCGAAATTCTCAGACGTTGCTATTATGGCTCCGATTATTACAACCGGTATAAAAATCATTGGGTAAAAGGTGCGGATAATTCATACCCTGTTTGTTTGTTCGATAAATACGAATCGAATATTAAGGTAAATATTGTTAACGCTAACCCTGTAAAAGATATTAAAATTACACAGTCTGCCGTAACAGAAACAGACCCTTATGGCTACGGAAAAGACAGCGTAGATTTAAAATACCTTTTAGGCTTTATGACATTTGAGATTACATATCAGGACGGCTCAAAAGAAACTGTTAAGGGATCGGATGTTGCAAATATCTGGAATGGAACATATATGTCAGGAGATCGTTACCAAAAATATGCGTCTTTGCCTGTGTTCGGTAAATATACAACAGAGCTTATTGTTGCGGTAAATAATAAAGATGTTATTGAAAACGGCGATGTAATTATATTTAGTGAAGCAGACTCTGAAAATGAGTTTAAACATACCGTAAAAATAGAGAGCCATACACATTCCTATACAAACGGCGTGTGCTCATGCGGTGACTGGAAAAATGCAAGTGCAACACCTACAGTAACAGTAGCAAATGTGTCTACAGGCGTTAAAATTTCCTGGAACAAAATAGAGGGTGCAACAGGCTATATTGTATACTACAAATCGGGCTCCGGCTGGGCGAGAGTAGGCACAACAACCGATACATCAACTATTGATACATCAGTAAAATCAGGCACAACAAGAACTTATACGGTTAAGGCCTACAGAACAGTTGATGGCAAGACTGTTAACAGTAAGTATAACAATACAGGTAAATCAATCAAATATCTTGCATTAACTAAACTTTCAAGCGTTGCAAATGCAACTAACGGCGTTAAAATTACTTGGAACAAAGTATCAGGTGCAGAGGGCTACCTTGTTTACCGCAAAACAACAGGCGGCTGGACTAAAATCGCAACTGTTT
>JBJEPP010000107.1:0-5078 GCA_051881295.1 Acutalibacteraceae bacterium | reverse complement strand
AGACTGTCGATAATAACGCTGTGCTCATAATCGTCAATCGCTAAGTAATATTTTTGCTTTCGCATACGCTCGACCTCCTTTGTATCTACATTGTAACATGAGATTATCAAGATGACGAATGTGCGATTTTATTTTTGAACATAAAGAAAGACAGAGTAAAAAGCATTTTTGCCTTATACTCTGTCTTTCTTGCCTTTGCAATGCCCATAAAGTTTTATTTTTAAGTGTTTTTCAAATTACTTCCTTATGTGGCGTTAGCATTTGCTATGTTCTTTTTTTAAGCTATCTAATTATAAATTACTTGAATTGCTTATAATCGACTTTATTGAATGCTGTTTTAGGGATTGAAGTTACAAATTCATATTTATAAGGCACGCAGAAATGTGCTAAGTTTTCTTCACAGTAAGCTTTAATTGACTCTACTAATTCCTCTGACGGCTTAACACCGTCTTCAGGCAGAATATATGCTTTGCCGACTGCCTTTTTGTAAGGATGCGGCATGGAAACAAGCACGCACTGTTTAACATCAGGATGTTCTTCTACTACCTTTTCAACATAGTTAGGGTAAATATTGTAACCGGAAGAGATTATAAGGCGTTTTATACGGGATTTATATGTTATGAAATTATCTTCATCTATAGAAACAATATCACCTGTATGAAGCCATAAATTGCCGTCTTCGTGAACTCTTAATGTGCTGTTTGTTTCTTCTTCGTTATTTCTGTAGCCAAGCATAACAGTTGGGCCGCAAATACAAAGCTCACCGTCTGTATTACAAGGCAAATGTTCAATAGTACCCGGCTCAACAACACAAACCTTGTTACCTATTAAAGGTCTGCCTATAGTACCTGATTTATAGCCCTCGTTAACGGAAAGGCTAAGGGCTGCAAGGCCTTCGGTCATACCGTAGCCTTCACTGATTTTAATTTCTGAATTATGAGCTGCCAAAAAAGTATTAACCTTTTCTTCAAGTGTTTTAGGAAGCGTATCACCGCCGCTTATAGCATATTTTAAGAACGATAAATCTAATTTATCTACATCTTTGTTTGAAATAAGCGCCTCATAAAGAGTAGGTACGCCAAAGAGCATAGTCGGTTTATATTTCTTTAAAATATCACCGAATTTTTTTGCATTAAATGACGGAATGAGAACTGTGCTGGCGCCAAAACAAAAAGCAACATGAATACATACGCCTAAACCGAATCCGTGGAAAATAGGAAGAATTGCGAGCATTTTATCGCCTATAGATACATTTCTGAGAGTAAGTACAGACTGAACTGCAAATGCATTGAAGTTTCTGTTAGAAAGCATTATTGATTTTGGGGTACCGGTTGTGCCGCCGCTGTGAAGAATAATAGAAACTGTGTTATTCTCAACATCCTTCCAATCATATTCAGCAGTTGTGATTTTATTTTTTATAAATTTGCTGTATTTTATAAAATGCTTATCATCTAAGTACTTTTTATTCTTGTTTTTATCGGTAAGCTTGTAACCGATTTTCATAACAACAGAAAGGCTTTCTACAGGTGAAGTAACAATTACCTTTTTTAAAGATGTTTTGTGATAAATTTCTTTTACCTTATCGGCAAATAAATCTACCGTTAAAAGATATTCACTGCGAGAAGCATTTAAAAAGCCTTTAATTTCGCTTGGCGCTAAAAGCGGGTGAAGAATATCACAAATCGCACCTATTCTGTTTAAGGCATAAATGCTGATAACAGCTTCAGGAGTATTAGGCATTAAAATAGTAACAATATCACCTTTTTTTACACCTAAATTGCTGTAGGCGTAAGATGTTTCTATTATTTTATTAACAAACTCACTGAATGTAACGCTTGTACCCATATATTCATAAGCTAAAGCGTCAGGGTGACTGTCTTTCTTAAATCGTATCATCTCAAAAAGTGAAAAATCAGGAATATCAAAGCCTAATTCCGAATCAGGATTTTCGAATGATAATATTGGGTTTACATAGTTTGAATTACTCATCTCTTTTGCTCCTCTTTATTTTTATATACTCAACTAAAATAAACGATATAAATTTAATAAAAAATTCATCTGTTATTTTAAATTTTTACTGATTTTTTGATGAAGTATATCTCTTTCGACCTCTAAATCATCAGAATTTACATAATACGGTTCTTGAAATATTATTTCAAGTTCTTTATTAAAGGGGCTGTATTTACCTTTGCCGTTTATTGTAAAAGGCACTATAGGGCAATTTGTATCGTGCGCCATTTTAATTGCACCCATTTTTAAAGGTAAAACAGCGTTTCTGTTTTCTTTATTAACTTTACCTTCGGGAAATATGCCGATAACAGCGCCTATTTTTAAATACTCTTTAGCCGTTCTCAATGCGTCAGGGTCTTTGCGGTCTCTGTGAACGGGTATTAACCCGCTGTTAGTAAATATGAAGTTGCATATAGGGTTTTTAAATATTTCGGACTTAGCCAAAAAATGAACTGAACGCTTGCAGCCTGCCATAACCATAACGCAATCCATCCACTTGGTGTGATTACCGGCTAAAACTACGCCGCCGTCTTTCGGTATATTTTCGATACCTATTATTTTAGGTCTGTAAAGCAACTTATATATAGGCCTGCCTATGGGAACAATCAGTTTGTATAAAAATTCTTCTTTATGTAGCTTCAAAAATATCCCTCTGAATCATTTTTTAATATTAGAGCTAATCTTTTGGTAAAGTTTTTCGCGCTCTGCTTCTAAATCGTCCGATTCTATATAATACGGCTCTTGGAATGTAACAGATAATTTTGTAAAAAAAGGAATATATCTGCCGTTTATTGTTGCTACAACTATCGGCGAATGAGTATCGTAAGCCATTTTAACTGCGCCCATTTTTAACGGCTGAACAACCTTTCTGTCAACTTTATTAGTTTTACCCTCAGGGAAAATACCGATAACACCGTCATTATTCAAAATATCTCTGGCGCTGTTCATAGCGTCTTTATCACGGCGTTCTCTGTGAACAGGAATTAAACCCATATTGGTAAATACCCAACCCAAAAACCTGCCTTTGAATAAATCTGACTTTGCCAAAAAGTGTATTTGTCGTTTTGTACCTTTAATAATAAGAACGGGGTCTATAAAACAGATATGATTACTTGCTATAATGAGTCTTCCCTCGGTTGGTATATTCTCTTTGCCGTATATTCGCGGTTGTTCCAAAACCACTAATAAAAACTTAGTTACAGCAGTAAAAAACCTATAAAAGGCGCGTTCTTTTTTATTCTCTTTCATTTATATCACCCTTATATTCACCCATATAATAATACCCAAATATTTACAATTTATAATCAACTTGACTGTCTAAAATAATTTCGTCTTTTGTAACTGTTGAATCGTAAACCAAAATATCTACACCCTGCTCATGTGCTTTTTTTAAAGCATTCCCAAATTCTTTGTGTGTTTTGTAATTTGGTGTAAACAATGTAACGCCTTTCATTTGTATTACAAACAAAATATATGCTTTGTAACCGTCTTGAAGGCACTCGCACAGCTCGTTAATATGCTTTATTCCTCGCTCTGTAGGTGCGTCCGGAAAACTTGCTATACCGTCATTTTCTAATGTAACCCCTTTTACCTCAAGAAACGCTCCTCGTGAGCCGTCTTCAATATAAAAATCAAATCTTGAGTTTTTGTATTTACACTCCCTTTTAATAACAGCATTTTCAGAAAACAGTTTACCGCTTTTAAGCCACTCCTCGGCAACATCGTTCGGTACTTGCGAATCCATATTGATAAGAATTGTGCCGTTTTTTGTTATCTTTTCAACTGCAATTAAATCGTACTTTGTTTTTCTTAAAGGATTATCCGAAACAGATAAATACACAGTTGCGCCATATACTAAAAGTTCCTTGCATCTGCCGGTATTTTTCACATGAACTGTTTCGGTTTTGCCGTCAACCGTAACATTTGCAATAAAACGGTTAGGTCTGTTCAAAAACACACCGCTGATAACATTTTTATATTTAATAATAACCACTCTCTCAATTTCACACGAGTAGATTATACTCTAAATCTTTTAATATAACAAGCGAAAAATTTCTTTAATTATTAATAAAATGTAAATTAAAAAATTTAATTCAACACTTAACCTATATTATATTTAATTAAGTTTTTGTTAATTATTTTCATTTGTGTTTACTATTAAAAAAATAGTGATATAATGTCCTTATTGTCTGAAGGAGAAATCTATTATGTTAATTAAAGTTTTAGTTTGTTTATTAGCAGGTGCAGGCGCGGGCTTCGGTACAGGTATAGCAGGACTTTCGGCAGCGGCTGTTATAGCACCTATGCTTGCCACATTTTTAGGAGTAGACGCTTACGAAGCCATAGGTATTGCGCTGGCATCCGATGTGCTTGCATCGGCGGCATCTGCTTACACTTACAAAAAGCACGGTAATTTAGATGTAAAAAACGGAATAGTAATGATGCTGACAGTTATGACACTTACTGTTGTAGGCAGTCTTTTAGCGTCAAATCTAACCTCTAATACAATGGGGTCATTTTCAATGATTACAACCTGTTTAATGGGTATAAAATTCATTGTAAAGCCGGTTATGGGTGCAAAAGAAAGCAACATAAACAGAACAAAAAAGCAAGCGTTAATTCAATCTGTACTCTGCGGTATTCCGATAGGTCTTATATGCGGCTTTATAGGTGCCGGCGGCGGTATGATGATGCTTCTTATTCTTGTCAGCGTTTTAGGCTACGAGCTTAAAACAGCAGTAGGCACAAGTGTATTTATTATGACATTTACCGCATGCACCGGTGCGGTTTCACACTTTGCCATAAGCGGCGGAATAGAAAATATTGATGTAATGATTTTATGTATTATATTTACATTTATCTCTGCCCTTATTACATCTAAATTTGCTAACAAATCATCCGAAAAGACTATGAACAGAGCGTTGGGTATAGGCCTTACCGTGCTTGGACTTGTAATGATATTATTTAAGGTTTTAACAAAATAAATGAGAGACCTGCAAAGCAAGTCTCTCTGTTATGGAGCGGATGACGAGGCTCGAACTCGCTACCTCCACCTTGGCAAGGTGGCG
>JBJEPP010000106.1:0-74296 GCA_051881295.1 Acutalibacteraceae bacterium | reverse complement strand
ATCCCGAGGCAGACTTTATGCCTGTTTCTTCAGTCAGATACTCTGCATAAGTGATGTTGTCTTTGTAAATCTCGTTACCTCTGCCGTCCTGCCAAATCATAAGAGGAGAGCAAGGGTTATTATTTTTGTCTAAATACAGTATGCCGTGCATCTGACCCGTGACGCCTACGGAATCTACTGTAACACCGTCCGTAACATCTTTAACCGCCTTTTTTACGGTATTCATAATAATCTCGGGGCTTTGAAGTTTTTCAAAGCTTCTGCCGTCTATAAAACTGTCGTTTTTCAGCGTTACGGATTTTGCGGTTTTTGTATCTGTATTCAGTACCAACGCAGTAACCGTAGTAGTACCTATATCAATTCCCAATATATTCATAGTTCAGCACATAACAGCAGTAGATTTCGGGTCAAGTCGGCGAATAATATCCTGCTGAATAGCAGGGGAAAGGTCTAAAAAGTTTACGAATGTGCCGTGAATACGCATTATGTAAACACCGCTCGGAGCGTATTTTTCAGGCTCTGCCAATACTTTTTGAAGTATTTCGGCGGTAGTAACATTAACATAAAGGTAGAACGGTGAAACATTTTCGTTTAATTCGTTAAAGAAAAGGGGTTTCATAACCTTATCTCTGAATTCAATGCCCTTACCCTCGTAGCTGTCGCTTGTGAAGTATTTAGGGTCTATACCGAAGTGAGACGCATAGCCGCCGCACATTTTATCAAAAGGCAATTTCATTAAGGAAAGTGTACGGAAGCCTAATCCGTTTTGTGCTTCGCCGTAAAGAGGGTCTACACCGTAGTTAAGCATATCTCTGCTTTTTCTGCCGCAGGGAAGCGCGCCAACCCAATAGCCGTATAAAAGGTGGGTAGACGGAGTAGAAAAGTCAGGACGGAAGCTGTTGCCTAAATAGTTCTTTTCACTTCTTACCATATCTGCGATTTTATTAATAAGAATAGCGGTTTCGTTATCTACATCCTCTTGATTATTGCCGAATTTATGGCATGAAATGAGATATTCGCGAAGTTCTTCATAGCCTTCGAAATTACATCTGAGAGCTTCTAAAAGATTTTCCGCGTCTTGGGGGCGCTCTTCTAAAAGCTTATCTATGGCAATGAATGAGTCTGCAACAACGCTTGAGCCGTGAATAAGACAGCCGGAGCCGTTGTATTTAGTGCCTTGGTGTGTAATATCTCTTGTATCGTAACCGCTTTCAATACCGCCCATACAAGTTGAAAGGAACGGTACGGGTAAATGTGAAATTGCTCTTGACGCTCCGTTTGCGGCCTTTACCATTTCGTCACAGTACCATTGTGCATTTTTATAAAATCTTTCTCTAACATTTTTTAAGGCTGTAAGAGCGTCTGTCTTTTCACATTGAGTGCCTATGTATTCGCCTGTTACTGTTGAATAACCGTCGTTAAGCGTAAGTTCGAGAATTTTACCTAAATTAAACCAACTGTTTGTGGTGTTGCCGTTGTCTTTACCCATAATGAGCGGTTCCTGACAGCCTGCAATAGATGTATCGGGAATATCCTCTAAATCAACGCCGGCTTTTTGTAAAACTTCATAAAGGGAATCATCATTGAAAAATGACGGAGTAAGACAACCGGGAGTAAATAAAAATCTGCCAAGCTCGCCGTACAGCTTTTCGGGAGTGTTTTTGTGGAGCTTTACCGAGAGTATCGGTTGGGGCAAATTCATATCGTAATATGCGTCTAAAAGAGCATAGGTAGATGGGTTTGTAAGGTCGTTACCGTCAACATCTCTGCCGCTGACTATAAGGTTTTGCGAAATAGCCCAGCTTCTGTCGGCAACATTAAAAAATACTAAGAAATGTTTAAAAAGTGACGCGGCTTCTTGGCGGGAAAGCCCGTCGTGAGCGCGGTACGGCTCAAAAATTCTGTCTGCATTGCCCACAGAAAATGCAAACGGGTTCGGCGCTTGCTCTAAGCACATTGTTTGCCATAAAAGCATAAAGCTTTGGAGAGCTTCGTAAAGTGTTTCAGAGCCTTTTTCAGGTACTTTAGAAAGAGTTGCAACCATAAGCTCCAACTGTGCTTTGCGTTCACCTTTTGCAGAAATCAGTTTTTCTTCTGCAATGGCTTTGTAGCGAGAAGCTAATATTTTTACGCAGTCAAGAGCGATTTTCATAGCCTCGTAATTCTCGTATTGCTCACTGTTGCAAGTTTTTTGTTTTTCTTCAATGTCGGCAATCATTTTGTTTACACCGTATTTTAATGCGTAACGCATATCGGGAATAAGGTGCCCCGTAACCTGCTCAATGAAAAATGCTACTTCGCCCGTTAACTTTTCACAGCCTGCGTAGACCTTTGTAAGTTCTTTTACATAATCGGTTTCGGCATCAAGTGAACGGAGTTTTTCAATACGCTCTTTTGTGAACTCCGGTGTAGGGTCAATATCGTTAAAAACTGCCGTGGGGTCGCAATAACCCTCAAAGGTTTCTACTCTGAAGCTTGGGTTAATAAGAGCGTAGCTTCTTGCAAAGGCGTCTCTTTGAGTTCCTGCAAAAACAGCGTTATCGCTTATAGACAGCGGAAGCTCTTTAACAGCAGCTCTGAATTTTTCGGCAGCACGGTTCATGGTCGGTAAATCTTTGAATTGTTCGTGCGCTTCCTGCTCTTTTTCTTTCATTAAAAACCAACCTTCAAGGTGGTTTATGGCACGCTCCTCTTTAAAAAGAAGCTTCGCCATTTCGGTTGTTTCAGTAGGGTTAAATTTATACATATCAGTCACCTCAGGTGTTAATTACATTTAAGTTATTTCTTTTAAGTTCGGCAAGAAGAATTCTGACATCTTCATCGGTTACAAAACCGTTTGTAACGCTGTAGGTTTTACCTAACTTTTCATATTTTTCTTTACCGAATTCGTGATAGGTCAATATCTCAAAATACAGGTTATAGTTTTGACTTTTTTCTTTTAATTTTAAGAAAAATTCTGCAAATCTTTCGGCGTTTTCTTTGCCTGCATTAAAAAATTTAATGAGAGGAATTCTTATTAAAAGCGGTTTACCTGTTTTAACTCTGTAAAGCAGATTTTCTTTTACTGCAGAAAGGTCTCCGCCTGTTACGGTTTTAAAACAGTCTTTATCAGGTGTTTTAAAATCGGCTATCATATAATCTACGGCAGCAAATATTTCTTCGCAGTTTTTTATACTGCAGTTTGTTTCAATACAGGTGTGTATGCTTTGCTCTTTAAGTTTTAATAAAAGCTCACATACGCTTTCTTTTTGGCAGGTAACTTCACCGCCTGTTAAGGTGACGCCTCCGCCGTCTATAAACATCATTTTGCAAGAAACGGCCTCTTTAACAATGTCGTCTACGGTAAGCTTAACGGCACTTTCCGTAATTCTGAGCCCCTCTGGGTTAGAACACCACGGACAGTAAAGGTTACATCCGCTAAGGTGGTAAACAAGCCTGTTGCCGGGACCGTCCTGCGAAAAGTTAAAGCCCTTTTGAAATATGTAAATATCTTTGCTCAAATTGTCACCGCCGTATCGCAATATAATGTAATATAAATACATAACGCCATTCTATACCATTTTACCGGCAAATTCAATAGAGTTTTATATTTTTCTCAGGTAAAAAAATTGAGTGTTTTATTGTGTAAAATGCAACAAAAAAGCTTATTATTTATATGGTATTTTTATCTACTAAATAATCGGGGTTTCTATTGACAAAAACATACTCTCGTGGTAATATAATTACGGTCTTTAAATCGGCACGGGATGTCGGCAAGATTGAATAAAATTTATAAGGTACAGTTTAGCTGTATCTGTATGTTTGTGTGTTCAGCCTTGCCTTTGTGCAAGGCTTTTATTTTAGCAAAACAGAAAGGGATTCGGTTATGTTACAGCAAATTAAGGCGAAAACAATAAATGCTGAAAAGTTTGGGAATGACGAGTTCATCGCCCAATATAATTTGATTTTAGAGCATTTTAAAAACAGTGTTTTTCTTTCTGAATTTAATAATGATAAATATACTGTTTTACCTGGGTTTTGCGATGTGCATGTGCATTTTCGCGAGCCCGGTTTTTCATATAAAGAGACTGTTTTGTCAGGCTCAAGGGCGGCGGCTCACGGCGGTTTTACAAGCGTTTTGACCATGCCTAATTTAAACCCTGTACCTGACAGTTATGAAAATATAAAAGTTCAAAAAGATATTATAGATAAAGACGCTGTTATAAATGTTTACCCTTACGGCTCAATTACGGTAGGTCAGCAAGGCGAGAAACTTTCGGATATGGAAGAAATGCGTGATATAGCAGTTGCTTTTTCGGATGACGGCAAAGGCGTGCAAACAGAGGAGCTTATGCGTGAAGCTATGCTCAAAGCAAAAGCCTTAGGCAAAATAATAGTTGCTCACTGTGAAGATAGTTCGCTTCTTTTCGGCGGTTACATTCATAAAGGCTCTTATGCGGAAAGTCATTCCCACAAGGGTATATGCAGTGAGAGCGAATGGAAGCCCATTGAGCGTGATTTAAAATTAGCAAAAGAAACAGGCTGTAAATATCATGTTTGCCACATTTCAACAAAAGAAAGCGTCAGTCTTATTCGCAAGGCTAAAGATGAGGGTGTAGATGTTACCTGCGAAACAGCGCCTCATTATTTAGTCCTTGACGACAGCGATTTACTGGAAGACGGCAGATTTAAAATGAATCCGCCGCTAAGAAGCAAAGAAGACAGAGAAGCTCTTATAGAGGGAATAAAAGACGGCACTATAGATATGATAGCTACCGACCATGCTCCCCATTCTAAAGAAGAAAAAAGCAAAGGTCTGGAAAAAAGCGCATTCGGTATTGTAGGAATTGAAACTTCTTTTCAAATTATGTATACAAAACTTGTGAAAAAGGGTATAATAGATTTTGAAAGACTGATAGAGCTTATGGTTTTATCACCGCGAAAAAGATTTTCAATACCTCTCAATATTGATTATTCAATATGGGATTTGGAAAAAGAAATTGCAGTAACCGAGGATTTTTTAATATCACAAGGCAAAGCAACACCGTTTTTAAGCGAAAAGTTATCAGGCGAGTGCCAAATAACTGTTTGTAACGGCAAAAAGGTTTATTAAGTAATTATTATTCGGAGGAATTTATAAATGGCAAAAAGAACAGATATTAAAAAAGTATTGATTATAGGCTCCGGTCCTATTGTCATAGGTCAGGCGGCAGAGTTTGACTATGCAGGCACACAGGCTTGTTTAGCTCTTAAAGAAGAGGGCTACGAGGTAGTTCTTGTAAACTCTAACCCTGCAACTATTATGACAGATACTACTATTGCAGATAAGGTTTATATGGAGCCGCTTACACTTGAGTATGTGGCAAAAATTTTAAGATATGAGCGTCCCGATGCTATTGTTCCGGGTATCGGCGGTCAAACAGGGCTTAATCTTGCTATGGCTCTTGAAGAAAAAGGTGTTCTTGAAGAGTGCGGTGTTGAACTTTTAGGTACAAGCAGTGAAAGTATTCGCCGTGCAGAAGACCGCGAGCTTTTCAAAGAACTTTGCGAAAGCATCGGTGAACCGATAATTCCGTCTGAGATTACATACAACTTAGAAGAAGCTATTGCGGCGGCTAACAGAATCGGCTACCCTGTAGTTGTTCGCCCTGCATTTACATTAGGCGGTACAGGCGGCGGTTTCGCCAATAACGACGAAGAACTTATTGAAATCGGCAGTAATGCATTTAAACTTTCTCCTGTATCTCAGGCACTTATTGAAAAGAGCGTTAAAGGTTATAAAGAAATCGAATTTGAAGTAATGCGTGACAGCAACGACCACGCAATCACAATCTGCGGTATGGAAAATATCGATCCGGTGGGCGTTCACACCGGCGACTCTATTGTTGTTGCTCCTATTATGACATTAAACGACCATGACCTGAAAATGCTCAACGACAGTGCTATAAAGCTTATTAAAGAGCTTAAAATTGAGGGCGGCTGTAATGTTCAGTTTGCATTAAATCCGAATTCAAGCGAGTATTTTCTTATAGAGGTTAACCCTCGCGTCTCCCGTTCATCTGCGCTTGCGTCAAAGGCGAGCGGATACCCTATAGCACGAGTTACCGCAAAAATTGCGTTGGGTATGGCTCTTGAAGATATTGCCGTTGCAAACACAACGGCAGCATTCGAGCCGCAGCTTGATTATGTTATTGCAAAGCTTCCGCGCTTCCCGTTTGATAAATTCACAAGCGCCGTAAACATTTTAGGTACTCAAATGAAAGCAACAGGCGAAGTAATGGGTATCGGCTCAAATCTTGAAGAAAGCCTTTTGAAATCCGTTCGTTCATTAGAGGTCGGCGCTTGCCACTTCTATGCAACCAAGTTTAACGATATGACTGTGGATGAGCTTGTAGATTATATAACAGAGTTCAGAGCAGACGGACTTTTTGCAATAGCAGAGGCTATCGCTCGCGGCGTTACCGTTGAAAAACTTTACGAAATCACAATGATTACTCCGTACTTCCTTGAAGCATTCAAGAGAATTATTGATATGGAGAATAAGCTTAAAGAAAATAAAGGAAATGTTGAGGTTCTTTCAGAAGCTAAAAAAATGGGCTTCTGTGACGAATTTGTAGCGCACCTTTGGGGTGTTGATGAGCTTGATGTTTACAATATCCGTAAAGAGAATAATATGTTCCCTGTTTACAGAATGGTAGACACTTGCCATACAAACGCATATATTCCGTATTTCTACTCATCATACACAGGCGAAAACCAGTCAGTTATTACCGATAAAGAAAAAATCGTTGTTTTAGGCGCAGGCCCTATTCGTATAGGTCAGGGTGTGGAATTTGACTATTCAACGGTTCACGCAGTTACAACAATTAAAAAATCAGGCTACGAGGCTATTATTATTAACAATAACCCCGAAACAGTTTCTACCGACTACACAACGGCAGACAAGCTCTACTTTGAACCTCTTACTCCTGAAGATGTTATGAATATTATCGAATTTGAAAAACCTTACGGCGTTATTTCTTCTCTAGGCGGTCAAACTGCCATTAACCTTGCAGAGCCGCTTATGAAAAGAGGAGTGAAGCTTATTGGTACAGACTGCGAAGCTATTGAAAGAGCAGAAAACAGGGACAGCTTTGAAAAAATCTTAAAAGAACTTAATATTCCTCAGCCAAAAGGTAAAGCAGTTACAAATATTGAAGACGGTGTTAAAGCGGCTGAAGAAATCGGTTACCCTGTTCTTGTAAGACCGAGCTTCGTTTTAGGCGGCAGGGCAATGCAGATAGTTGCAAACGAAAATCAGCTCCGTCACTACCTTAAAACAGCCGTTGAGGTAGATGTTGATAAGCCTGTTCTTGTTGATAAATACATTCAGGGCAAAGAGGTTGAAATTGACGCTATTTGCGATGGCAGAGATGTTTTCGTGCCGGGTATTATGGAGCTTGTTGAAAGAACGGGTATTCATTCAGGCGACTCAATAAGCGTTTACCCTACATTCAGCATTTCAAATAAAGTTAAAGGCACAATTCTTCAATATGCTAAAAAGTTAGGTCTCGGCATTGGCATTGTAGGTCTTTATAATATTCAGTTTATTGTTGACGATAATGACGATGTTTACATTATCGAGGTAAACCCCCGTTCTTCAAGAACAGTGCCGTTTCTTTCAAAAGCAACAGGCTACTCCCTTGCCGATATTGCGACCGAGGTTATTATGGGCAAGAGTCTTAAAGAGCAGGGTATATTTGACATTTACCCCGAAGAGAAAAAGAGATGGTATGTAAAAGTTCCCGTATTCTCATTTAATAAGTTAAGGGGTCTTGACGCATACCTTTCACCTGAAATGAAGTCAACAGGCGAGGCTATCGGTTATGACGATAAGCTTAACCGCGCGCTTTACAAAGCGCTCCAGGCATCGGGTATGCATCTTCAGAATTACGGTACCGTTTTTGCTACTATTGCCGATAAGGATAAAGAAGAAGCACTCCCTCTTATTCGCCGTTTTTACAAATTAGGTTTTAATATTGAGGCAACAGAGGGTACTGCTAAATTCCTTAAACAAAACGGTATTCGCACTCATATTCTTAAAAAAATCAGCGAAAGCGAAGAAATACCGAATGCAATCCGTAAAGGTCATATCGCTTATGTTATTAACACAAAAGACATAAACGATGCAGATGAAAACAGTGACGGTCAGCTTATTCGCCGCTGTGCTACCGAAAACAATGTAACAATATTTACGGCACTTGATACAGTTAATGTTCTTCTTGATGTTTTAGAAGAAACAACTATTACAATTTCAACTATTGACGCATAAGTTAGGATTATTATGAAACAAAGTATTTTTACTGTTAAATCAAACAAACCCTTAACCGAAACAGTTTATAAAATGGAGCTTTCGGGAGATGTGAGTGAAATAACAGCTTCAGGTCAGTTTGTAAATATTCAGCTTGACGGCTTATATTTAAGGCGGCCCATTTCTGTTTGCGACTGTGAAAACGGCGTGCTAACCATAGTTTATAAAGTAGTGGGTAAAGGCACCGAGCAGATGTCTTATATGGCAGAGGGCGAAGAGTTAGATGTTCTCACTGGTCTGGGCAACGGTTACGATACATCGCTTTCGGGCGAAAAGGTTCTTCTTTTAGGCGGCGGCGTAGGTGTTCCTCCTCTTTACAAATTAGCAAAAAATCTTTTGAAAGAGGGTAAAGAGGTTACTGTTATTTTGGGCTTTAATACTAAGAACGAGGTTTTTTATGAAGACGAGTTCAAGTCTTTGGGCGCAACTGTAAAGGTTGCAACGGCAGACGGCTCTTACGGTATTAAAGGCTTTGTTACGGACGCTGTAAAAGATATGGATTATACATATTTTTACACATGCGGTCCCGAGCCGATGCTTAAAGCCGTTTATAAATCGACCCATACATCGGGTCAGTTCAGTTTTGAAGAAAGAATGGGCTGCGGCTTCGGCGCTTGTATGGGCTGCTCCTGTAAAACCGTTACAGGCTACAAACGGATTTGTAAAGACGGCCCTGTGCTTAAAAAGGAGGAAATACTTTGGGAAGATTAAGTGTTGACCTTTGCGGTATAGAGTTAGAAAATCCTGTAATTCCCGCAAGCGGTACATTCGGCTACGGCTATGAATTTGCAGAGCTTTACGATATAAATTGCCTTGGTACATTCTCGTTTAAAGGCACCACAAAAGACCCTCGTTTCGGTAATCCTACACCTCGTATAGCAGAATGCACAGCGGGTATGATAAATGCCGTAGGTCTTCAAAATCCGGGTGTAGAAAAAGTTATAGGTGAAGAATTACCTAAACTTTCAAAATGCTTTAATAAAAAAGTTATGGCAAATGTAAGCGGCTTTTCTGTTGAAGATTATGCTTATACTTGCGAAAAACTCGATAAAGAAGAACAGGTAGGCTGGCTTGAGGTTAATGTAAGCTGCCCTAATGTTCACGGCGGAGGTATGAGCTTCGGTACTTCTCCCGAGGCGGCAGGCGAAGTTACAAAAGCCGTAAAAGCAGTAACAAAAAAACCTGTCATCATAAAGCTTTCACCGAATGTTACAGATATTGTATCTATTGCAAAATGCTGTGAAGAAAACGGTGCAGACGGTATAAGCCTTATAAATACTCTTTTGGGTATGCGTATAGATTTAAAAACCAAAAAGCCGGTTATCGCAAATAAAATGGGCGGCTTTTCAGGCAGTGCCATATTCCCCGTAGCAGTCAGAATGGTTTATCAGGTAGCAAATGCCGTTAACATTCCCGTTGTAGGTATGGGCGGTGTCAGCAGTGCCGAAGATGTGGCGGAGATTATGATGGCAGGTGCCACAGCAGTAGAAGTCGGCGCAATGAATCTTGTTAATCCCTATGCCTGCAAAGAGATTATTGAGGATTTGCCGAGAGTTTTAGATAAATACGGTGTTAAAAATATTAAAGATATAATAGGAGTTGCGAAATAATGGGTAAAGATGTAATTATTGCCTGTGACTTTGAAAGTGCAGAAAAAACCTTTGCGTTTTTAGATAAATTTACGGGCAAAAAGCCTTTTGTTAAAATCGGTATGGAGCTTTTCTATGCCGAAGGACCGAGCATTGTTAAAGAGATTAAAAAAAGAGGTCACAAAATCTTTTTAGACCTTAAGTTACACGATATTCCTAATACTGTTAAAAAATCTATGGCTGTGCTGTCTAATCTTGATGTTGATATTTGCAATTTACACGCAGGCGGTACAATTCGTATGATGGAAGCCGCCTTAGAGGGCTTAACCCGTCCTGACGGCACAAGACCTCTTTTAATTGCAGTTACACAGTTAACTTCAACCGACCAAGAAAGCATGGAAAATGATTTACTCATTAAAGAGCCGATAGATAAGGTTGTTATGCATTATGCTCACAATGCAAAGCTTGCGGGACTTGACGGCGTAGTATGTTCTCCGCTTGAGGCAGGTAAGGTTCACGAGGTTTGCGGTAACGATTTCTTAACCGTTACTCCGGGTGTTCGCTTTGCAGACGGTGATATAGGCGACCAAAAGCGTGTTATGACTCCTGCAGAGGCTAAAAAAATCGGGTCTGATTACATAGTAGTAGGCAGACCTATTACAGCTGCGGCTGACCCTGTTGCGGCTTATGAGCGTTGTGTTAAAGAATTTGTGGGGTAAATTAAAAGGCTGACTGAACTGCGGTTCTGTCGGCTTTTGTCAGAAAATATATTGTTTTGCGAGGTATATAAAATGGAAAAACTTATTGCTAAAGATTTACTTTCAATTAAAGCCGTATTCTTCAGACCCGAAGAGCCTTTTACATGGGCAAGCGGTATTAAGAGCCCTGTTTATTGCGATAACAGATTAACCTTAACTGCTCCGAAGGTTCGTACAGATGTTGAAAACGGCTTAGCAGAGCTTGTTAAAACAAACTTTCCCGAAGCAGAGGTCTTAATGGGTACTTCAACTGCAGGTATCGCTCATGCGGCTATTACTGGCCATATTTTAGGTATGCCTATGGGTTATGTTCGCTCAGGCGCAAAAGACCACGGCAGACAAAATCAAATCGAGGGCAAACTCGAAAAAGGTCAAAAGGTTGTAGTTGTAGAAGACCTTATTTCAACAGGCGGCAGTGTTATTGAAGTTGTTAATGTTTTAAGAGAAGCAGGCGCAGATGTTTTAGGCATTGTCAGCATATTTACCTACGGTATGCAAAAGGGTATAGACAGATTAAAGGAAGCAAATGTTAAAAATATCTCGCTTACAAACTTTGATGTTATTGCAGAGGTTGCCGCAGAAGAAGGCTACATCAAAGAAGGGGATATTGCTAAACTTATTAAATTCAGAAACAATCCTTCAGATGAAAGTTGGATAGGTGCTTAAATGAGAAGTCTTATTGATATTTTTGATTTATCAACTAAAGAAATTGATGAGCTTATAGATGTTGCAAATGATATAATAGAACATCCCGATGACTACGCAGAAAAGTGCAAACGAAAAAAACTGGCTACACTTTTCTTTGAACCGTCTACAAGAACCCGTCTCAGTTTTGAGGCGGCAATGCTTGAATTGGGAGGTTCCGTAATAGGCTTTTCAGAAGCAAACAGCTCATCGTCCGCAAAAGGTGAAAGCGTTGCCGACACTGCAAAAACCATAAGCTGTTATGCAGATATTATCGCAATGCGTCACCCTAAAGAGGGCGCGCCTCTTGTAGCGTCTATGAATGCTTCAATCCCTGTTATAAATGCAGGTGACGGCGGTCATAACCACCCGACCCAAACTCTTGCGGATTTGCTTACCATTAAAAGAGAAAAAGGCAGGTTAGGTGATTTTACCATCGGTTTTTGCGGTGACTTAAAGTTCGGCAGAACAGTTCATTCCCTTATCAGCGCTCTTTCAAGATACAGCGGTATTAAAGTTGTTTTAATATCTCCCGAAGAACTTAAACTGCCAAGCTATGTAAAAAAAGATGTTTTAGAAAAAAACGGTATTCCATACACTCAAACAACCGATCTGGAAAGTGTTATGGGCGACCTTGACATACTTTATATGACAAGAGTTCAAAGAGAACGCTTCTTTAACGAAGAAGATTATCTTCGACTTAAAGACAGCTACATTCTCACCCCTAAAAAGTTGGTAAACGCTAAAAAGGATTTGTGCATTATGCATCCGCTTCCCCGTGTTAACGAAATCAGCGTTGCAGTAGATGATGACCCGCGTGCTTGTTATTGGAAACAGGTGCTTAACGGTAAATATATCAGAATGGCTCTGATTTTGAAGCTTTTAGAGGAGGCAGAAAAATGAACATAGATTCCATAAGCAACGGCTTTGTTATAGACCATATTACAGCAGGCAACGGTATGGTTTTATATAATCTTTTGGGATTAGACGAGTTAGAATGCTCGGTTGCTATTATAAAAAATGTTAACAGTAAAAAAATGGGTAAAAAAGACATTATAAAAATTGACTCCGATATAGAACTTGATTTGGAAATAATAGGTTTTATTGACCCCGGAGTAACCGTTAATGTTATTAAAGACAGTAAACTTTTAGAAAAGCTTACCATTGATTTGCCTGAAAAATTAACAGATGTAATAAAATGCAAGAACCCAAGGTGCATAACCTCCTCCGAGCAGGAATTACCGCATATCTTTAAATTAACCGATAAGGAAAAACGCATTTACCGTTGTATGTATTGCGAAACAAAATATAACTGAATAATTTGTTGTGAAAATAACCAAATACCTTTGATAAAATAACTATTTCTTAGAGCATTCGTGCCTTGACAGTTAATTGTCGGATATGGTAAAATTACGGTGTAAAAAGAGTTTGATTTCTTTTTCTCTGTATATGTTAATATAATGGCTTTTCTGTGACTGACGGAATTTTCAGTGGAGCACCACAAAGGAGCAGAAATAGTGGGTAATACCACAATGTCAAATCAAATGGTCAGACCATTTCAGCCGACCGTCTGGGCGCACTTGTTCACGGGAACGAGTGTGCCTTTTTAATTTTTAGAAAGGGTTGATAAAATGAAAAAAGTTGCAATTATTATGGGCAGCGATAGCGATTTACCTACAGTTGAAAAATCAATAAACACTTTAAAAGAGTTTGATGTGCCGTATGAAGTGCATATATTCTCTGCCCACAGAACTCCCGTTCAGGCTAAAGAATTTTCGGAAAATGCAAGAGCTAACGGCTTTGGTGTTATTATTGCGGCGGCAGGTATGGCGGCTCACCTTGCAGGGGCTGTTGCGGCTAATACAACACTCCCCGTAATCGGTATACCTATCAAATCTCAGAATTTAGGCGGAATGGAAGCGCTCCTCTCAACAGTTCAAATGCCAAGCGGTATTCCTGTTGCAACAGTAGCTATAGACGGTGCAGTAAATGCGGCTCTTTTAGCAATAGAAATTCTTTCTTTGAGTGAGGAGTCACTCTCTGAAAAGCTTTCGCTTAAACGCAGGGCAGATACTGAAAAAGTGTTGGAGAAAAACAAAGCAGTTGAAGATAAATATAACAATTAAGAGGTAATTTTATGGGTGGCTTTTTTGGGATTGCATCAAAAAGAGATGCGGTGCTGGACACATTCTTCGGTGTAGACTATCACTCTCATTTAGGTACACGCAGAGCAGGTATGGCGGCGTGGAACAGTGAGAAGGGTTTGCAGCGAAAAATTCACAAAATCGAGAATTCACCGTTCAGAACGAAGTTTGAGAATATTTTAGACCAAATGAGCGGTAACAGCGCAATAGGCTGTATCAGCGACTCGGACGCTCAGCCGTTACTGATGTTTTCAAATCACGGCGCTTATGCCATTTGTACTATCGGTATTATAAATAATAAAGAGGAACTCGTTGATACGCTTGTAGAAAACAGCGGCTTTCATTTCGGCGCAATGACAAGCACGGGTATTAACTCAACCGAGCTTGTTTCTGCTTTAATTGACCAAAAAGATACTTTCGCAAGCGGTATTAAATATGCTCAGGATAAAATCAAAGGCACGGCTTCAATACTCATTCTGACTAACGAGGGTAAGCTGATAGCCGCAAGAGATAAAGTCGGCAGACTTCCTGTGCTTATCGGTAAAGACAGTGACGGCTACTGCGTATCCTTTGAAGATTTTGCTTATAAAAAGTTAGGCTACGAGGATTACAAGGAGTTAGGTCCGGGCGAAATTGTTGAGATTTCTGCCGATGAAGTAAAAGTTCTTAAAGAACCGGGCAAAAAGAAAAAAATATGCGCTTTTCTTTGGACTTATTACGGCTATCCCACATCTTGCTACGAGGGCGTAAATGTTGAATGTATGCGTTACGAAAACGGCAAGATTTTAGCCCGGGCGGATAAAGAAGCAGGACTCGCTCAGGACATTGACTTTGTAAGCGGTGTTCCCGATTCAGGCACACCTCACGCAATAGGCTACTCGAACCAAAGCGGAATTCAGTTTGCAAGACCGTTTATAAAATACACTCCCACCTGGCCGAGGAGCTTTATGCCGACAAATCAAAAAGAACGAAACAGGGTTGCTAAAATGAAGCAAATTCCCGTTCACGAGCTTATAGCAAACAAAAAGCTTCTTTTTGTTGACGACAGTATCGTTCGCGGTACTCAGCTTCGGGAAACAGTTGAGTTTCTTTATGAAAACGGTGCAAAAGAAGTTCACATGCGCTCTGCCTGTCCTCCGATTATGTACGGCTGTAAATTTCTTAACTTCTCAAGAGCCACCTCTGAAATGGAGCTTATTTCAAGGCAGACTATTGCAGAGCTTGAGGGCGAAGACGGTTTAAAATACTTGGAAGAATATGCGGACGGTTCTACCGAGCGCGGCAAGGCTTTAAGAAAAGCAATTTGTCAAAAGTTGAATTTTGCGTCATTAGAGTTCCAAACATTAGACGGTGTGGTAAAAGCTATCGGCTTGCCCCGTGAAGAGCTTTGTACATATTGTTGGAACGGTAACGAAGATTAAGTAACAGACAAAACAAACCTTTAAAATATTATGTAGGAGAAATTATTATGAACAACTCAAAATCAGACAGCTACGCAGCAGCAGGTGTTGATATTACTGCGGGTTACAAATCAGTTGAACTTATGAAGCAATATGTTGCTAAAACTATTACAGAGGGCGTTTGCTCCGATGTGGGCGGCTTCGGCGGTCTTTTTGAGCTTCCTGAGGGTTACGCTAAACCTGTGCTTGTAAGCGGCACGGACGGTGTAGGCACAAAGCTTAAGCTTGCTTTTATTATGGATAAGCACGACACGGTAGGAATTGACTGTGTTGCAATGTGTGTAAACGATGTTATTTGTTGCGGTGCAAAACCCCTTTTCTTCCTCGATTATATAGCCTGCGGTAAAAATGTTCCCGAAAAAATCGCAAATATTGTAAAAGGCGTCAGCGATGGCTGTGTTCAGTCCGGCTCTGCTCTTATCGGCGGAGAAACCGCAGAAATGCCGGGTTTTTACCCTGTTGATGAATACGACCTTGCAGGCTTCTCTGTAGGTGTTGTAGATAAAGACAAAATCCTTGATAACAAAACTATGCAGGCAGGGGATGTTGTTATTGCTCTTGCTTCAAGCGGTGTTCACTCAAACGGTTTTTCTCTTGTGAGAAAGGTTTTTGATGTTGAAAATGCCGATATTAAATCACCTTGTGAAAAATTAGGCGGTAAATCAATCGGTGAAACACTTTTAACACCTACTAAAATATATGTTAAATCGATTCTTGCTCTTTTAGAAAAAGTAAATGTCAGAGCAATTTCTCATATTACGGGCGGCGGCTTCTATGAGAATATTCCGAGAAGTATTCCTGACGGCTTCTGCGCAAAAATTAAAAAGGACTCAGTTAAAATTCTTCCGATATTCGAGCTTATTGCAGAGGTAGGCAACATTCCTGAAAGAGATATGTTTAACACATTCAATATGGGTGTAGGTATGAGCGTAGTTGTTCCTGCAAACCAAGTTGATGACGCTTTACAAATTCTCAAAGCAAACGGCGAAGACGCTTATGTAATAGGTGAGATTGTTAACGCAGACGAAAAAATTATTTTAGAATAATTCGGAGTGATTTTTATGGGTCGTAAAGTAAAAATCGCGGTATTGGTTTCGGGCGGCGGAACTAATCTGCAGGCTCTTATAGACGCTGAGAAATCCGGCATTATTAAAGATGGGGAAATAACTCTTGTTGTTTCCAATAACCACGGCGCCTACGCTTTAGAGCGCGCGAAAAATGCAGGAATTAAAGCGGTATCTTTTACTAAAAAAGAGTGTGGCTCACAAGAGAGCTTTGAAGAAAAACTCACAGCAACTCTCGAAGAAAACGATATTGAGGTTATAGTCCTTGCAGGATTTATGACTATATTAAGCAAGAGCTTTACAAAAAAATACGAAAATCGCATTTTAAATGTCCATCCTTCACTTATACCGTCATTTTGCGGTGCGGGCTTTTACGGACTTAAAGTTCACGAAGCGGCATTAAGATACGGTGTAAGGGTTACGGGCGCAACTGTTCATTTTGTTAATGAAATACCGGACGGCGGTAAAATCATTATGCAAAAGGCTGTTGAAGTAAAAGATGGCGATACACCTGAAATTTTACAAAAACGGGTTATGGAAGAAGCAGAATGGAAAATTCTTCCTTTATCTGTACAAAAAGTATCAAAAGATTTATTAGAGGGGGAGTAATTTATGAATATTTACGCAGTTAATGAATTGGAAAGTTTAATCCAAGGTAACTCTTATGTTGGCAGAGGTATTGTTTTAGGCAAAACTCCAAACGGCAAAAACGCAGTTTCGGCATATTTCATTATGGGCAGAAGTGCCAACAGCAGAAACAGAGTATTCACAGAGCGTGACGGCGCTGTTTTTACAGAACCTTTTGACGCGTCAAAGGTAGAGGACCCGTCACTTATTATCTATGCCGCCGTAAGAGAATATGAAAATAAACTTATAGTTACTAACGGCGACCAAACAGATACTATTTACGAGGGTCTTAAAAACGGGCTTTCAATGAGCGAAGCACTTACCTCCCGTGAATTTGAGCCTGACGCTCCTAACTTAACCCCCAGAATAAGCGGCGTTGTTACATTTGACGAGGGCGATATTTCCTATGAAATGAGCATTTTAAAAAGTGCAGACAGCGAGGGCACCGCTTGCAACAGATACACATTCTCTTACCCTGCTGTTAACGGCTTAGGTCACTTTATTCACACTTATGTTTGTGACGGCAACCCAATCCCAACATTCCAAGGTGAGCCTGAAAGAATGGCTATGACAGACGATATTGACGAGTTTACAAACAGACTTTGGAATGCTCTTGACAGCGATAACAAAATTTCTCTTTATGTTCGTTACACCGATTTAGAAACAGGTAAAGAAGATAACAGACTTATTAACAAAAACAGGTAAGGAGAGTCAAAATGAAAGAATTTGAATTAAAATACGGCTGTAACCCAAATCAGAAACCGTCTAAAATCTTTATGGAGGACGGCAGCGAGCTTCCAATAGAAATTCTTTGCGGCAGACCGGGTTACATAAACTTTTTAGACGCATTTAACAGCTGGCAGCTTGTAAAAGAATTAAAAGAAGCAACAGGACTTCCTGCTGTTACATCTTTCAAGCATGTCAGCCCAACATCTGCGGCTGTGGGTTTACCTCTTTCGGATAAACTCAAAAAGGCTTGCTTTGTAGACGATGTTGCCGATTTAGACAGCTCCCCTTTGGCTTGCGCTTATGCCAGAGCCCGCGGTACCGACAGAATGTGTTCTTTCGGTGACTGGGTAGCTCTTTCGGATGTTTGCGATGTTACAACGGCAAACCTTATTAAAAGAGAGGTTTCAGACGGTATTATTGCTCCGGGCTATACAGATGAAGCCTTAGAAATTTTAAAATCAAAAAGAAAAGGCAATTATAATATTGTAAAAATTGACCCCGACTATGTTCCTGCTCCTATCGAACATAAACAGGTTTTCGGTATCACTTTTGAACAGGGCAGAAACAATTTCGAAATCAACAACGCGTTACTCCAAAATGTTGTTACAGATAATAAAGATATTCCCGAAAGTGCAAAGCGCGATTTAATAGTAGCGCTTATCACTCTCAAGTATACTCAGTCAAACTCGGTTTGCTACGCAGTAGACGGTCAGGCAATAGGTGTGGGTGCAGGTCAGCAAAGCAGAATTCATTGCACAAGACTTGCAGGCACTAAAGCAGATACTTGGTTTTTACGCCAGCACGATAAGGTTTTAAATCTTCCGTTTAAAGATACTTTAGGCAGACCCGACAGAGATAATGTTATTGACGGTTACATAAACAAAAACGAAGAAGATGTTTGTGCAGACGGCATTTGGCAAAAATACTTTACCGAACAGCCTGAGCCTCTTACAGAGCAAGATGTTAAAGAATATTTTGCAACAATTGACGGTGTTGCTCTCGGCTCTGACGCATTCTTCCCGTTCAGCGATAATATTGAGCGTGCTAAAAAGAGCGGTGTAAAATATATTGCTCAGCCCGGCGGCTCAATCAGAGATGACCTTGTTATTGAAGCATGCAATAAATACGGTATTGCAATGTCCTTTACGGGAATGAGACTTTTCCACCACTAATAAATAAAAAAGGTGAATAAAATGAACTTTTTTCTTGAACTTTCTAAATATGACAAAGAGGTTGGCTCTGCATGTGAATTAGAATTAGAGCGCCAAAGGCATAATATAGAGCTTATTGCCTCCGAAAACATTGTTTCAAAAGCAGTTTTATTGGCGGCAGGCGGCGTGCTTACAAACAAATATGCCGAAGGGTACCCCGGCAAACGCTATTACGGCGGTTGCGAGGAGGTAGATAAGGTTGAAGAAATTGCCCGTGAGCGCGCTAAAAAGCTCTTCGGTGCAGATCATGCAAATGTTCAGCCTCACAGCGGTGCTAACGCAAACTTAGCGGTGTTTTACGCCTTGCTTCAACCGGGCGATACGGTAATGGGTATGAATTTAGCAGAGGGCGGTCATTTATCTCACGGCTCACCTGCCAATATTTCAGGCAACTATTTTAATGTTGTTCCTTACGGTGTTGACCCTGTTACAGAGGTTATAGACTACGATAATATGGAGAAAATTGCGTTAGAATGTAAACCGAAGCTTATTGTAGTGGGCGCAAGCGCATATTCAAGAATTATCGACTACAAGCGTTGCCGTGAAATATGCGACAAGGTCGGCGCTTATTTAATGGTAGATATGGCTCATATTGCAGGACTTATAGCCGCAGGGCTTCACCCAAGCCCGGTGCCTTTTGCAGATGTTGTTACAACTACTACCCACAAAACCCTGCGCGGTCCTCGCGGCGGTATGATTTTGTGCAAAGAGCAATACGCCAAAGCAATAGATAAAGCAATATTCCCCGGTATTCAGGGCGGACCTTTAATGCATATTATTGCCGCTAAAGCCGTGGCTTTAGGCGAGGCGTTAACAGAAGATTTTAAAGAATATCAAAAGCAGGTTGTAAAAAATGCCGATGTTCTGGCAAAGGCTTTGCAAGAAAAAGGCTTCAGAATTGTTTCAGGCGGAACGGATACGCACTTAATGCTGTTAGATTTAAGAAAGTTCGGCGTAACCGGTAAAGAAATGCAGTCTCGTTTAGATGAAGTTCATATTACTGCAAATAAAAATACAATTCCTAACGAAACCGAAAGTCCGTTTGTTACAAGCGGTATAAGAATCGGTACACCGGCAGTTACAAGCCGCGGCTTTAAAGAAGACGAAATGTTGAAAATAGCAGAGTGGATATATCTTGTTGCCTCTGATTTTGAGAACAGCAAAGATAAAATCTCCGAAGAAGTATCATCGCTTTGTAAGCAATTCCCTATTTATTAAGAGGTAATTATGAAAATAATGGTTGTAGGTGGCGGTGGCAGAGAACACGCCATTATAAAAAAACTTAAAGAAAACAAAGAAGTAGAAGAGATTTTTGCTTTGCCCGGTAACGGCGGTATAAGTAAAGACGCAACTTGTGTAAATATCGGCGCAAAGGATATTGAGAAAATAGTCGAATTTGCTGTAGAAAATAATATCGATTACGCAGTAGTTGCACCCGATGACCCGCTTGTTTTGGGCTGTGTGGACGCTTTAGAGGAAAAGGGTATACCCTGCTTCGGACCTAAAGCCGATGCGGCAATTATTGAGGGCAGCAAGGTCTTTTCTAAAAATCTTATGAAAAAATATAATATTCCTACTGCTCAATACGAAGTTTTCAGCGATATGGAAAAGGCTTTAGAGTATTTGGACACAGCACCTGTTCCTACTGTTATTAAAGCGGACGGCTTGGCTCTCGGTAAAGGTGTTATTATTGCAAATACTCGCGAAGAAGCAAAGAATGCCGTTGTTTCTATGATGCAGGATAAAGCCTTCGGCTCAAGCGGTGATAATATTGTTATTGAAGAATTTTTAACAGGACCTGAGGTATCGGTTTTGTCATTTACAGACGGCAAAACGGTTGTGCCTATGATTTCTTCAATGGATCATAAGCGCGCAGGGGATAACGATACAGGACTTAATACCGGCGGTATGGGCACTGTTGCTCCAAATCCGTATTATACCGAAGCAGTAGCAAAAGAATGTATGGAAAAAATTTTTATTCCTACGATAAACGCTATGAACAGCGAGGGCAGAACTTTTAAAGGCTGTTTGTATTTCGGCTTAATGATTACTCCTGACGGACCCAAGGTAATCGAATATAACTGCCGTTTCGGTGACCCTGAAACACAGGTTGTTTTACCTCTTTTAGAAAGTGACCTGTTAACTGTTATGAAAGCTACAACAAACGGAACATTAAGTGAAACAAATGTTAAGTTCAAAAATAAAAGCGCTTGTTGCGTTATAATGGCATCACAGGGCTATCCTGTAAAATACGAAAAAGGTTACGAAATAACAATTCCCGATGATGTTGCAGACAGCGTTTATATTGCGGGAGCAGAGCTTAAAGACGGCAAGCTTTTAAATAACGGCGGCAGAGTCTTAGGCGTTACTGCTGTTAGTGACGGTTTAAAAGAAGCAGTTGCAGCTGCTTATGATAAAGTTGAAAAAGTTAAATTCGACAATGCGTTTTACCGCAAGGATATAGGCGCAAGAGCTCTTAAAGCATTGGAGGTAAAGTAAATGGTATACAGAATTTTTGTTGAAAAAAAGAAAGAGCTTGCAAATGAAGCTAAGTCTCTTTTAAGCGATGCAAGAAATCTTTTAGGCATTAAAAATCTTACAGATGTTCGAGTTATAAACAGATACGATGCAGAAAATATTACAAAAGAGCTTTTCGACTATGCCGTAAAAACCGTATTCTCGGAGCCACAGCTCGATATTGCAAGCGACAGCGTAGAGCTTAGCGGTGCAACGGTATTTGCTGTAGAATATTTACCTGGTCAGTTTGATCAGCGTGCAGATTCTGCGGCGCAGTGTATTCAAATTATATCACAAGGGGACCGCCCTACAGTTAAATCTGCAAAGGTTTATGCCCTTTACGGCAATTTAACAAGTGACGATATTGCAGAAATTAAAAAATATGTAATCAACCCTGTAGAGGCTCGTGAGGCTGTTTTAGAAAAACCCGAAACACTTGCTATGAAATACGATATTCCTACCGAGGTAAAAACTTTAAACGGATTTATCGACCTGGACAGAGAGGGTCTTGAAAACTTCGTTAAGGAATACAGCCTTGCTATGGATGCGGATGACATTGCTTTTTGTCAGGATTATTTTAAAGGCGAGCACCGCGACCCAACTATTACAGAAATCAGAATGATAGATACATACTGGTCTGACCATTGCCGTCACACAACATTCTTAACTGTTATAGACGATGTTAAATTTGAGGACGAGCTTTTACAAAAAGCGTATAACGACTATATTTCAGTAAGAAAAGAATTAAACAGAACAAAGCCGATTTGCCTTATGGATTTGGCTACCGTTGCCGTTAAATATTTAAAAGTAAACGGCAAGCTTCCAAAACTCGATGAGTCCGAAGAAATCAATGCATGTACTGTTAAAATGCAAATTGAGGTGGACGGTGAAAAAGAAGATTGGCTTCTTCTTTTCAAAAACGAAACACACAATCATCCGACAGAAATCGAGCCGTTCGGCGGTGCCGCAACTTGCATCGGCGGTGCTATTCGCGACCCTCTTTCAGGCAGAGCTTATGTTTACGGCGCTATGCGTGTTACAGGTGCGGCAGACCCGTTAAAGCCTGTCAGTGAAACTATAAAAGGCAAGCTGCCGCAGCGCAAAATTGTTACAACCGCCGCTGCAGGCTATTCTTCTTACGGCAACCAAATCGGTCTTGCAACAGGTATTGTTGACGAAATTTACCATCCCGGCTATGCCGCAAAGCGTATGGAGATAGGCGCTGTTGTTGCCGCCGCTCCGCAGGAGAATGTTCGCAGAGAATGTCCCGATCCGGGGGATATAGTTATTCTTTTGGGCGGTTCTACCGGCCGTGACGGTTGCGGCGGTGCTACAGGCTCATCTAAAAAGCACACTGCAGAATCTCTTGAAACATGCGGTGCCGAGGTACAAAAGGGTAACGCTCCCGAAGAAAGAAAGCTTCAAAGATTGTTCAGAAACAAAGAAGCAACAAGAATGATTAAACGCTGTAACGACTTTGGCGCAGGCGGTGTTTCTGTTGCAATAGGCGAATTGGCAGACGGTCTTGAAATTGACCTTAACGCAGTTCCTAAAAAGTATGAGGGTCTTGACGGTACAGAGCTTGCTATTTCAGAGTCACAAGAGAGAATGGCAGTTGTTGTAGAAAAAGAGGATGTAGATAAATTCTTAAAGCTTGCAGGCAGTGAAAACTTAAATGCAGTTCCTGTTGCGGTTGTTACGGAAAGTCCGCGGCTTGTAATGAATTGGAACGGCAAGAAAATTGTTGATATCAGCCGTGATTTTCTTAACTCAAACGGCGCAGATAAACATATTACAATTACTCCCGAAGCTCCTGAATCTTATGAAAAAGAGATTTCAGGTACATTTACGGAAAATCTTAAAGCCACAGCAGACGACCTTAACATTTGCTCAAAGCGCGGACTTTCGGAGCGTTTTGACTCAACTATCGGTGCGGGCACTGTTCTTATGCCCTTTGGCGGTAAAAATCAGTTGACGCCTATACAGGCTATGGTACAGAAAATTTCTGTTGAAAAGAAGCATACTAACGATTGCTCTCTTATGGCTTGGGGCTATAATCCGTTTATTATGGAAAAAAGCCAGTATCACGGCGCATATTTAGCGGTTGTTGAATCTGTTTCAAAGCTTATTGCATCAGGTGCCGAATTTAAAGATGTTTACTTAACATTCCAAGAGTATTTTGAGTCGCCCGGTAAAGACGGCAAGCGTTGGGGTAAACCTCTTGCGGCTCTTCTCGGCGCTTTCGAGGCTCAAAAAGAATTAGGTATAGGCTCAATCGGCGGTAAAGACTCCATGAGCGGTACTTTTGAGGATTTAGATGTTCCGCCTACACTCGTTTCGTTTGCGGTTACAACCGATAAGGTTGAAAATATTGTTTCACCTGAATTTAAAAATGCAGGGAACAAGGTTTATATGCTTTCACCGAAATTTGATGAGAATAATTTACCTGAAACAGAAAGCCTTATTAAATTATTTCATACTGTTTGCAATCTTTTAAGAAGCAAAAAAGCTGTATCCGCTTACACTTTGGGTCTTGGCGGTATCGGCGAAGCAGTTATGAAAATGGCTTTCGGTAACGGCTTCGGCTTTGAATTTAACGGTAAACTTACTGTAGAAGATATTTTCAAATACAACTACGCTTCATTCCTGCTTGAATGTAGTGAAGAAATTGAGGGTGCAACATTCGTTGGTACAGTAACTGCTAAAGAAGAGTTTGTATTTAACGGTGAAAGCGTTTCCGCTAAAGAAATTCTCGGTATTTATGAGGATAAGTTAGAAAGTGTTTACAGTTGCAATATTAAAGACAGCAACTCACCTGTTAAAAACTTTGAATTCAATGCAACAGAGCGTAAAGCCCCTGCGATTAAGGTTGCAAAGCCTAAAGTGCTTATTCCTGCATTCCCGGGTACAAACTGCGAATTTGACAGTGCTAAAGCTATGCGTGACGCAGGTGCAGAGCCTGAAATTATAGTGGTTAAAAACCTTACATCTTCTGCAATTACAGAAAGCGTTGAATACTTCGCAAAACAGTTGAAAGACGCTCAAATGGTATTCATTCCGGGCGGCTTCAGCGGAGGTGACGAGCCTGACGGCTCAGGTAAATTCATTACCGCGTTCTTCAGGAACAGTGCAGTTAAAGAGGGTGTTACAGACCTTTTAGATAACAGAGACGGCTTAATGTGCGGTATTTGTAACGGCTTCCAGGCTCTTATTAAACTCGGTTTAGTGCCTTACGGTAAAATTATAGATACCGATGATTCTTGCCCGACACTTACTTACAACACTATCGCACGCCATCAGTCAAGAATTGTAAGAACCCGTATTGCTTCCAACAAATCTCCGTGGCTTGCAGAAACAAATGTAGGCGATGTTTACAATGTGCCTATTTCGCACGGCGAGGGCAGATTTTTAGCAAGCGAAGAGCTTATTATGAAGCTTGCCGAGAACGGACAAATTGCTACACAGTATGTTGACTTAAACGGCAACGCTACAAGCGATATTCATTTTAATCCTAACGATTCCGCTTACGCTATAGAGGGTATTACTTCGCCTGACGGCAGAGTATTCGGTAAAATGGGTCACAGCGAGCGTATCGGTGAAGGCCTTTACAAAAATGTTGAAGGCAATTACGATATTGGTATGTTCAGAAATGCGGTTAAGTATTTTAAATAATATTTTTATTAAAATACAGCCCACAGCGTGTTCAGCTAACAGCCGACAGCTAACAGCGGCTTCGCGTAAAATAAAATGTGTATGCTTCGCAGTATGAAAATCGAAAATTATAAAAAATGATTGGCTTTTCAAGTATGTAGAAAAGATAAGACCGATAGTAATTCTAAAAAGAGTTACTATCGGTTGAATTTTTATCTTTAATATTTTAGTGAAAAGAAGTTTAAGTACAAGCCATTAACTGTAACGCGTAGCATTTATATCTACCCTCACGCGACAGCAAGCTATTAGCTATTAGCTGTTAGCTGTCGGCTGTTAGCTGAATATGCTGTCGGCTCGCAAAGGCTACTATTCGCAAAGCAAATTTATATCTACAAACTTCAACTCGTACTCTCCGTCAACGCCGTGATCATTAAAGTAATCAACATAAACCAGCTTGTTTTGTGAATAGAGTATAGCAACACCCCTGACTGATTTTTGATTTTGCTTATATTCTTCACTGTTGTTCAGAAATGCTTTGTATTTTTTCAGCCTTTTATCATAAACCTTTAAAATTTCGGGTATTTTGCCCGATGCGTTAGTAGAGAGCCTGTCGCATACCATAATATCGCGAAGTTCGTCTGCTTTAATGTTTTTTAATGTCTTAACATAGTTAAATAAAAGCTCCGTATATTTATCTAATGTAATCTTTTCAGTGCTTACTCTCTCTATGAATTTTGAAAAACCTAAGAAAAAGTCAAAAGGAGAAACACCGCTTGTTTTTACAGCATAATCCACAGTCCTTTTAAATCTTCCGCTGTTATAAATTCTGTCAACCGCGTCTTCAACGCCGTGCAAAATTTTTAATTCCTGTTCACTCAAATACGGTGTGGAAATAACTTCGTATGGAGGCTCTTTGTTGAATTTACATACATATTTTTCTTGATTTTCACGCATATCTGCGCCGTGCAAAAGCTTTAAAAAACCTAACTGCAGCATATTTGAATTTAACGAAAAACCAATATTAAAGCTCTCTTTGAAGCTTTCAAAGTCTTCAAAAGGCAAACCGGCAATAAGGTCAATATGTATGTGCATATTATGGTTTTCGGTAAGCTTTAAAATATTTTCTCTGAGTTTTTCGGTGTCGGTTTTTCTGTTTATACAGCTCAGGGTTTTCTCGTTAAAGCTTTGCATACCGATTTCAAGCTGAAATAAGCCTTTTGGTGCGGTTGTGAGTATTTGTATTGTTTCCCGGTCTAAAATATCGCCTGCGATTTCAAAATGAAAACACACATTCCGCGGGATATTTCCGTTGTTGTAATTATCTATAATAAATCTGTAAAGCTCTTTTGCACGAGCTTTATCGGAGTTAAAGGTCCTGTCTACAAATTTTACGGTTTTAGTTCCTGAATTTGCAAGAGTGATAATGTCTTTCTTAGCTCTTTCAGTATCAAAAAATCTAACCTTGCCGCACCTGCCCGAAAGGCAAAAGGCGCAAGAATACGGACAACCTCTGCTTGTTTCAATGTAGGTAATTCTGCCGTTCAGGTTGTTAAAATATTCCTCTGTATAAGGTGATATAGGGTCATCCTTTAAAATAGCAGGGGGAGTAAGGTGCAAACCGTTTTTGCATTTATAGTTTACACCGTCAATGTTCTCAGGTTCTATGCCGTTTTCAATGCAATTTAAAAGCTGCGGAAAGGATTTTTCGCCCTCGCCCGATACAATATAATCAATATATTTTCGCTCTGTTAAAATGCTTTCGCAGTTATAACTGACCTCAGGACCGCCCAAAATGATTTTACAGTTGGGGAGTTCTTTTTTTACCGAATTTATTAAGCTGTATACAAAATTTATATTCCAAATATAACAGCAGAAGCCTATAGCATCAGGTGAAAGCTTTGTAATTCTTTTTGCAACAAACCTAATATCTTCGTTAATAGTACCCTCTATTACGGTAACATTTATTGATTTTTTGCAATACTCACCCACTCCTGCGTAAAGACACCACGGCGCAAGAGAAGAGTGTATATATTTAGAATTTATACTGCAAATAACAACATTCATAATAACTCCGTAATAATACTTCGTTGTAAAACTTGCCGCATAACAGTCGTTTCTGACCTTGTACGAAGCTTGTTCACCGTTCACCGCTATCAGCTGTCGGCTGTTTACCCTACACCTTTCATTGTAAGTGAAATTCTTTTCTTTTTAACATCAATTTCTAAAACCTTAACCTTTACGATTTCACCTACTTTAAGAACTTCGCTTGGGTGTTTAATGTAACGGTCGCATATTTGAGAGATGTGAACGAGTCCGTCTTGATGTACTCCTATATCTACAAACACACCGAAGTCTATAACATTTCTCACAGTACCGGTAAGCTCCATACCCGGTGTTAAATCCTCCATACTCATAATATCGGAACGAAGCATGGGCTTCGGTAATTCGTCACGGATATCTCTGCCGGGCTTTTCAAGCTCGCCTATAATATCTGTAAGTGTCGGAATGCCGATTTCACATTCTTCGGCCAGCTTTTGTATGCCGTATTCTTTAACCTTATCGCCAAGACCTACAGCACCTGTAGAGTTTATGTCTTTTGAGGTGTAGCCGAAAGCTTCTAAAACCCTTTTTGCCGCATTGTAGCTTTCAGGGTGAACACCTGTGTTGTCGAGTGCTGTTTTGCCGTTTGGTATTCTGAGAAAGCCTGCGCATTGCTCATAAGCCTTAGGGCCTAAGCCTTTAACTTTCTTGAGTTCCGATCTCGATTTAAAACCGCCGTTTTCTTCACGAAAAGCTACTATATTTTTAGCCGTGGCATTTGTAATACCTGCAATATATTTTAATAGCGATACAGACGCGGTGTTAAGGTCTACACCTACAGCGTTTACACAATCTTCAACAACGCCGTTTAAAGATTCTTCAAGCCGTGCAGGGGGAACATCGTGTTGATACTGACCTACACCAATGCTTTTAGGGTCGATTTTAACAAGCTCCGAAAGCGGGTCCTGAAGTCTTCTTGCAATAGATACCGCCGAGCGAACAGAAACATCAAAATCAGGGAATTCTTCTGCGCCTAATTTAGAAGCCGAGTAAACAGACGCGCCTGCCTCGTTTACCACCATATATGTTACGGGGCGAGGGGATTTTTTTATAGTTTCAGCTACAAAAATCTCACTTTCTTTACTTGCTGTGCCGTTGCCTATAGAGATGCAGTCAATTTTGAATTTTTCAATAAGACTCAAAACCGTTTTTTCGCTTTCTTCAATTTTGTTTTGAGGAGGGGTTGGGTAAATAACACCGGTGAATAAAACCTTGCTGTTGCCGTCTACTACCGCAAGCTTACAGCCTGTTCTGTAAGCAGGGTCAACGGCTAAAACGACTTTATCCTTAATGGGCGGCTGCATTAAAAGCGGCTTTAGGTTAGAGCCGAACATTTTTATTGCTTGCTCGTTAGCCTTATCGGTTAAATTGTTTCTGATTTCTCTTTCGAGAGACGGGAATATAAGTCGTGAATAACTGTCTTTTATAGCTTCTTTGCAAAAATCGGTAGACGAACTGCCGTCTTTCACAAATAGTTTAAAAAGGAGTGAAAGCGCTGTTTCTTCCTCTATGCCCACAGAAACTTTTAAGATATTCTCTTTTTCACCGCGGTTAACGGCAAGAATTCTGTGTGACGGAATTCTTTTAACAGGCTCTTTATAATTGTAATACATAGCATAAACGCTGTCTTCTTCTGTTTTTGCAGTTGATTCGATTACACCGTAATTCTCAATAAGCTCTTTTAAAACCTTTCTGCCCTCAGGTGAGTCAGAAACTTTTTCCGCAATAATGTCAGACGCCCCTTTAAGTGCGTCTTCTGTTGTTTCAACGCCTTTTTCCGGATTTATATAATCCTTTGCGGCGTCTTCTAAATTAACACCTTTAAGAGTGTATGAAAAAAGTAAGTCGGCAAGAGGCTCTAAGCCTTTTTCTTTTGCCACGGAAGCCCTTGTTTTTTTCTTTTGCTTAAAGGGTCTGTAAATATCCTCAACCTCAGCAAGTGTTGTAGCCTTTGATATGGCTTCGGTTATTTCTTCGGTTAACTTGCCTTGTTCTTCAATAGAAGATAAAACCTCTTCTTTTCTTTTTTCTAAATTTCTCAGGTAGTTAAGTCTGTCGTTAATTTCTCTTAACTTCTGGTCGTCACAAGAGCCTGTCATTTCTTTTCTGTAACGGGCGATAAAGGGTATAGTATTACCCTCGTCTATGAGTTCGACTATGTTTTTGATGTGAAGCGGGGAAACCTCAAATTCATTTTGCAAAATACTTAAAATATCCATATAATCTTCCTTTAAAAATAATGATACAATTATATCATAAAAGCAGATTAAAAACAATAAACAGGGCTGTAAAAACTTTTAGCTTTTTACAGCCCTGTTTTATGCGGTCTACGCTTTTTTACAGCCCCTTTTATGCGTTCTGCACTTTTTCACAAAAGTAAAACAGCCCCCGGGAGAGAACGGGAACTGTTTTGGGAAGAGAAAATGAAATGAATTACTAAGAGAGTTAGCAATTAAATTGTCTATGCTTATTATATACCATTTCAATGTTGCATGTCTGTCACAAAAATATGAACAATTTGTTAACAAATAATTTTTTTAAAAAATATTTGGATTTGCTTCTGCTTCCATTAAGAATACGGGTTTAGAAGCAGAAAAATGTCCGTATTTTATATGGAGCTTTTCATGCTCTAACGACTGCTGTTTTTGTTCAGGGGATAAATCTTCATTTATGTAAATATTAAAGTCGCCGTTTGAATCGGGAACGGTAAATGCCCTGATTGTAATAGGCATTTTTATTTGTCTTATCAGAATTGTGTTCACTTTAGCCTCCGTTATTCTGCATCATCATTGGGAATTATTGTTTTTATCATATTTATAAACGAGTCAAGCTGCTCTGCTGTGGCTCTTTTAGACATATCAAATAACAGTTTTCTTTTTTCAAATAATTCGTCTTTTTGTGTTTCAGTAAAATCATCTTCATTAAAAAAGTCTAAGCTGACGCCAAAATATTGGCTGATTTTACTTAGCGTTTGTGCAGAAAGTGATTTTGTTCTGCCGTGCTTTAATTCAGATAATGTGCTTTTGTTTATTCCGCATTCTTTGCATAATGTGGCCGGTTTTATGCCTTTTTCTTCACATAAAAAGTCGATTTTATCATACATATTCACTAATACCCACTCCTAAAACACCTTGTAATTGTACAAATTTCACAAAAAGTGAACAAATGTTCTTATTTGGGTTGAAAAGTACAGAACACTGTACTATAATGGTGTTGCAGTTCGGAAATCTGTACAACTTACAATAACAATATAAAACATTTTACAAGATATGTCAATACCATAAATGACACTTTGTAAAATTTTCAGGAGGGTTTGTGTATGTCAAAAAATATTGAAGCAGATATTCAATGTCCGTTTTATCTTGAGGAGGGCGATAGTTTTATAAAATGTGAAGGTAATGTAAAAGGCACTGTTTGTATTCACAGTTTTCTTGACAATGTAAAAAAATTAAATCATGAAAAATGTGTTTGCAGCGTGAATTGCGGTAAAAAGTGCAGTCATTATCGCAGTGTTTCTTTGATGTATGAGCTATGCGGTACGGAGTGATTAGTTGGCAGAAGAAAAGGTTTATGAAAAACAGGAATTATTAAGAAAAAAACGCATTTCGTCAGCCTCGCTAAATCTTAGCGCGTTGATTGACGATATGGTAAAGGCCGCCAGAAAAGGTTTTAAAGAAAACGGCAGTAAAGAATTAGATATTAAACTTTTAAAAGACAGCGTCAGCGCATTAAAAGAGCTTTGCGCCCTTTTAGGGGACGAAGAGGAAACGGCAGCAGACGACAGTATACTGATAACATTTCAAGAAGAAATATCGGAATATTCAAAATGAAAGGAACAAATGAAAAAATTAGTAATATCGGAACCGAATGAAAAACAAAAGCTTTTCTTTAAATGCAATAACAGGTTTATAGGCTACGGCGGTGCAAGAGGCGGGGGAAAATCATGGGCGCTGAGAACAAAGTTTATATTATTGGCTTTACAATATGACGGGTTAAAGCTGTTGCTTTTAAGAAAAACCTTGCCTGAGCTTCGGGAAAACCACCTTTTGCCTATGTTGCAGCAATTAAACGGAATTGCCCGTTATAAGCGGGATGAAAGAGCCTTTATATTCCCTAACGGCTCACGCATAAGGCTGGGTTATTGCGACAGTGAAAATGATATTTATCAGTATCAGGGTCAGGAATATGATGTAATCGGCGTTGAAGAGTGTACTCATTTTACATACGCTCAGGTTCAGTTTTTAATGACATGTAACCGTACTACCCGTGAAGATTTCAAACCTCGAATGTACTTTACGGGAAACCCCGGCGGTGTAGGACATAATTGGTTCAAAAGGCTTTTCGTTAAGGGCAGGTACGAAGCGGGTGAAGATCCGGACGATTACATATTTATTCCTGCGACTATAGACGATAATTCGGTTTTAATGAAAACAAATCCCGAATATGTAAAAGTTCTTGACGCTCTGCCGGAGAAGCTTCGTCAGGCTCACCGCTTCGGTAATTGGGATATTTTTGACGGTCAGTTTTTTGAAGAATTCAGAGATGTTAAAGAGCATTACGAAGACGGTAAGTTTACCCATGTAATAGAGCCTTTTGAAATACCTCATGATTGGACTGTATACAGGTCTTTCGACTTTGGCTACGCTAAGCCTTTTTCGTGCGCCTGGTGGGCTGTGGATTATGACGGCAGGCTTTACAGAATACTGGAGTTATACGGTTGCACAAAAACGCCTAATGAGGGAGTTAAATGGCCCCCCGAAAAGATTTTTTCAGAAATAGCACGAATAGAAAGAGAACACCGTTGGTTAAAGAATAAACATATTATAGGAGTTGCAGACCCGTCTATATGGGACGCTTCAAGGGGTGAAGCCATAATTGAATCCGCAAACAGAAACGGCATTTTCTTTAACCGCGGAGACAATAAAAGAATACCCGGCTGGATGCAGGTCCATTACAGACTGTGCTTTGATGACGAGGGTATACCTATGATGTATGTTTTTAAAAACTGCAAGGGGTTTATAAGAACGATTCCCGAGCAAACCTTTAGTGCAAACAGCCCCGAGGATTTAGATACATGCGGCGAAGACCACATTGCAGACGAGGTCCGTTATATGTGTATGGCAAGACCTATACCGCCAACATACAAAAAACAAAATATTCCCATAGGCGATGACCCGTTAGATTTATATAAAAGGAGAAATTGATGGAAAACAAAAAGAAAGAACCCCAAAAAGGTATAAAAAAAGAAATGCCGTCAGATGGCGTAGGCAAAAGCGGTATTGTAGGCGAAGAAGAAGTTTCAAATGCTTTGGAAATTCTGAAAAAGTATAAAGAGGGTAAAACATCTTTAGAAAACAGAATTATAGAAAATGAGCAATGGTTCAGGCTTCGTCAGTTTGATGTTATTAACGGAAGCAACGGAACCGAAAGCGGCAGTGCATGGCTTTTTAATTCCATTGCAAATAAACACGCTGACGCTATGGATAACTTCCCAAGTGTTAACTGCTTGCCCAGAGAAGAAAGCGACAGAAAAGCCGCCGAGGTACTCTCGCAAATTCTTCCCGTTATTTTTGAAAGAAACAATTTTGAAAAGGTCTACAGCGATACCTGGTGGTATAAACTGAAAAACGGCACAGGAGTATACGGTGCTTTTTGGAATCCCAGAAAAAGCAACGGCTTAGGCGATGTGGAAATTAAACAAATTGATTTGCTTAATCTTTTTTGGGAGCCCGGTGTTAAAGATATTCAAAAAAGTAAAAATATTTTTCATATTGAGCTTACGGATAATGATACGCTTGTTTCTCTATACCCTGAATTAAAGGGGAAATTAGGTAATTCAAGTGTTGAAATAGCTAAATATGTTTATGACGATACCGTTGACACTACTAACAAAAGTGCTGTTATAGACCGTTATTACAAGCAATATGTTAACGGTACAGAGGTTTTGCATTATATGAAATTTTGCAACGAAACACTTTTGTATGCTTCTGAAAACGACAGCGAATACAGTGAATCGGGCTTTTACAATCACGGAATGTATCCGTTTGTTTTTGATTCGCTGTTTGTAGAAGAGGGTTCGCCTTGCGGATTCGGTTATGTAGATATTATGAAAAATACTCAAAAGCAGATAGACATTCTCTCAAACGCCCTTGTTAAAAATGCAACCATGGCAACAACACCGAGGTATTTTATAAACGCTTGCGGTGCTGTTAATGAAGAAGAGTTTGCAGACTGGACTAATAGTTTTGTTCATGTTTCGGGCAGTAATTTGGGTGAAGACAGCATCAGAGAAATCAAAATGTCCGGTATATCGGGTATTTATATGGATATTTTAAACTCAAAAATAGATGAGCTTAAAGAAACAAGCGGTAACCGTGATTTCTCTCAGGGCGGTGTTTCAAGCGGTGTTACGGCGGCGTCTGCCATTGCGGCGCTTCAAGAGGCAGGCAGTAAGCTTACAAGGGATATGGTAAAAGGAGGCTACAGAGCATTTTCTGAGCTTAACCGCCTTGTAATAGAACTGATAAGGCAGTTTTATGATGAGCCGAGATTTTTCAGAATAATCGGAGCGAACGGTGAAGAAGAGTATATTTCTTACGATAACAACGGTATAAAAAGCAGAAGTCAGGGTGTTGCTTTCGGTGTTGAGTTAGGAGAAAGAAAGCCTATTTTTGATATTAAAGTCGGCGCAGAAACAGGCAGTCCGTTTTCTAAAATCAGCCAAAATGAATTGGCGCTCCAGCTTTACAGTGCAGGTATGTTTAATCCTGAGAATAAGGTACAGGCTCTTGCCGCAATCAGTATGATGGAATTTGAGGGCAAAAGTGCGGTAATTTCAAGAATATCAAGCGGCGCCTATGAGGGAGCTGATGTGATGTGACAAAGGTCTTTCATAGAGAATACTATGACCGTGTGCTGATCATAATAGACGGTCACACAGGTTTTGACGCTCCCGGTAAAGACATTGTATGTGCAGGTATATCTGCTCTCGTATGTACCCTTATAAATGTTTTGAAAGATGAAGAAAGTGCCGACAGGCTTCATTTAAAGCGTGACATTGTAAGAGACGGTTATATTTGCTTTGAAATAGAGTTTTTTGATTTCTCAAAAGAGCGTGTTAAAGGTATTTTAGATTGCATTCTGACAGGACTTTACATAATGTATCAAACATATCCCGACTACATTAAATGGGAATAAAATGATTTTTTATACGGTTATAAATTCTGCAGATTTATATATGACACTTCGGAAAGACGATGAGAAAGGATGAAAAATGAATTTAAAAAAATTTTTCAATTTACAGCTTTTTTCAGACGGCTCTGCGGCCGCTGAAAATACGGGCGATACTGTTGCTGACGCCGAGCAAACAAACGGAGCTGACGAAGAATTTGAACAGCTTATAAGCGGCAAATTTAAAGAGCAGTTCCACAAGAGGACTCAAGAGATAATTGACAAACGGTTTAAAGAAACAAAGCTTTTAGAAGATTATAAAAACAGCGTTTCTGAAAATGTTAACAAATTGCTTGAAAAATACGGCTTAGAAGCAGGCGATGAGGAAAAACTTTTTGATACTCTTATAAATTCCGAAAACGGGGTGAAAGAGTCAGACTTTGAAAGCCCATCCGATGAAAATGAAAAGAATGAAGCTGAGGCGCGAAGAATTCGCTTAGGCAACAAGGCTAAGCTTTGGGTAGAAGAAAGTAAAAGTTTAAAAGAGCTTTACCCTGAATTTGATTTAAGAAACGAGCTTAAAAACAACGAACTCTTTGCTCAGCTTCTTTTGGCAGGAGCGCCTTTGAGAGCGTCTTTTGAGACCTCTCATAAAGACGAAATCTTAGGCGGCGCTATGAAATATGCGGCAACTAAGGCCCGTGAGCAGGTGGTTAAAAATATTGAAACAAAAGGCCGCAGACCTTTAGAAAACGGCGTATCCTCCGAAAGTGCCGTTGTAACCTCTGTCGATGTTAATTCCTTGTCCTCAAAAGATATTTTAAAAATATTAAAACAAGTAGAAAACGGTGCAAACATCAAATTTTAATAAGCACCAAGAAAGGATTTTTTATGACAGAAAATTTTATGAACATTCAACTTTTCGCGGCAGGCGAAAATATACAGACTACATCTACTGCAGAGCTTTCTGCAGAAATGAAAACCTTTTACGATAAAACTCTTATTACCCTTGCTTCTCCGTATCTTGTTCACGACCAATTCGGTCAAAAACGGGATATTCCGAAGAACGGCGGTAAGATTATAGAATTCCGTAAGTTTTCATCTCTTCCCAAGGCTCTTACACCGCTTACAGAGGGTGTAACTCCTACCGGTAACAAGCTTAATGTATCAACTGTTTCGGCAACTGTTGAGCAGTACGGCGATTACATTGAACAAAGCGACCTTTTAGAGCTTACCGCTATTGACAATACTATTGTTGAAGCTACAAAACAGTTGGCTTCACAAGCCGGTCTTACAATGGATACTATTGTCCGTAACGAAATCGTAGGCGGTACGAATGTGCTTTATTGTCCAAAGGTTTCAGACGGTGTAGAAACTGAGGTAACTTCAAGAAGCGAAATTGATAATACCTCTCTTCTCAGAGTAAAAGATGTTTTCAAAGCGGCGGCAGAGCTTAAAGCTATGAACGCACCTAAAATTGACGGCTACTATGTAGGCATTATTCACCCTTATGTTGCTTATGACCTTATGCAGGAAGCAGGCAATCAGTGGATGGAGGTTCAAAAATACACAACTCCTGAAAATATGCTTAACGGCGAAATAGGTTGTCTCGGCGGTGTTCGTTTTGTTGAGAGTACCGAGGCAAAAATCTGGAACGAGGGTGCAAGCGGCTGTGCAGTATTCGCCACACTCATCATGGGTGCAGACGCATTCGGCGTAACAAGTGTTCAGGGCGGCGGCGTTGAGCATATCGTAAAACAGAAAGGCTATGGCAACGACCCGCTTAATCAGCGCTCGTCAGTAGGCTGGAAAGGTCTTAAAACCGCTAAACGACTTGTTGAAGAGTATCTTTTAAGAATAGAAAGCGGTTCAACATTCAGCGGAACAGCTAAAGAAAACTAAAAGACTGCAGGTAAAGTACAGCGACTGCCGTAATACATAAAACCGCTGATTATTTAGTTTGTGTTACAGCCTTGTAACAATATAAACTTTTTTGTCATTTCGGCACCGGGAAAAATAAAAACGGTGCCGGAACGGCAAACAGCAAGGTTGTATTACAGCACTTAATAAAAGTTATTGAATAAATAAAATAATCAAACATTCAAAGGAGATTTACAATGGCAAAAGGAAAAACAGTATCGGTATTTATTCCGAAACAGTCAAGAAATGACACAGAGCGTTTTGTAGCTGTAAACGGTGAAAGGATTCTTGTGCAAACGGGTAAAACCGTAGAAGTGCCCGAAAAGTTTGCAGAGGTAATAAAAAACAGCGAAAAAATGGCACAGGTGTCGGCAAAGTATATTGACGATAACATCTCTATCTAAAAGGAGGGCTTATGACTCTTAATAAAGCAATAGAAAATTTTGACAGCGAAAGGGTCAATTCGGTTTCTCTTGAAACAAAAATCAGGTGGATAAACTCTTTGGATATGAAAATATTCAGCGAGATTTTATATCCTCGGGGCTATCTTGATACGCCGGATTACACAGTATTAACATTAGGCGATACAGAGTTGAAAGCGCCCGAAGAATACAGCGAAATTTACACTCTTTACCTTAATATGAGGCTTGATTTACAAAACGGTGAAATTGCAAGGTACAATAACTCCGCCATGCTTTTTAACAGGATGTATAAAGATATGTTCGACTTTATTAACAGAGAAGAAGCGGTGAGTTATTCCAATACTATAAAGGCGAGTGATTATTATGTATGAGCCAAGACTTTATGAGCTGCCGCGAATAAGCGAACTGATAAACACATTTTCGGGTTACAACAATAATGCGGTTATTCGTGAAAATGAGTTTTCGTTTCAGGAAAATATAAGCAGTAATATGTATCCTTTACTTACACCGCGAAACAAAAGAGCTTTTTTTAATGTGTGCGGCGATACTTTAGAGGGTGTATTTTCAAAAAGTAAAATCTGTTACATAAACAACGGACTTTTATACTACGGCGGTGAAGCCGTAGCGGGCGTTTTCTTCCCTGAAATACCGGAAAAAAGAAAATTTGTTTCTATGGGTGCAAAGCTGCTTATATTTCCCGATAAGGTTTATATAAACACAGCCGATTTAAAAGATTTCGGTTCGTTAGAAGCCGAGTTCACAACAGACGAAGGCGTAGAAACTACCGTTTCGCTTTGCAAATCAAGCAGTGAGCTTTATGAAAACTACATTGTTAGCTCAACAGAGCCTTCAAATTCCGTTAACGGCGATTTGTGGCTTGATACGAGCGTAACCCCCAATGTATTAAAGCAATATTCCGGGTCTTTGGGAATGTGGGTGGAGTTTGCGGCTACTTATGTGAGAATTTCAAGTGCCGGAATAGGCAAGAATTTTGAATTAGAAGACGGTGTAGAAATAGAGGGACTCCTTGAAGAAGACTTAAACGGCACTCATATTATTACAGATAAAGGTGACGATTACATAACAATTACAGGTCTTATTTCAAACACGGTTACTCAGAATTCACCTGTTAAAATTTCTCGAAAAATACCGGATATGGATTTCGTTTGCGAAAGCGGAAACAGACTTTGGGGTTGCAATAAAAATATGAATGAAATATATGCGTCAAAATTGGGCGACCCTACTAACTTTAATGTGTTTCAAGGTGTTTCTACAGACAGTTATGCCGTAACGGTAGGCAGTGACGGTGAGTTTACGGGTGTTACAACTTTTCGGGGATACATAATGTTCTTTAAAGAAAACTGCGTACACAAGGTATACGGCAGTTACCCGCCCTATACCGTAAATACCTCATATCTTCGAGGGGTTCAAAAGGGCAGCAGTGAATCTTTGGTTTGCCTTAACGAAACCCTTTACTACAAATCTCCGAATTGTATTTGCGCTTATGAGGGAGGCGTACCGGTATCTGTTTCGGAAAACTTCGGTTCAGAGTATTATTCTGATGCAGTTGCAGGCGTTTCAGGCGATAAATACTATATTTGTATGAGTGATAAAAAGGGCAATCGACACCTGTTTTCTTTTGATGAAAATAAGGCTTTGTGGTGCCGTGAGGATTCTTTAGATGTTTGTTCATTCGCTAATCACAACAGCAATTTGTATTTTATTGCCAACATTAACGGAGTTAAAAGATTAGGCTTAATAGACGGTGAAAACACTTTAGGCAATTTTTCAGGTGAGCTTTCAGGCTATTTTCTTGAAGATGATGTTTCTTGGGAGGCGGTAAGCGGCATTTGGGGATTGGGACTTCCCGAAAACAAGTATTATTCGGCTGTGAATATTCGTCTTGCAATGGAAAAGGAGGCGTCACTCAGCGTTTATTTTCAGTTTAATTCAGAAGATGAGTGGCACAAACAGATAACCGTAAATGCTGATAAAACCGGCAGTTACACATTGCCTTTTACAACACCCCGCTGCGACCATTTAAAAATCAAACTAAAAGGTAGAGGCAAATGCCGTATTCTCAGCATATCAAGAAAAACCGAAACGGGAAGTGAACTGAATGTATGATTTTAATTTAACCGTACCGAACCTTACTTCTCAAAAATACTCCAACGAAAACAAGTTTCTGCTTTTGAAAAACTATCTGTATGAACTGAATGATGTTTTGTCAATGGCTCTTTCGGAAAAGGAAGAAAGCATTACTCAATTAGTCAATAGAAAAACAAATGATGCAACAGACGAAAGTAAAGCTCAGATTATTCAGCTAAAAAGCGACAGCCTGAAAAAGTTTCAGGATTTAAAAAACGAGATTTTGCGTGTAAGCGGCGAAATCGAAATGAATTATGAAACAGCCATAGAACAGTCAAAAACAGAGATAATTCAAAGCGCCCGAGGTGAATTTTTATCGCAGACAGAGTTTGGGGAGTATAAAAATGATGTAGAAACAGCCATTTCAGAAACGGCAGACAGAGTAACGGTCAATGCACAGACAAACGAAGAAATAAAATCCGATTTAGAGAATTTTAAAAAGACCTCCAATTCACAGCTTACTGTTCAGGCAGAGGATATAATGTCGCAGGTCGAAAACATTTATGCCGTTAAAACAGATGTTGAAGAATTAGAAGAACGCATAGGCTCTGCAGTTACGCAAACTACCGAAAATATTACGGAAAATTTTTATAATTCCTTAGAAACTCTGAATGAAGATTTATCTACATTAGGCGGCAAGGTAACTGAGTTAGTGTCGGACCTTAATGTGTATATTCGCCGCGGCGAATTGGAAGACGGTATTTACGGCATTGAAATCGGAAGAAGCGACAGTAACATTAAAGCCCGTTTTACAAACGACAGACTTTCTTTTTACCAAGGTATTACCGAAGTGGCTTATATTTCGGGAAATAATTTGTACATTACCCGTGCCGAAATACTTGATTTTTTAAAAATCGGTAATACAGCTGACGGTTTTTTTACATTTGATATTACAAGCAACGGCTTAGAAGTGAGGTGGTCAGATGGCAGTTAATATTTACGGTAACACAACGGGTTCATCATCAGGCAAATACGATATTTGGCTCAATGTAACTCAAAATTCACAAAGTGTAGCAAACAACACAAGTAACATAACGGTAAAGCTTTATGTTAAGCGAAATGACGGTTACAGCGATTCCGCATATAACTTAAACGAAAGTGCAAACAGCGCCAAGATAACTGTCGGAGGGACTGTAAAGGTTTCGCAAAATCTGAAAATTGATACAAGAAACAGTGCTTCTGTTCTTTTAGCTTCGTGGACGGGTAATGTTTCCCACAATTCTGATGGCACATTAACCGTAGCCGTAGGCGGCTCTTTCTCTATGAGCGGTACGGGTCTCTCCGGAGGTACTGTCAGCGGCTCGTTTAAGTGTACCGATATTCCCAGAGCGTCTTCTTTGAGTTTTTCGTCAACAAGTGTAAATATCAATACTGAAATTACAGCGACTGTAAACAGTGCTTCGTCAGGATTCAGCCACAGTATTACTTGGGTTCTCGGCAGTAAAAGTTCGAAACAGACCTTGTCTGCCGGCGAAAACTCCGCAAAATTTACGGTACCTGTTTCTTGGGCAAGCGAAGTTACCGCCTCTGCTGTGGGTAATATGTCGGTTACTGTTAACACCTACAACGGCAGTAAAAAAATCGGCTCAAAATCGTACAATGTAAAAGTTAAAATTCCAAACAATTCCACATTCAGTCCTGATTTTAAATTGGTATATGAAAAGGTAGGTACCGCTGTGCCCGAACATATAGAGTCCCTCGTGCAAGGTAAAAGCAAGTTAAAGGTCAGCGTAAGCGATGTTACATTGATGTACGGAGCAAAAGCATTGAGCTACTCGGTTGCTTTGGGTGATTTAAGCAGCAGCAAAGTACCTGCTACATTCACATTAACTTCATCAGGCAGTATAACCGTTAAAGTTACTCTAAAAGACAGCAGAGGTCTAACTGCTACTAAAACTGCTGATATTTATGTAGAACCTTATTCACCGCCGTCTGTAAAAATGATAAGTGCAAAACGGTGTGATGAAGAAGGTAATCTTCTGAATGACGGCACATACTTGTTGCTCGATTACACTTTAGGCTACAGTTCAATTAACGGCAGCAATACTCCTGAATTAGTAGGCAGCTTCAGGAGGAGTAATTCCGAAAGCATATTCGGTGAACAAGAGGTTTTAAGCTCACCTGCCGTTATCGGCGGCAGCTTATCACCGTCAAATTCTTATGTTTTGAATTTAACTGTAAGCGATGATATTACCGAAAATTCAATGACCGTCAGTTATGATATACCAAGTGCGAATATTCCGTTTAATATAAGAAAAGGTGGAAACGGTGCGTCTTTCGGCTGCTTTGCCGAAAATGAAAACGAATTAGCAGTTGCGTGGGATTTAAGGTTAAAAGGTAAAATGGTTACGGAGGATGTTGAACTCACTTTATTGGAGAGTGCAGAAAATCTGCATTGGGCTTCATCTGTAACATATATACCGTGTCTTAATATGTGTTATATAAGAGCCCGTATGGAGCTCTCTCAGGATGTAGAGGCAAATAAAAACTACTATGTTCTGCACGCAGGAAAAAATCCGGTATTCCAAACGCCTTTGGCAACTATCAGCAGCGGCGGTATTTTCGGCGCATGTATACAATATGAAACGGGTGATGTTTTTATAAGATGCGCACAGGCTATGTCCGCAGGCACAAGAATATTTGTAAGCGGTTTTTATATAGCAGACGGTACCCAACAGTCAAATATATGAAAGGGTGATATAAATAGCAAATTCAACTTTACAATACGGCTCTTCGGGCAGCGAAGTAAAAAAACTTCAACAGAAATTAAACGATAACGGCTATAACTTAGTTGTAGACGGACAGTTTGGCAGCAAAACTCAAGCCGCCGTTAAAGATTACCAAAAGAAAAACGGTCTTGCGGTTGACGGTATTGTCGGTGTTAATACTTGGAATAAAATTAACGGCTCCGGCTCTTCTTCAACCAAAACCGCATCAACGAAAACATATACCTCAGCGAAAACGACTGTATCTAAAAGACCTACATATAAAAAAAGTAATGAGGTTCTGAATGCTGAAAAGGCGCTTGCCGCTTGGGAGAAAAATCCCGTAGGTGATTACAGCAGTAAATATGCAGATGAAATCGACAGTATACTAAACAGCATTTTAAACAGAGAAGATTTTAAATACAATCTTAATGCCGATCCGTTGTATGAGCAATACCGTGAGTTGTATTCTCAAAACGGTAAAAAAGCTATGGCAGATACTGTGGGTAAGGTGTCGGCTTTAACCGGGGGCTACGGCAGTTCTTATGCGGCTACTGCAGGTCTTCAGGCGTACGATGAATATTTAAGCGGCTTGAACGATGTGGCGCTTGACCTAAGAGACAGAGCATATAATCAGTATAATGATGAAACGGAAAAAATGGTCAGTGATGTTCAGTTGCTCCGTTCATTAGACGGTGACGATTACGATAAATATTTAGATACACTTGAAAGGTATTATAAAGACGGAGAATACCTTTTAGATAAACTAACATCTATGAGCGACCGTGAGTTTGACCGATTTTTAGCTGAAGTAGACGCCTGGGAAAGCGACCGTGATTATGCATTTAAAGAATATCAGGATGCCAAAGACAGAGAAGAATTTGAAAAGGAAATGGCGTTTAAAGAGGCAGAGGCCAAGCGTGATCAGGCAAATGCCGACAGAAACTATTATTTATCTTTAAGCAAAGCAAGCTCAAGCGGAAGTAAAAGCAGCAGTAAGAGTAGTTCAAAAAACAATTCGGAGGTTATCAGATACCCGGTATCATACAAGGAGTTTGTTTCAAGAACGGGCTACAGCGGTATCTTTACTAAAGAAGAATTTGAATCCCATCAAAGCGTCAGAACAAAGTACGGAACATATAAAGAATATTTATATGCAATGTATAAAAAATACGGAAAGGATAGTTGATTTTGAGAGTAGAAGTTACAGAAGAACAGGTACGAATAACCGAAAGCGCTAAAATCAATGCCGGAGAATACGGCGTTACAAAATGTGAGTTTGACTTGCCCGAAAGCTTTGAAAATTTAACGGTTACTGCAGCTTTTAACAACATTCCCGTTCCGCTGATGAACAATATGTGTTATGTGCCTTCGCTTACTAAGGGAACATTTAGTTTAGGTGTGTATGCTTATAAAGAAAACAACGGAATATTAGAGCTTATGTATTCTCCCGCGCCTACAATGTTCAGTGTGGGTGCAGGCTCTTTCTCAGGTAATGTAAATGACAGCGGCGTGCCTGAGCTTTCCGAGTATGAAGAATATTGTATTATGCTTAAAAATTATTGCGAAGGGCAGCTGAAGGATTACAGCGCGGTATTTAAAAAAATGGATAATGTAGAAGAGCATAAGGACGAAAGCGATAACTGTGTAAGCACAAAAGCGGTTTACGATTATACTCAAAAACTTTTAGGCACTATTATCGGCGATATGGATAGGGTAATGGAACTTTTGAGGGAGGCAGGTTAATGGCTACTGTAACAGAATTAGTTGAAGAAGTTACCGATATTAACAAAATCGGAATCAAGGGTTTACACAAGCTGGGTGTTGATATTCCGGCAGACTCGTCTACAAGAAAAATTGTTGAAGCAATGAACAGTATTACCAATATCGAACCGTTGTTAGACGGCACAGTTCGTTTTATGAGCGAAGGCGAGGTATTTCATTTAGTGACGGGTGCAGTCGGTCAGGAGATAACTATACCGACAATATCGCCAACAAGTGAAAGCGGTACGGCATTTTTCAGTTGGTATGATGAAAACGGAGCTAAAGTTTCATTTCCGTATGCCATAGGGCAAGGTGTAACAGACCTGAACGCAGTTTTTTCAGAAGTTGATATTACAATGGAGGTTAAAGAAGCAGGCACTGTTTTAGGTTATTTAAGCGATGGTACTGCCGTTACAAAAAACAATGATGAAACAGCAGTTATCGGTTATGTAGATAACAGATACGGTAATCCGTTTATACATTTAATTTCAGATAAACCGAATGCTGTTAATGTAGACGGAGCCACTACTGTGGGAGGGACTTTTACTTATAATGAAAAAACCTATTACGGTAAATACTTTAATGTGTCTACAAGTAATGACATTAACTCCGAATTACATATAAAATATATAGGCAGTACAGACAGTTATTTCGGAATAGCAGAAGTCGGAACACAAATTCTGAATAAGTATTTTATGGTTGGATAGGTATCTTATGAACGAAAATGTTACAACTATAATCGTGGCTTTAATTTCAGGAGTTTTTTCACTTATAGGCTATATTTACGGTAATAAAAAGTCCCAAAGTAAAACTCTTTACAGAATAGACCAATTAGAGAAAAAACAGGATAAACACAATTCGTTGATTGAGCGAATGTATAAAGCGGAAAGCAGCGTTTTGGTTTTGGGCGAACAGGTACATAGTCTGAGTAACCGTTTGAATACAATAGAACAAAGTGTTCACAATCCAAATCATTTGAATACAATGTAGTGTATAAATACATTTTGAAAGGGGAAATTCAATGAAAATCAATCTTAAAGCAAGACTTCAAAATAAGACTTTTGTCATTACAACAGCAACGCTTTTAGTAACATTTATTTATCAGATTTTTGCTCTTGCGGAAATAGTGCCTAAAGTAAGCGAGGATTTCGTCATAGAGTTATTATCTCTTGTAGTAAATATGCTTGCGGTTTTAGGTGTGCTTGTTGACCCTACAACAGAGGGTATAAGCGACAGTGCCAGAGCTATGACCTACTGTACGGATTGCGATGTCAGAGAAAAAGAAAAAAAGGTTGAGAGTAATGACTGAAAAAATTTATGTTTCACCGAGTAACCAAAGTGCAAATACTTACGCCACAGGTAATACAAACGAAAAAGAGCAATGTCATAAAATTGCAAAGGCTTGTGTAAATTTTCTTAAAAAAGCAGGCTTTTCGGTAAAATGCACATACAATGACGATATGTATGAACGCGTTAAAGAAAGTAATGCATTCGGCGCAGATTTACACATAGCAATTCACACTAACGCAACGGCAAAACACAATATAACAGGCGGCACGCAAATTCTTCTTTACGATTTAAAGGGAGAGCGAAAGAAAGTAGGAGACGCTGTATTTAACAGGCTTTCTCCCATAACTCCGGGTAAAAGTGCCGAAAGTGTCTATGCCAAACCGTCTTTTTACGAAATAAATTCCGCTAAAGGTATAACCGTTTATTGTGAATGTGAGTTTCACGATACAAAAGAGGGCAGTAATTTTATAATCAAAAACACAACTGCTATAGGTGAAGCTATTGCAAAAGGCGTTTGCGATTATTACGGAGTGAAAGTTCCGGCAGAAAATAAAAACAACACTTCACAAGAAAGCGAAGTGTTGTACACGGTGCAGGTAGGGGCTTTTTCTAAAAAAGAAAACGCCGAAAGCCATTTGAAAAAATTGAAAAAGGCTGGTTTTGAAGGCTTTATTACCGTTAAAACTACTTAATGCCCGAGACTTTTTGCAATATGAGGTTTACATCATAAACGCTGATAGTGCCGTCTCTGTCAAAATCGCAAAGCAAGAGCGTTTCATCGGTTATTTCGTAAATCTCTGTTGCAGAGGCATGCTTTAAGGCTTTGCGTGCGTCAAGGGTATCAACCTTGCCGTTGCCGTCAAAATCACCAAAGTTTTCTACTGTTTTGTCCAAATCAATAATATAAACAGGAGCGCCTGTCTTTATAGCGTAAGTAACACCCACAGATTCCAGGTAGCAGTTTATTTTTATTCCCGGAACAAATTCTGTGCTGTCCGGCTCTCTGTAAGAAAATGCGTGTGTGCCTATTGCCGTTACGCCTTTAGGTATAGTAACCTCGGTAAGCGAGGTGCAGTTTTCAAAAGCGTAATTGCCTATTTCCAATTCACCCTCGCCGAATGTGACAGAGGTAACAGCCGTGCAGTTTGAAAATGCACTGTTGCCGATTTTTCGTAAGCTGTCGGGGAATACAAGCTCTGTAAGTGCGATACAGTACGAAAACGCGTAATCCTCAATTACCTCTAAAGTTTCTTTAAATCTGAAAAAGTTAAGTTGTTCACATTTCCAAAATGCTCTTTCACCAACGGTTTTCAGACTATAGTTTGTAACAGTGTTAAGATTTACACAGTTGTAAAAACACAGCTTTCCGACTGACTCTGCATTCCTTATATTTATATCCGTTAAGTTTTTACACCCGTTAAAAGCATAGTCGCCAATGGTTTTAATTGCCGAATCGGCGCCGAAGCCAACCGAATTTAATTTTGTGCAGCCGTAAAAAGCGTAATTGCCGATTTCTGTGACGGTATCAGGGATTTTTACGATTTCCAAGGCGGTTTTTTGCTGGAATGCCTTATCCCCGATTTTAGTAACCGTAAGACCGCCTAATGTGGACGGAATAACAACATAATCGTTTTTAAAATCTCGGTAGCTTGTTACGGTACATGTTCCGTCCCCGTTATCTTCATACATAAGGGCAGAGGCACTGTCAAGAGTTGCGGCGAATACTTGTGTTGCACCTGAAATTATGAGCAGAATTGCCAACGCAACAGATAAAGCTTTTTTCATATATCCTCCCAAAAGTTTGTTTGTTAAACTCATTATACAAAAAAATATTGCGTTTGTATATATTAAAAATTAACAAAAACCGAACATATTTGTTATAATAATGAAAAATTATGCAATAATTACTGTATATTTGTGAATATTTTTACATAAAATAAGTTGCATTTTCTTATTTTTCGTTGTATAATTACTCTCGGTTAAACCGAAAAAATAATTTTAGTGAGGTTGTCAATATGAAAAAATTTATGAAAATTGCTTCTGTATTATTAGTAATTGCAATGCTCTTCTCATTTGCAGCATGCGGCGAAACAAAAACAGAGGATAATACAGATACAAACGCAGTCACAAAAACAAAACTCGTAATGGCTACAAACGCTGCATTCCCTCCTTATGAATACAAAGAGGGCGAAGCTTTTGCAGGTATTGATGTTGAAATAGCAGAAGCTATTGCAAAAAAACTTGATATGGAGCTTGAAATTATTGATACAGAGTTCGGCTCAATTATCGGCGGTGTTCAGTCCGGCAAATACGATATGGGTATGGCAGGTATGACTATTACCGAAGACAGACTCAAAAGTGTTAATTTCTCAAGCACATACGCTCACGGTGTTCAGTCTGTTATCGTTCCTGAGGATTCAAAATATACTTCATTTGAAGATTTCTACACAGGCTTTGATGATAAAGGCAACCCCACAGGCGTTGTAGAAGGTATCACAATCGGCGTTCAGCAGGATACAACCGGTGATATTTACTCATCGTCTTTACCCAAAAAATGGGGCTTCGGCGAAGAAAATGTTATCCGTTATAAAACAGGTGCAGACGCTGTTCAGGCTCTTTCAACAGGTAAAGTTACAGCAGTTATTATAGATAACGAGCCGGCAAAATCTTTCGTAGCGTCAAACGAAGGTCTTAAAATTCTTGAGGGTGCTTATGTTGAAGAAGACTACGCTATTGCTATAGCTAAAGAAAACACAGAGCTTCTTGACAAAATCAACAATGCTCTCAAAGAACTTACAGAAGACGGCACTATCGGTGATATTATTGCTAAATACATCCCTGCTGAATAAGTTCAAATTATAAATATTGGTGGGGCAGAGTGTATCTGCCCTGCTTTTATGTTTTAAGTGAAAGGGTTTAGAATGAATTTTTTTACAGAGTTTATTGACAAATTGAAATTTGTCTTTGTTGAAGGCGACCGTTGGAAATGGCTTGTTGAAGGTCTTTTTAATACGCTTAAAATAACGGCAGGAGCACTTCTTATCGGTGTTGTAATCGGTATTGTGATTGCGGCAATTCGCTCTACTTACGACAAAAACAAAGAATCTATGAAAGTGCGCGGCGGTTTTGGTTACATAGTTCTTTCTGTATTAAACGGTATTTGTAAAGTTTACCTTACAGTAATTCGCGGCACACCTACAGTTGTTCAGCTTCTTATTTTTTACTTTATTTTTTTTGCAAGCGCTACAAACGGTGTTATGGTTGCCATTGCATGTTTTGGTATCAACTCCGGCGCGTATGTTGCAGAAATCTTCAGAAGCGGTATTATGTCGGTTGATGAGGGTCAGTTTGAAGCGGGCAGAAGCCTTGGCTTTAACTATCTTCAAACCATGCGACATATTGTAATTCCGCAGGCTTTTAAAATAGTTTTACCTACGCTATGCAACGAATTTATTGTTCTTATTAAAGAGACTTCTATTGCAGGTTATGTGGGTATTATGGATTTAACAAAAGCAGGCGACCTCATCAGAGGCAGAACCTTCTCTGCATTTATGCCTCTCATAGCAGTTGCTCTTATTTACCTTGTACTTGTTATGGTGCTCACACGGGGTGTAGGCATATTAGAAAGGAGGCTTCGTCAGAATGAACGATAATGTTATTATCAAAGTTGATAACCTGAAAAAGCATTACAACAAAGGCACGGTTAAGGCCTTGGACGGGATTAACTGTGAAATCAAAAAAGGCGAAGTTGTAGTTGTTATCGGCCCTTCGGGCTGCGGTAAATCTACATTTCTCCGTTCTTTAAATCTTTTGGAAATACCTACATCAGGCGATATTTATTTTGAGGGCGACAAAATTACCGATAAAAAAATAGACCTTGACGCTCACAGACAAAAAATGGGAATGGTTTTTCAACAGTTTAATTTATTTAATAATCTTAACATTATAGATAATATTACTCTTGCTCCTAAAAATCTTTTAAAGCTTTCAAAAGCGGAGGCAGAGCAAAAAGCAATGTCTCTTTTAGAGCGTGTAGGTCTTCAGGATAAGGCTTATGTTTATCCGCAACAGCTTTCAGGCGGTCAAAAACAAAGAATTGCTATTGTCAGGGCGTTGGCGATGAATCCGGATGTTATGCTTTTTGATGAGCCTACATCGGCTTTGGACCCCGAAATGGTTGGCGAGGTTCTCGATGTTATGAAAGAATTAGCCGCCTATGGTATGACAATGGTTGTTGTTACTCACGAAATGGGCTTTGCCAAAGAGGTTGCTTCCCGTGTTATTTTCATTGACAGCGGTAAAATTGACGAAGACGGCACTCCTGAGGAAGTATTCGGCAATCCGAAAAGCGAACGCCTTAAATCATTTCTGGGTAAGATATTATAATTGAATTGTCCGTCAAAACAGAATACCGGTAAAAAGGCTCTGTCTGCTCCTAAAATAGAGTAGGCAGGGCGTTTTATTGTAAGGAATTTATATGAAGTTTTAAACAGTATCACCCTACCTCAAAAAATGGAAAATAATTTTAAATTAGTAAAAATAACCAAACTTAAAGGGATATAATTGTAACAGTATACAAGCTTGAAAAATAGCGGCTTTTTTCTGTTTTTTGTTGTTGCAAAGGTCTTTCTTTTGTGCTATAATTCCTCTATCACTATTGTAGTGCACTGTGTTTTTTTGCACTTTGTACTATTACACATCGTGGAGGTGTCTTTTTTGGCAGACAATACACCAGTAGTCAATGAAGATATTGTAAACGAGACGGAAATAGACGCCGCTTCCCGTGAGTATGTCTATGAAAACAGACGGTATGTCGGTATGAAAGAAACAGTTTGGTATGTTATTTACGATATGTGCCAAAGCTTCAATATCAACACATTTCAGTCCCGTTTTATTACAACTATTCTTCAGGTTGACTTAAACTATCAAACCATTGTTAACTTTATCAACGGTATATGGGACGTTGTTAACGACGTTTTTACTGCTGCTATTGTTGAAAAAACCCGCACCCGTTGGGGTAAGTTTAAACCGTACCTTGTTGCTCTCGGTATTCCCTGTACCATGATTACCTGCGGATATTGGTTAATGCCGGTATTCTTTAAAGGAAAAGGCTCGAGGGATACGGGTAAATTTATTACATATTTAATACTCCAGCTTGTCAGCGAAGGCGCCGAAACCTTCAGAGCCGTTGCCAAAACGGGTATGCTGGCGACTATTACGCCTCACCCTGTTGACCGTACAAGGCTTATTACAACAGCGGAATTCTTCTCAGGCTTCCTTGGTGAAAAACTCCCTCAGCAGATAACTACGGTTATTCTTGACCTTATCGGTAATAAGGTTATTAACCTATCTTACAAATCCGTATTTATGTTTATGGGTAACTTCTGTACTATAGTTTCAGGTGTGGCTGCGCTCATTTTCTGTGTAATGACCCGTGAAAGAGTTATGCAGTCTGTTGAAACACCAAGTGTATTACAGGGTATTAAATCAATCGTTAACAATAAACCTATTCTCTTGCTTACGCTTTCTGAAACTCTCAGCAGCTTCAGTTTAGGCGGCAGTATGAACGACTACTACATTGATGTTCTTAACTTTGCTTCTATGACTCTTGTTGCAGGTATTCCGGGCGCTATTGTTAATCCGTTTGCGTTCTACTTTGTTCCGTGGTTCAGAAGACACTTCTCTACAAGATTCCTCTACATCATGGGTAAATATATCGGTTGCTTCTTAGATATTGCTGTTTACTTTATCGGTATGATTGGCGGTAAACATAACGGTATTTATAAAAAGGTTGGTCCGATGTTTGTTATTCTTGCACTTAAAGAAGTAATCTTTATGATATTCTACGGTGTTCGCAGAGTTATTCCAAGTGAAATGTACAATGAATCTATGGACTATTGCGAATGGAAGAACGGCTACCGTACAGAGGCTATGACTTCTGTTGCTAAAGGTCTTGCATCTAAACTTGCAAGAGTTATCAGTTCTACATTATCACTCCAGGTTAAGAGGCTTATCGGTTACGATATTACTTCTTACACTCGCGGTACTGCTCAGACTGATGAAACTAAACACGGCCTTTTTGCAATGGCAACTGTTATTTCTTCTGCAACAGGTCTTCTCGGTATTATTCCTATTCTTTTCTATGACCTTACAGGTGAAAAGAGAGAAAAAATGTATGCAGAGCTTCTTGCCCGCCGTAAAGAAGCATCTAAGCTTGCTATGTCAGGCGATAAAGAAGCAATGGAAAAGCTTGCTAAACAGCAACTTTCAGTCGGCGATAAAAAATAAGCATTTTTCGGTGGTACTTGTTAATGTACCACCGAATTTTATATAGATAAAGGAGGCTGCAAAGTGAAAAAAACATACTTTTCTAATTCTGCTAAAATATTAGCAGTAATGTCTGTGCTTCTTCTTATATCAAATTTTCTTATTTTGTTAGGTGACTTTGGAATAAAAAGCGTTGAAAGCTTCGGTAACAGCCTTTCAAATTTTTTACTGTATATAGTATTGTTCTTTGCCTATGTAGCTTTTAACGGTGAGGGCTTAGGCTATAAAAGAGAGAGAAACAGAAAAGCTAAAAGCGTTACGGGTAAATTTAAATTGCTTTTGGTTTTAACTTTCATTTACAACTTTCTGAAGCCTGTTTTACAAAATCAGATGTTAAAAGTTCCTGCCGGCACATTCTCAGGAAGTGTTAACAGAATAATTTTGAGCTTGCTCGGTACGGTTTTATCTTACGGATTTGTATTTTTCACAGTAAGCGTGTGGTATATAATAAGAGATAAAAAGACTTATTCACTTTTACCGTTTACGCTTAGTGCGGTTGCAACAGGGGCGATTTACAATATATTTAAGTTCTTTAATTATTTTCTGTGTAAATATTCGGGGGGCGGCACAAGTGCAATAACCGAGTTCTTTTCTGACGGTCAAATATTGCATGCCCTGAGTGTTCTGAGCTATCTGTTCCTGTTTATTATGTTTGTGAGCGTATCTGTATATTATAACAAAAAGTCAAGTGAAGAATATGAAAAAACAAGGATTATAGCAAATCAATTGGAAAACGCACGCTCGGTTTATAATGAAAAAGGTTATGGAATAGATACATTCCAAGACGATTACTTAACAATTTAATAAACGGTTAAAAGAGGGGTTGTAAGGGCTGTTTTGTTCTTTACAACCCCGTCTGTATCTTAGGCTGTTTTAACGAAATCTTAAGATTTAATTCTATAAAAGAAAAAAGCGATGTTTATTATATGATAAAATGGATATATATTTAAAATTTAAAGGTACATATATGAAAAGATTTTCAAAACTTATCTCTATAACTTTAATATGCTTTATTGTAATTATGTTAATACCGTCAGTATACGCTGAAGATATTTTCGGCGATGTAAACGGTGACGGCGTGCTTACTACCGATGATGCACGCCTTGCGTTGCGTTTTGCTTCGAATATATCAAAACCGACTGCAAGTCAAAAAGCCGCGGCAGATATTGACGGAGACGGAATAGTATCTGTTTCTGATGTAAATGCTATTTTAACAGATGCAGTAGATATTAACGCTTATATAACGAGCCTTGTAAAAAAAGGCTTTCCTATATCGTATGCAGAGTACTTGGCAGAGCTTCATATTCAGTACCCCGAGTGGGAGTTTGAACCGTTTATTACAGGCCTTAATTGGCCAACCGTGCTAAAAGAAGAACGCACACCGCATTCTCAGCAGTTAATTGAAAACAGCGTTAAAGCTTCGTTTATGTGTTCTTGCAGCAGTTGTAAAGGCGTTATTCAGGAGGCAAGCAACTGGGTAAGCGCTTCCGAAGAAGCAGTTGCCTATTATATGGATCCAAGAAACTTTCTGACACCTGAATACATATTCCAATTTGAAAGTACTGCGTACGACAGTTCTCAGACGCAATCAGGTATTGAAGCGATATTGAAAAATACATGGATGGCAAATTCATATATTACTTATGTGGACGCTTTAGGTAACAGCAAAACATTTACAGAAAACGGCTCAAAGGTAAAATACTCTGCATACATACTTAAAACTGCCAAAGAAACAGGTATGAGTGCGTATTACCTTGCGTCTAAAATAGTGCAGGAGGTTGGCGGTTCAAGTGCTACGGCAGGCGGTGCGAGCGGCACAAATTCACCGTATAACGGTATTTATAACTATTATAATATCGGTGCATACACCGGCGTTAAAGACGGCTTGCAGTGGGCAAACGGTTACCTTAAAGCTTCTAAGAATGTAAATATGCTTAACAGTGCGTCTTCAACAGGAACAAAGGTAGTGACTGTTCCAAGCGGTACAGAGCTTTACTACATCAAGGCAAGCGGAGATTATTATCATGTAAAAGCCACGGTTAACAGTAAATCGTATACCGGATATGTGCCGAAAGGTTCAACATCTGTTTATACTTCTTACGGCAGACCGTGGGATACGCCTGCCAAATCAATTTATTACGGCGCACAGTATATTTATGACGGATTTTCGGAATACCAATTTACCGGTTATCTGCAAAAGTTCAATGTAAATCCTAAGTCCCCCAGTCTTTACGGCCATGAATATATGGGAAATGTTCGCGCCGCCGCGTCTGAGGCTTATTCATCATATAAAGCATACAAATCGGCAGGCATATTAGAAACTAAAAAAGTGTTTTCTATTCCTGTATTTAAGAATATGCCAAATGCAGACCTGACCCGCGAAGACGCATTTAAAGCAACAAAACCGGTTGTTACCGCAAAAGCGACAACTTCATCTATAACAATGTCTTGGGACGAGGTTGCAGGAGCAGATGCATATCAGGTGTATAAATATAACTCAACCGATAAGAAATACGAGAAAGTAAATACTACAACAGGCCTTTCTTATACCGATACAAGCGTCAGCCAGACGGTAGCCAATAAATACAGAGTTAGAGCATATTACAAAAAGGCTGACGGTACGGTTGTGTATTCTTCTTATTACGATGCTTATGAATTTTTGGCGGCTCCTGATGCACCCACAGGTCTTAAAGTCGGCACAGTTACCGAAACATCTGTATCGCTCAGTTGGAATGCCGTAACCGGTGCTAAATATGTTATTTACAGATATGACAATATAACCTGTGCATATTCAAAAATCGGTACACCTGCTGCCAATTCGTATACCGATAAAACAGTAGACAGCGGTACAAAGTACAGCTACAAGGTCAGAGCTTATGTCAGTTGCTCGCAAAACATTTATTCGGATTATTCAAGTGCAGTCAGCACCACCACAAAAGGCACTGCTACTCAAAAAGGTATAGTTACGGCAGATTTGCTGAACATAAGAAAAAGTGCGAGCACCTCGGCAGATGTAGTGGTACAAGCTCCGAAAAATACCGTTGTAACAATTTTGGGAACAAGCGGTGATTTTTACAAAGTATCGTTCACATTAAACGGAACTTCTTATACCGGCTACGGTCACAAAGATTATATTAAGTTGGCGGGTACTTCAGAGGCTTGCCCTTACGCAGAGCCTACATCTACTTTAAGTCAAGGCAGCAGCGGTGAGTCTGTTAAGTGGTTGCAATGGTATCTTTACAAATTAGGTTACTTAACAAACAATGATATAGACGGCGATTTCGGCCCTACAACACTTGCTGCCGTTAAAAAGTTTCAGGCAGATAATTCTTTAGATGTAGACGGTATTGTAGGTTCAGGCACTCGCGCAGCTTTAAAATCTGCATATAAATAATACATACATAATAACAAAACAGTTGACTGAGCAAAAATTCAGCCAACTGTTTTTATTTTTTTGTCTGTCACACATCGACAAAACTCTTAACTTAATAATCTTATAATTGATATACAGAGCGTGTGAGGGTGATTATGTGACTGTTTACGCAGATGTGTTAGTAGCACTCAATATATGTTTTACATATATTTTTTTAGTATCAGTAAGGTTATTTCTTAAAATACCTACAAATAAATACCTTATTGCGTTAGCATCATTTTTAGGCGGACTTAGTTCTCTTATAATATTTGTTAATGAAATACCGATTGTTTTATCTGTTGCATATAAAATCGTTACAAGTGCGATTATTGTGCTTTTGGGCTTTACACCTAAATCTATTCAAGTTTTTTTGAAAGAATTTTTACTGTTCTGGGGTGTAAACATTCTGTTCGGCGGAGTAATGTATTTTATAGAGATTACCTTTAAGCATCAAAAAATTCAATATGTAAACGGTGTGGTTTATTTTGATATGAGTATGATGTTTTTAGTGGGAAGTGTGCTTTGTGTTTACGGGTTATTCTTAATTTGTAATTATCTTTTATCTTCTAAAATGAACAGCAATAATATATGTAATCTTACTGTATTTTATAACGGAACAGAGGTTACTTTGCCGGCTTTGTTTGATACCGGCAACGGTTTAACAGACGGTATTTCCGGCAGACCTGTTATTATATGCGAACTAAGCGGCGTTGCTCCGTTATTCACCCGCCAAGAGGTGCTGTTTTTTAATAACGGAGATATAGAAAATGTGCCGGATTCTTTAACCAAACGCATAAGACTTGTGCCGTGTAACAGTTTAGGCGGCAGTTCGCTTTTAACTTGCTTTTTGCCCGATGCGGTTAAAATCAAAAACAGAAACAATACATATAAAACAGATTTTTGCGCTGTCGGCGTTACAAAAACAAAGCTTTCAAACGGTGAGTATAAAGCTCTTTTAAATAATAAGTTATTGATGGGAGAGAATGAGTATGTGGAAAATACTGATTAAGTTGAAATTTTTAAAAGCAAATCTGATGGGTGAAATTACCTTAAACCCTTTGTATTATGTAAACAGCCCGCAAACATTACCGCCGCCCCTTTCTAAGGAAGAGGAAGAAAGACTGACTAAGCTTTTAGGCGAGGGTGACAAAAAGGCGAGAGATACCCTTGTAGAGCATAATTTGCGCCTCGTTGTTTACATAGCCAAAAAGTTTGAAAATTCGGGAGTTAATATAGAAGATTTAGTTTCTATAGGCACTATCGGTCTTATAAAAGCCGTAAATACATTTAAAGCAGATAAAAATATAAAGCTTGCAACCTATGCTTCAAGGTGTGTAGAAAATGAAATTTTAATGTATTTAAGAAAAATAAATCAACAAAAAACAGATATTTCATTAGATGAACCTTTGAATGTTGACTGGGACGGAAACGAGCTTCTTTTATCAGATGTTTTAGGCACAGACGGACTTGAAATAAATGATAATATAGAGGGGGAGGATGAAAGAAGAATTCTGTATACCTGTATGAATGACTTATCAAAAAGGGAACGGCTTATTATGAATATGCGATTCGGTATGGACGGTAAAAGAGAGCATACCCAAAAAGAAGTAGCTGATATTTTAGGCATTTCTCAAAGTTACATTTCAAGGCTCGAAAAAAGGATAATACTTAAGCTGAAGAAGGATATTGAAAAAATGACGCGTTATTAGATAACAGCCGACAGCTAATAGCTAATAGCCGCTATCGCTTTAGGCAAGTAATGACTGCTTCGCGTTGCAGTTATTATTTAGGAATAAACAAACGAAAAAAATCGACCGATGGTAATTCTGATTTTTAGAACTACTATCGGTCTTATCATTTCCAAATATTTGCAAAGCCCGCTGTGGACTTTTAGCTGTCAGACAGATTTACCGTATATTATTTCCGTTAGATGTTTTAAGCATAACATCGTGGTAGCCGCCTTCAACAATACTTGTAGAAGATACTACCGTGAGTTTTGCGTCTCTCTGTAAATCAGGTATTGTAACAACACCGCAGTTGCACATTGTAGATTTTACCTTGTAAAGGCTCTTTAAAACATTATCGTGAAGAGAGCCGGCATAAGTTACATAAGAGTCAACGCCCTCTTCAAATGAAAGCTTACTCTGACCGCCCAGGTCGTATCTTTGCCAGTTTCTTGCTCTGTTTGAACCCTCGCCCCAATATTCTTTAACATAAGTGCCGTTAATGTTAAGCTTCGGTGTCGGGCTTTCGTCAAATCTTGCAAAATATCTGCCAAGCATTAAGAAATCGGCACCCATAGCAAGAGCAAGTGTCATGTGGTAGTCGTGAACAATACCGCCGTCAGAGCAAATAGGAACATAAACGCCTGTTTCTTCAAAATATTCATCTCTTGCGGCAGCAACTTCAATAAGAGCGGTAGCCTGTCCTCGGCCTATGCCTTTTGTTTCACGGGTAATACAAATTGAGCCGCCGCCGATACCGACTTTAATAAAATCTGCGCCTGCATCAGCCAAAAATCTAAAACCGTCTCTGTCTACTACATTACCTGCGCCGACTTTTACTGTATCGCCGTATTTTTCACGAACAAATGCAATAGTGCGTTTTTGCCACTCTGTATAACCCTCAGATGAGTCTATGCAAAGAACATCTGCACCGGCGTCTACAAGGGCGGGAACACGCTCTGCATAGTCGCGGGTGTTAATACCTGCGCCTACTACATATCTCTTTTGGTCGTCAAGTAATTCCAGCGGGTTTTCTTTATGCTGTGAATAGTCTTTACGGAATACAAAATAAAGGAGCTTGCCGTTACGGTCAATAATAGGGAGCGAATTGAGTTTGTGCTCCCAAATAATATCGTTTGCATCTTTAAGAGATGTGCCCTCCGGAGCGGTAACGAGTTTTTCTAAAGGAGTCATAAAGTTTTTTACTTTTTCGTCCATAGACATTCTGCTGATTCTGTAGTCTCTTGATGTAACCACACCTAAAAGCTTGCCGTTTGCAGTACCGTCTTCTGTAACAGCCATTGTTGAGTGACCGAGTTTTTCATAAAGAGCGATAACTTCTTCTAATGTTGCGTCAGGGCGAAGATTAGAGTCGCTAACTACAAAACCTGCTTTGTAGCTTTTTACCTTTGCTACCATAGCGGCTTCGGATTCAATAGACTGTGAGCCGTATATAAATGAAATACCGCCCTCTTTTGCAAGAGCAATAGCAAGAGTATCGTTTGAAACAGACTGCATAATTGCAGATACCATTGGTATGTTTAAAGTAATAGGTGATTCTTCACCCTTTTTGAATTTGCAAAGTGGTGTTTTGAGGCTTACATTATCAGGAATACAGTCGGGACCTGTGTAACCCGGTATAAGTAAATATTCGCTGAATGTTCTTGACGGTTCGTTACAAAAATGTGCCATAGTTTATCGCTCCTTATAAAATGTTATACTTTTATATTGTATACTATTTTACATTTTAAAGGGTCTATTGTCAACTATAAAAAGTAACGATAAAAACAGACATTTTTACTGTTAAATTATTGCAAAACAACATATTCTATGTTATCATTACACTTGATTATTTTTAAGGTAAACGAATTACCGGAAAGGTATGGAATTATGGCTCAATATAGAATTCCTTTTCACGATAAAAACAGCGAACGCTACGGGCTTGACCACCGTGTTCGTACAATAGCACAAGATGTTTTAAATAAGTTTTATGTTATTGACTCTGTAGGCACAGGAGATTTTCTTTTCAGAGACGGTCAGTCTACAATTGATAAAAAAGACGAGGGTAGCTGGGTGCCCTTTAAGGCTAACTGTGAGTATTGGGGATACAGAGAATGTTATGCCTGGTTTAAGCAGACTGTCAGGGTGCCGGAAAGCTTCAAGGGTCAGCATGTAATTTACAGAATCATTCCTTACGAAAACGGCTGGAACAGTGAACGCACAGGCAGTAACCCGCAGTTTAAGGTTTTCATTAACGGCAAAACAACTCAGGGTTGCGACAGTAATCACCAATATGTAACGCTTTCAAACTGTGCAGAGGGCGGCGAGGTGCTTGAAATCTGCATTAACGCTTATACCGATGACCACGATTGGCGCGGCGAAGTGCGTATGGGCGCAGTTTTAGAGGCTGTAGACGATATTGCTTTTAAATTCTTCTATGATGTTACAACTCCGCTTGAGGTTGCAACAAATTACGGTGAAGATGACGCTCCCCGTATTGATATTATCAAAGCTCTTAACACTGCTTGCAATATTGTAGATGTTGATTCGGACGATAGAGAAGTTTTTCACGAAACAGCCCAAGAGGCTATGGATTATCTTGATAAAAACCTTTACGGCAAAGGTATGGACGCTACTGCTTGGTGCGTAGGTCACACACATATAGATGTTGCGTGGCTTTGGAGACTCCGTCAAACAAGAGATAAAGCAGGTCGCTCATTTGCAACCGTATTAAAATATATGGACGAGTACCCTGAGTATAAGTTTATGTCATCTCAGGCTCAGCTTTACGATTATGTAAAACAGGATTACCCTGATGTTTACGAGGGTATCAAGAAAAAGGTTAAGGACGGTCAATGGGAAGTTGAAGGCTCTATGTGGGTAGAGGCAGATACTAATGTTGCAGGCGGCGAGGCTCTCGTTCGTCAATTCCTTGTAGGTAAAAGATTCTTTAAACAGGAATTCGGCGTAGATAATAAAATAATGTGGCTTCCCGATGTTTTCGGTTACTCGGCCGCTATTCCTCAGCTTATTAAAAAGAGCGGCATGGAATACTTTATGACCACTAAAATAAGTTGGAATGAGTTTAACAAATTCCCTTACGATACTTTTATGTGGAAAGGTATTGACGGTACAGAAGTTCTTTCACATTTTCCAACATCGAAAGAAGTTCAATATGATGAATATATGTCTTGGGATACTACCTACAACGGCCATTTAAATCCGGGTGAAATAATGGGTGGCTACAAAAGATATTCTCAAAAAGATTTGTCTAAAGAATGGCTTGTTTCTTACGGCTGGGGTGACGGCGGCGGCGGACCGTCAATTCACATGCTTGAACAAGGTCGCAGAATGGCTAAAGGTATTCCCGGTTGCCCTGTTGTAAAGCAAGCGCATTCAATTGATTTCTTTAAGGATTTGGAAAGTAAAGTTAAAAATGACCCTAAGCTCCCTAAATGGAGCGGCGAGCTTTATCTTGAATTTCACCGCGGCACACTTACGAGTATGGCTCGGAATAAAAAATACAACCGTAAGAGCGAAATTCTTTATCACGATGTTGAAACACTTTCTGCAATCGCTGATAAAGAGGTTGGCTTTACATACCCTAAAGAAAGACTTTTAGAAAATTGGAAGGTTATTTTGACAAACCAATTCCACGATATTTTACCCGGCTCTTCAATTAAACAGGTTTATGAAGACAGCAAGGTTCAATACGAAGAGGTTTTAAGCAACGGTTGTGAAATGGCAGGCAATGCACAGGGTGCTTTACTTTCTGAAATAAATTTAGAAAAAGACAGCATTGTTGTATTTAATACAACCGGCTTCAACCGTCACGATGCGGTTATTTGCGATGCTCCCGTTGCAGAAGAATTTGCATTATTTGATAAAAACGGTAATGAAGTTGCTTACCAAAAAACTTATGACGGCAAAATTGTATTTGTTGCAGATGTAAGCCCGAAAGGTTATTCTTCATTTAAGGTTGAGCTCACAAAACCTACGGCGAAAGAAAATGTTGCGGCTAACGGCAAAACAGTTGAAACCCGGTTCTACAAAGCAGAGTTTAACGAAGATTACAATATAAGCTCCCTTTATCACAAAGAGTCACAGCGCGAGGTAGCTCCAAAGGGCGAAGTTCTCGGTAAAATTATTGCTTTTCAGGATAGACCTTATTGCTACCCTGCATGGGATATTAAAAGCTACTACCGTGAAAAATCATGGGATTTTGCTCTTGAAAGTGCAGAGCTTCTTGAAGTCGGTCCTGTTCGTGCAGTTTATAAAGTAAACAGAAAATTCAGAAATTCCGTTTTAACTCAATACTATTGCTTCTATAACGATTTAGAAAGATTTGATATTGACCACGAATCAGATTGGCACGAAAACAGAGTTGTTCTTAAAGCAGATTACCCTGTAGATGTTAATGCTACAAGAGCAACCTACGACATTCAGTTCGGTAACTTGGAGCGCTCCACAAACGAGAATACTACATGGGAATTTGCTCAATTTGAAGTACCCATGCACAAATGGTGCGATTTATCGGATAACGGCTTCGGACTCTCTGTTATTAACGACTGTAAATACGGCTGTTCTATTAAAGACGGCAGAATAAGACCTACACTTTTCAGATGTGCTTTTGACCACGGTGCAGTTCAGGATAATGAGTTCCACTCGTTTACTTTCTCAATTTATCCACACGCAAAAAGGGTAAGCGATTCGAGAGTTTACGAAGAGGCGTTTAATGTAAACTATCCGCTTTATGCCGTAACCGAGAAAGCCCACAAAGGAACACTCCCAAGCGACTATTCATTAGTTAAAAGCAGTAAAAACAATGTTATTGTTGAAACCGTTAAGGTTGCAGAGGATAGCGGCGATTTAATTGTTCGTTGCTATGAGTGTTGGAACAGCAAAACAAACGCCGTTCTTACATTTAACACAGATATTTTATCCGCCGCAGAGTGTAACTTAATGGAAGAAGAGGATACAGCAGTTGAATTTAAAGGCAATACAATTACTGCAACCTTTAAACCGTTTGAAATCAAAACATTTAAGATTAAGTTTAAATAAGGTGAAAAAATGAATTACAGTTTTTTTGCTATGATTTCCCGTATGAAGTACATCGACCGATGGGCTTTAATGCGCAATACGGAACGCGAAAGCTTAGACAGTCACTCTAAAGAAGTGGCTGTTATAGCCCACGCGCTTGCAATTATCGGCAATAAGCGTTTTAATAAAAATTATAATGCCGACCGTGCCGCTGTATTAGGTCTTTATCACGATGCCCACGAGATAATCACCGGCGATATGCCCACACCTATAAAATATCAGAATAACGATATTTTAACAGCTTTTAAAGCGGTAGAAGATAGTGCAAACGAAAAACTTTTAAATAAATTACCTGAAGATTTAAGAGATGATTTCAGAGACCTTTTATATGAAGGTGATGAAGAGCTTAAACCTCTTGTAAAAGCGGCGGATAAGCTGAGCGCACTCATAAAATGTATTGAAGAGCGTAAAGCGGGCAACAGAGAATTTCACGAGGCAGAAATCTCTACCCGTAAAAAAATCGAAGCCCTTAAACTCCCTGAGGTTAAAGTTTTTTTAGAAGAATTTCTACCTGCATTTGAAGAAACTCTTGATAATCTATAAAATGAAAGATTTCGGTATTGCCATAATTTAAAAAAGAACAGACAGTAAATTCAAGTATTTAAAATTCGAATTACTGTCTGTTCTAATTTTATTTATAAGAAAAGTAAAGTTATTTTTATTATCAAAAGAACATTATCACACAAAGTGTCGGTGCTTTTCCGAAATTTTTCATTTAATATGCTTATTCCACATCTCTGAACTCAACTTCAGTATATCCGTCACCGTTATCGCTTGGAGGATATGTGTTCTTGTCACCGTACATTATCTCGGCAATAACTTTTATTATGCCGTATATTAAAAATGCAATGCCCAGCATTCTTGCAAGTGATACTGCACTGTTAAATGGGTTAAACATAACGGAAAAACCGAATACGGTAATACATATATTTAATATTTTGCCCAGAATACCCGATGGAGAAAGAAGTGAGGATATTCCGAAAACTACAATGCTTATTCCCAACAAAAACGGTATTACGGATACTAAAAACGCAGGGTGTACCAAAAGAGTAACCGCTATAATTATAAGTGCTATTCCGCTTATTAAATCTAAAATGTTGGGTATTCCGTATTTTCTGTCTCCAATGTACTGCACAGCCTTTTTAATACCCCAAATAAGAGTTAACGCACCTGTTATATAACAGGTTGAATAGAGCGTTGCGTCAGGGAATATAAGCAACACTACACCGAGCAGTGCTATTACAACGCTGAATATAATATTAATAACCTTTTTAGGCATTTGTTTTCTTAATTTTTCCATAAACTCACCTTCTAATTATACTATATAACATAAATTTTAACAAATTATGTAAATTTATTTAACTAACATTAAAAGTGTACCCAAAGTTATAAGTGCTAAACCTATTGCGGATTTTTTGGTTAAATGTTCTTTAAATACTACCCTGCCGAAGAAAATGGTTAATAAAATGCTCAGCTTATCTATAGGGACTACTACGCTGACTTCACCCATTTTAATAGCACCGTAGTAGCAAAGCCACGAACAGCCTGTAGTAATTCCCGATGCAACAATAAACAGAAGACTTTTTTTATCTATTGATTTAAGACCCTTTTGCTCTTTGTTCTTAAATACTACAAACCAAGCCATAATAAGTACAAATATCGTTCTTACGGCGGTTGCGGTGTTAGAAGGCACATCTTCTATGCCGATTTTTGCAAGTATTGAGGTAAGGGCGGCAAACATGGCAGAGCCGCACGCATAAGGCAAATATTTTTTATCGCTTTTACTTTGCTCGCTTTTTGCCGTAATACTCATTAAAAGAGTGCCTGCAAATATAATAGCCGCGCCTATTCCTTTAGGCAAGCTGACGCTTTCTCCTAAAATAATAAATGCTAAAATAATCGAAAGCACCGTACTGCTTTTGTCAATAGGCACAACCTTGTTTACTTCACCTAAAGAAAGCGCCTTAAAGTAGCAAAGCCACGAAAAGCCCGTTGCAAAGCCTGAAAGCGCTAAAAATAAAAGAGCTTTAGGGGTTATGTCTGTTACTGCGCCTATTTCACCCGTAACTAAAACCATTAACCAGGAGAATACAAGAACAACGCCTGTTCTTAAAGCAGTTGTCAGGTTTGACGGTATGTTTTTTATACCGATTTTTGCTAAAATAGATGTTACAGCGGCAAAGACTGCAGAAAGGCAAGCCAGAACTAACCACATAAAAACCACCTCTTATCTTGATTATATCACTGCAAATAATAATTTCAATAATTTATGGAAATATTTGTTGCTAAATGCAGTCACTTTATATTATTATAATAGTACAAATTATTTTTCAGGGGAGTAATTATGGCTAAAAAAATAAAAGTTAAGGTTGCAGATAAAAATAATGTAATAAATAAAGCTACAGTTGAAACCGATGTAAATATTAAAAATGAAAATACAGGATATAACAAGAATGAGGGCTCAGCCATTAGTATAGGTAATGTAAAAATTCCTATTTGTAACCCGTCATTCAGAAAGCTTCTGCTTAAAATTCCCGTGTTTTTAATTGTTCCGTTTCTGTATGTTGTTTTAGGTAAGCTGACGCACCTTTGGCACCCGCTTTGGATGATGTTTTTCTTTATACCCGTTTATTATCAGTTTGCGGTTGCCGTAGGCACTAAAACATTTAAAGGATTTTTACTTAATTTGCCTGTAATTCCGTTAGTAGTTTTAGTTTACTTAATAAGCGGCTTTACACTTCGCTTGTGGTCGTTCTCATGGGTATTGTTTTTAATAATTCCCGTTTACTATTGGTTAGTTGCGGTTATGAAAAAATAAAAAAAGGCAAGAGGTCGCGTGCTTCTTGCCTTTTTTAGAGATTTTTACAGATTGATTTATATTTCTTTACTGATATTCTCTACAGCCTTAAAGCTTAATTTAAATTCAACATGCTTTTCGTCAAAAAGTCTGTTGTTTTCGTCATTGTCGAATTCTTCATTTTCGCTTATGGCGTTAAATCTCGGGTCAACCGAGAAAATTGTTTTATGCTCGTTTACTAAGTCAAAATCATGCTCTGTACTTGTTAACTGCTCGTCAGAGTAGTGAGACGCATTAAATGAAAAATCTTTAGTAAAGTCGGTTGATTTTGCTACAAGGCCTATGCCGTTTTTTATACCTACAGCCACTCTTCTTGTTTTGTAATGAGAAGAGTTTTCTTGCGGTTTTGCGTAGTGAACAAAGTTATCCGTTACGGTTGTTTCGTACCTGCCAAAGCGGTTTGCCTGATACCTGTCAGGGTAGCTTTCTGTTTCGCCGAGACCGAAGTAAACAATATCTTCGTTTTCTTCGTTCATGGTAAATTTAAGACCGAGGCGAGGAAGCACAGGCGCGTTTTCTCTGACATTACCGACAAAGTTTACAAGCATTTCACCCAACGGAGTGAAAATATAGTCTACCGTTGCTTTTATAACAGGCGGGTTAGACGGACCGCCTAAAGCAATATCTGTAGTAATTACTACATCGCTGTTTTCTTTTTTGACGGCTGTTTTGTGGGTGTTTTGCATTAAATGATGCAAATGGCAACCTACCCATTGATGGTATGAACCCCAGTTGTAAGTAGGTGAATGGTACATATTAAAGACGGTAGGCTCTTTTAGAAGCTCTTTGCCGTCAACTGTAATTTGATGTATTCTTCCGCACATCTTATCAAAAATGTATTGAGCATTGCCTGAAATTACGGTTACGAATCTGTCATCTTCGGTGTAATCTACGGTAACTTTTTCTTGTGGCTGTGAGTGTTTTTCTGCTTTAAGCTCAAATTGACTAAAGCCTACCTCGTAATCTTTTTCTGCCCAAGGAGTGTCGGCTTTTTGACAGAATGAAAGAGTTAAGAATGTATCGCCTTTAAAGATTTCTTTACTGTCAAAAATTTCAAAGGTTTCTTCACACTGCGGAGCAATGTTGAGATTTTCTATAATGCCCGACTTAACTGTATTACCGTTTTCACTGATATTCCATTTAATGTATAAATCGTCTATAGCCCTGAAGTATTTAACACTTTTTACGGTAATTCTGCCGCCGTTTAAAGTACACCTGAAAGGCTCATAAACCTTTTTCATATCGTAGTAGCCGGGACGCTCTCTTCTGTCGGAAAATACAAGACCGTCTATACAGCATTGCCTGTCATTTGGAAAATCGCCGAAATCACCTCCGTAGTAAAAACGGGGATTGCCGTTTACATCCGGAATATTCAGTGTGTGGTCAGAAAATTCCCAGATACAACCGCCGCAAAATTCAGGGTATTTGTCTACAAGCTTCCAGAATTCGTGAACATCACCCGTAGACATAGAACAAACATATTCACACATAAAAAACGGCTTTGTGTGTTCTTTGTTATCAAAGTATTTGTCTATGTAACCGTAGCTTGCGTACATTCTGCTTTCAACATCGGAAATATCTCTGAAATCTTCACCCTCGGGTACTGCTTTAAATTCCAAGTGAGAGTTTTCGTAATGAATGATGGCGTCTTTGTCGCGGGATTTTATAAACTTACCCATAGCTCTGTGGTTTTTACCGCAGCCGCTTTCGTTACCTAAAGACCACATAATAACGCACTTGTGGTTTTTATCTCTCTCAAAAAGGAGTTTTGCACGGTCTAAGTAGCTTTCTTCCCATTCGTCTACGGTAGAAAGCATAGACCACCTTGTCCAATCCCAGTCTTGGTCTGTATTCCAACCCATTCCGTGAGTTTCAATATCTGCTTCGTCAACAATATAAAAGCCCAAAGCCTCTGCCAAATCATAAAAACGGGGGTCGTTAGGGTAGTGGGAGGTGCGGATTGTGTTAACATTAGCCCTTTTCATAAGGAGTAAATCCTTAGTCATATCCTCAACGGTAACAGCGTAGCCTGTGTTGCAGTTGTTATCGTGCCTGTTAACACCCTTAAGCTTAGCAGGGGTGTTGTTTATGAGAAACATTCTGTCTTTGATTTCAACCTTTCTTAATGCTAATTGAAAAGGTATGATTTCATCTTCTACAGTTAAGAAAAGAGTATATACAAACGGGGTTTCGTCATTCCATAAGGTTGGGTTATCAATTTGAACGGTAAAGCTTTCGCTGTTGCTTTCACCCTGTGTTAAAAGGTCGCCGTAGGGAGTGGTAAGACCGTATAAAATCTCTGCCTTGCCATTAAGCTTACACTCAATGCTAAGGGTGCAGGAGGATAAATCTTCGTTAAATTCTTCTTTAATAAAAACATCTTCCAAACGGACCTTGCTTCTTGAGAGAAGATATACCTCTCTGAATATGCCGGAAAGCCTGAAATGGTCCTGATCCTCTAAATAAGAGCCGTCACACCATTTAACAACAAGAACTTCTATTTCGTTTTCACCCGGAGTAAGAAATTTACTTATGTTAAATTCACTTGTAGAGTGGCTGACTTGAGAATAACCGCAAAACTCACCGTTTACCCACAAATAAAAGCAGGAAGAAACACCCTCAAAGGTGATAATTGTGTCACGCTCTGACATTTCGCCTGTTACTTCAAAGGTCTTTTTATACAAACCGCAAGGGTTTTCGTTAGGTACATAAGGCGGGTCATTTGGGAACGGGTATTTTAAGTTGGAGTAAAGGGGTTTATCAATGCCGTCAATATCATAAAGCTGAAAGCATTTCGGCACTTCTACATTGTAAAATTCAGCGTTGTTATCGTTTTTTATATAATTTAAAACATCACTGCTGTATGTATCAAAATATTTAAAACTCCATTCACCGCAAAGATTTGTGAGATAATATGAGTTGTTTCTGTCGCCTAAAAGCGCATTGTCAAGGCAATCGTAAGGTATAAAATATGCACGGGGCGCTTCTGTGCCTAAATGCAAAATACCGTGGTCGTTATGATAATCTCTGAACTCCATTTCGAACTCCTTAAATAATAAATAATTTACTAAAAACTTATACCATAAAATACATATTAAGTCAATAAAAAACTACCCGTTGCACAAGGAAACGGGTAGTAAATTTTATTTGATGTTTTCATAAACCGTAATACCGAGTATCTCGATAATAATGCCGTCTTCAAATGATATATCGGCAGCTTCGGTTGTGCTTTCGGCGGTACTTTTCAATCTATGCACTTTAGTCACTTCATATAAAAGTGATTTATAACTTACGCTTCCGCCGTCTTTTAAATACATTTTAACAGGAGTCAGCAATACAATAAGCATTACTATAGCCAAGATTAAAGCAATTTTCTTTTTCAGTGTAATCACCTAACTTATTCTGAAATGTCCAACAATATCATCACGGATTTCTAAAACATCTTGTTCGTATTCCTTTTGATACGGGCTGCCGTTGTGTATTAAATACGGCACACCGTTTTTGTTACGCTTGTCAGATACAATGCCTATATGTCCCTCAAATACCACTATATCTCCGCCTTGCCATTGGTCTATATCGTGTACATCCGTAGAAAGCGGTATTGCATTGCGGTTAAAGTAGACTATTAAATTACGAACGCGCCTGAAGTCAATATTTTTGTCTACCGAGTCTATATTGTAATCCTCGCGATGGTTGTTTATATCTTCGTTTACAGGCTCTCTTAAATCATACCCCGCGCCGAGCATACCGAATGCCACAACATCAGTGCAAACTCCGTATTCGTCATTTGGGTAGCCTGTCTCGTAATATTTACTTTTATATTGTGGCTCTGTGCTTATGTATGCACGCACATTTTGTAAAATGTCCGTTTGGTCATCTACGCCGTCTCCGTCTTTATCTACGGCGCTGTAGTATCTGTCTATATTAAAATCCTTATTGCTGTAGCTTTTGTGGGGGATTACATTAAAATCATATAAAACAGATACTGTAACCGCCGCAATAAGGCAGATTATAAGTATAGGCAAAACCTTGTTCTTCTTTTTTGTCTTTTTCATTTTTTATCACCCGTATTATTTTTATTAGCCCTGTAGGTCCATAATACACAGTGAAAATAACTTTGTAAACAGATTTTAGAAATCGTAATAAATTCTTAGAACTTTGTTAGAAATTCTTAATTTTTGTCAGGTTATAGAAGCCGAAACAATTCTACCCAAGAACTGCATTTCTACAGATACAATATTGCTTTTGCCGTTTTCGCTCTCGTTCGGGTTACTGCGTTCGACTTTTACCTCATAACCTAAACCTTTATACTGATTTTCACCTGTTTCTACTGCGAATACAGGCTCTTTAAGGCTGCCGCAACGCATATAATCTGTTAAAAACACGGCACCCCATAAAACTATAATAGCCGCCACTGTAATACATATTACTTTTACCGCTTTGTTTTTCATTTTATTACCTCCGTTCAGTTTGCTTTAACTGCCGAAAAGTATATTCCGTCAGAATCTGTATTTTTTGAATTTATTACGGCTGAAACATCTACAATTATTTTATTTTCATCACTTAGGCAGTCATATATTTTTAAACCGTCAACCTCGCCTGAATATTGACCTTTATCTTCGTCTTTCATGTCATTTATTAAAGCGTAATCAACGCCTTTAAATGTGATTTTTTTATTATAGATACATTTATAAAAATATGTTACTCCGCCCCTGTTACTCATAATTTCTTCTTCTGCACTTTTACCCGGAACAGGGTAAATACCTAAATCCTTGTCAAGACATTCCTCTGATGCTTGCCATTCTGTAAATTCATAATCTGCTGACCATGCCGTAGTTTGCGCGGAGTGTAATTGATAAAGTCGGGAGTCATACACAAAAAAAGTAGGAATACATACATTACCTACAGCACTATCCGGCGGTAATCCGTCAGTTACCTGTACGGCAATACCGTCTGTTTCCGTGACAATTATATTGTCCGTTTCGCTTTCGGTTTCAGGGTCATACACGGCAATACTTTGATTGTCGGTACTTAAAATATCTTTTGCAATGCTGTTTTCAACCTTAACAGGGTTGAGTTTTTTATTTGCCGTAAAGCCCACCGCTGCCGCTAAAACAATACAAGCGGCAATGGAGCCTGCTTTTAACCATATTTTTGATTTTCTCGGTTTTGTTTTTAGCTCTGCACCTTGTACAAGCTCAGGGGATATAAGTGACATTTTGTCTAAAAAATCGTTTCCGTTCACAGCGTGTAACCCTCCTTGATTAAATAACTTTTAAGTTCTTCCCGTGTTCTGCACAATGTTGTTTTAATCTTGCTTTCGCTGATGTTCATATTTTTAGATATTTCACTTACGGAGTTTAAATACCAATAGCGTTTAATAAAAATATTTCTTTTTTCTTCCTTTAAAGATTTTAAAAATGAATTGAGTATATCAGATAGTGCTTTGTCGTCAATTTTGCATTGTGTGTCGTCAACAGAGGGCAAGCATTCTTCCATTTCTTTACTTAATTCGCAAATATAGGCGCTCCGTTTTAAGGCGTTTTTACTTCTGCAAAAGTTCAGGGAGAGATTTCGGGTAATTCGCGCTAAGTATTCATAGAAATATGTTTTAGGCTCATTTGGGGGAATGGAATTCCACGCTTTAAGATATGTATCGTTTTCACATTCTTTGGCTGTTTCTAAATCCTTTACAATGCTGTTAGAAAGCTTTTTAAGTTTACTGCCGTATTTTTCGGCGGTTTCTTTTATTGCACTTTCGTTTCTTTCTAAATACAAGTCTACAATTTTACCGTCTTCCACTTTTTCAACCCCCTTCACCTTAATAAACACGAAAAAAACTAAAAGGTTACACTTTTCTTAAAATATATCACAAAAGGTATAAAAAAACCACCCAAAATTTTGTGAAAATATATTGACATATTCAAAAAGTGATGTTATATTATAACTGTAATAGTACAGATATAACAGTACCTGTTACAGTTAAAAATAAAGTGCAAAGGAGATGTTTATTTGTTTTTTATTGATTATCGCAGCAGAACGCCTATATATGAGCAAATCAAAGAGCAGATTATTATGCAGATAAATAACGGCGTTTATGCACCGGATGAACAACTGCCGTCAATAAGGTCGCTGTCAAAAGAGCTTAATATCAATGTAAACACAATCAAGCGCGCTTTTGACGAATTGGAAAAAGATGCGGTAACTTACTCGGTGCCGGGCAGGGGAGTTTTTGTTTCGCCCGAGCCTATCGGAAACGAAAAGATAAAAGCGTCTGCACTTAACGATATAAAGGCAGTTATTAACTCCGGCAAATTAAAAGGCGTAGAAAAAACAGACTTAATAAATCTGATTGACAGCATTTACAAGGAGGAAGAGAAATGATTGAAATAAAAAATGTTACTAAAAAATACGGTGATTTCACCGCTATAGAAGATATTACAATGACTGTAGGCGACTCTTCGATATACGGTTTAGTAGGCTACAACGGCGCAGGTAAAACAACGCTTCTTAAAACCTGTATGGGTATGTTTAAGGCAGATAAAGGCGAGGTTTTAGTAGACGGTCAGAATGTTTACGATAACGGCATTGTAAGAGCAAATATGGTTTATTTGGCAGATGAATTTTACTTTCAGCAACACACTACATTAAAAACCATGAAAGAAATTTACAAAGGCTATTACCCGAATTTTTCAGATAAGGTTTTTGAAAATATGACCGAGGCTATGGGCTTAGATGTTAAAAAGAATATGGGCTCTTTTTCAAAGGGTATGGCTCGTCAGGCTCAAATAATACTCTCTATGGCAACAAGACCTAAATATATGCTTTTAGACGAGGTTTTTGACGGCATAGACCCGCAAAAGCGCAGTATGTGTAAAAAACTGTTCGTAGAGTATATGGCAGAAACAGGCTGTTCTATGATTATGAGCAGTCACAACCTGCTTGAGCTTGCCGATTTTTGCGACCATATAGCGCTTATAAACGGCAAAAAGCTTGCAATGGATGTTTCTATAGACGATGTTTCTTCGGCATATTCAAAATACCGCTTAATATTCGACCGCGAAGTAACAGAAAGCGATTTTTCAGGTATTCCCTATAAGAGTGTGGATATTGACGGCAAATATGTAACGATTATTTGCGGCAGCGATATAAAACCAAATGCTTTTGATTCATTAAATCCAATTCATACAGACAGTGCGCTCCTCTCTGTAGAAGAAGTATTCTTAAATGAAATGGGGGATAAGGATTATGACATCACAAAAATCTTCAGCGAATAAGCAAGCGGCAAGGTTCGATTTTGTTAAAACCTGCATAGATACCTCGCTTGTAAGCATAATTAACCTCTTGTTGGGGGCGTACCTTTTTGTTGTATCACCTTTAATAGACATCAAAAATCAATTAGAGGTAAATCCTTCAGGGTTGTTAGATGAACCTTATCATTTAATGGCTGTTTCACCGTATTGGTCAATGTTTTTACAAAGTGTTTTAATGCTTTTAGGCTTGATATACGGATTTGTAGCCTTCAAAAATATTTCAAATAAAAAAGCAAATAATTTCTATTTTACAAACGGTTTAAACAGAAATACTTATTACACCAACCGTATTTTTGCCCCTGTGATTCCTATGGCTGTAACCACACTTATTCCGGTAATTATCAGCGTATTTGTGAACATAGGCTACTATGGTCATGCTTTTTACATTTTGCAATACGGCTTTTGGGCTTTCGTTGATTATATAACTTGTATAATTTTAGGCTTTTTAATAGTTGCCGTTGCATCTGTGATTTCTTATACAAAGGGTATGGCTATCATTACTGCACTTGTCGGCATATATGCTCCCTCTGCAATTTCAAGTATGGTGCAGTATGAATTCGGTGCATTTTTGCGCGGTTACTCATTCAATTCAGTAATTGAAGGTGATTTGTCGGAAACTTTTATGTTCGCGACTGAACCAATAGATATTTTCAGTTTTGTAAGCGGTTATGCGGTTCATTCTTACAGTAGTGTTCCTTTTGAATTTATAGATACAGTTTTACTTAGCATAGCAGTAAATGTTGTTTTGTTCTTTGTCGGTAAATATGTTATAAATAAGCGTAAGCTTGAAAAAGTAGGTCAGCGTAACCGGAATACTGTTTCTGCAATATTCGTAAGTCTTGTTATCGCTTGTAATGCGTGTACCCTATTTGGCAATGTGTTGCTTTTAAGCGATTTCTTCAAAAGCAAACCCGGTGTAGCTGTTTATTCTTTGGTTATTGTTGCGGTAATCTTTGCTGTTTTTTACATTGCATCGGCTATACTGTTAGGTACATTAAAACTTAAATTGAAAACTTTTATTGCCCCTGCGTCATTATCGGTAGCAATAATAATTTTTTGCTGTATTTTATCGGCAGGCGGTTTCGGTTATTCAAGTTATGTACCGCAGGTAACAGATATTGAATTTGCAACTATTACCGCTTCTGAGGTTTATGTGAGTGGCGATGAATATAATAAGAAAACCGCTTATGATTATTCAGGCGCTATTCAACCGTTTACCAACCGTCAATACGGTGAAACTTTAGTTGTGGCAAATAAGGAAGATTTGAAAATCCTTACTGAAATTACAAAAGATTTAACGGAAAAAAGTGATAATATGGTTGTGTATAGCGATGATTTTACATCACTTTATGTGGATTATTATTTAAGCGACGGTACTAAAGTATCCCGTAGTTATGATTACATAAAAGAAGATTATTTAGTTACCGAAAACAAGCTTCAAAATACCAATACATACAAAGCATATTTATCTTTAAATCTTACCAATGATATTAAAAACCCGTACATTCAAGAAATTGAAGAAACAGTAAAAGCATATACAAGAAAATACGGAAGCAGCGTTTTAGGAGAAAGAAACTCTTTAGAAAATTATTCATCTATTGAAGATTATTTACCTACATATGATAAAGCAGATTTACATTTAGAAGAAACAATTCTTGTTTGTGAAGACGGCATAAATACAGTAGATATTGAAAATACAAAGGAATTAAGAGAAGCCCTTTTAAAAGATATACTATCATCATCTGTTAAAGAGCGTTTTGTGGGTAGCGGTAAGCCTATAGGTGCTGTATCTTTCGGATATTTCAGCGGTGAAACAGAGGAAGAGCGTGAATATAATCATACATGGAGTATGTACGGTGAAAGTGCTTTCTATTTGTATGACAATATGGAAAATACTATTTCTTATTTAAAATCCGTAAATGCTTACGACTCTTTGTTTACAGGCTCTGAAAATGGCTTAACATCCGTTAAGGTAATAAAAGTCGGTAACAATATATCAAGTGACGAAGAAGCAGAAGAATACACCGGTATAGATAAGGTTTTCTACTGTATGAACTTCTCGGAAAAACTGGATGAAATAAGCGATTTGTATTACTACGATGAATATGATTACGAGGAAGATGAGTTATTCAATGACAGCGGTTTATTCGGTGAGTATATTGACGATAATGAAAAACTCAATAATATGTTCAAAGACTCAAAAGAATATACAGACGAAACAGCTATGAAAGCTATTTACGAAAAATCCCGTATTATGGGCGTAGGTAATACAGATGATTATCTTGTTCTTTTAGAGTACAAAGACGGACTCAGTGCACTCCGTTTTTTAACCAAAGAGGACGCAGATAGCTTGTTTAAATAAAATTTGTAATAATAAAAAATGAAACGGAGGGAGAATATTATGTTACAAAAAACTCTGGCAGATAAAACCACCGCGAAATTTGATTTTAAAAAATCTTTAAAAGGCTCTTTACCTATAGGAATACTCAATTTTCTTTGGTGTATGTATATGTTTGTAGTGTCACCTGTTTACTGTTTAGCTTTTACTCCTTACCTAAGCAAAATATACGCGTTTATACTAATGGATGTAGATGAGGATGTACTGCTTGTTTATAAAATAGTAATATTGTGCATAGGTGCAGTTTTCTCTTTTGCGGTGTTTAACACTATTTCAAATAAAAAAGCAAATAACTTCCACTTTGCAAACGGATTAACGAGAAACACCTATTATTTCAACCGTGTTAAAGCGTCTGTAACGGTAATGTTGATTTCTACTTTAATCCCGGTAATTATAGATGTGGCGCTTAATATTCGTTATTTCGGTCACACGGGCTACATTTTACAGTACGGTTTGGTAATGTATCTCGAATATATATCAATTCTTTTAGTTGGCTTTGCCGCGGCAAGTGTTTGTTCAGTTGTGTCTTATACAAAGGGTATTGCAATAATCACTACCGGCGCGGTTATAGCGGCACCTACAGTGTTCACAAATGCGGCAATTAAATGTATGGGTGCTTTTCTTCGTGGCTTTGCAGGTGATTATTATTGGCCGGAGTTAAATAGATACATAGGACGATTAGGTTATGAAGCTAATTATACCGATTCGTCATACACCTACTTTCCTGAGCATTGCTTTGACGCTTTCAAATTTGTAAGCAGTGCAGATAAAATTGAAAATGAAGCTGTTGAATTTATAAATACTCCTATAGAGCTTATTGTACCGATTATTTATTGGTTAGCAGTCGGCGTAGTTGCTATTTACATAGGTAAAGTTTTAATTA
>JBJEPP010000105.1:0-5273 GCA_051881295.1 Acutalibacteraceae bacterium | reverse complement strand
ATTCGGTTATAATTTCGACAACTTTCCCTTTGAAGAAGCCAAAAACCGAGGATTCGATTTAATCCGTTTAGGGTTTACCTGGGGCGCTATGGAGCCGCAGCCTAATCACTACAACGAAGCGTTAACCCAGTCTCTTTGCGATTTTTTAGATAACTGTGAAAAATACGGCATTTACGCATTTCTCGACTGCCACCAAGATGTATACTCCCCCTACTGCTACGGTGACGGCGCACCCCGTTGGGCTACACTTACCGATAATTTTGTACCTAAAAAACAAATTGCAGTTTGGGCAGAGCCTTATTTTTACGGCAAGGCGTGCTTCAGGGCATTTGATAATTTTTGGGACAATGTTAAATACAACGGCAAGGGTCTGCAAGACTACTATGCCGATATGTGGAAATATGTTGCAGAAAAGGTAAAAGACAAGCCGGCTCTTTTCGGTTTTGACTTTTTTAACGAGCCGTTCCCGGGTGCTGACGGCGGTAAAATATTTAAAAGAATTATTGCGGGACTTTGCAAAAATACCTTAGGTAATAAAAAAGTAAGTATACCTGAGCTTATAAAACAAGGTGTTTTCAGTGACGAAAAAGCTAAAGCACTTGATCAATACCCCGGAGAGGTATTCAGAAAAATTACGGAGAAGTGCGACCCGTTAGTTGAAAACTTTGATAAAAACAGATATTCGCCGTTTATTTCTAAAATGGCAAGTGCTATAAGAGAAGTAACTGACAAGGGCATTATCATAAGTGAAAATAACTATTACTCAAACCTTGGCATACCCTGCTGCAACACACCTGCAGAGGTTAACGGAAAAAGAGAGCATAACCAACTGTTTGCACCTCACGGCTACGACCTTATGGTAGACACACCTGCATATAAATATGCTAACAACTCAAGAGTCGGTATGATATTTGACCAACACCGACAGACGCAGTTAAGACTTGGTGTGCCTTGCATTGTAGGTGAATGGGGTTCTTGTGCTCCCGGTAACGAATGGTATCCTCATTTAAGATTTTTACAGGATAAATTCGACTCTTACAAATGGAGCAACACATATTGGTGTTATACAGACGACCTTTTCAGCGAGGGTCATATAGAGGTTTTAACAAGACCCAGACCAAAGGCGGTTACAGGCGAAATTGAATATTATAAATACGATTACGAAAACAATGTTTTCACTCTTAAATATAATCAAGAGAAAAAATATAAAGTTCCTACTGTTATTTATGTTCATACAGAGCCTAAATCCGTGCAAACAAAAGGCAAGTATGAAATAAAACCGCTTTCTGACACAATGGGTTATGAAATTGAAATTAAATCACCTGTCGGTGAAAATGAAGTAAACATTGTATTATAAAATTGAAGCAAAAAAATTATGGGATGTAAAAAACTTCCGTTTTTTACATTCCCTTTTATTTAGAGTTTAGTGTATTCCTGTTTTTAACACGAAGCATAGTTAACATTCGTTGGATTTCTATTTCACTGCGGCGATGCTCTGAAAGACTTTCAGTATTTCTTAAAAGCTCGTTTTCTTTTTCAACTTTTAATTTAGCCCGCACTTCATCAATATCTTCGGGTTTAATACAAATACGCGAAAATATTGTAACCGAATTTTCGTGAACCTCCATAAACCCGTCTGCACTGTATGCGCTTTGCCACTTACCGTCATTTTTAATTTTAAGTTCGCCCGGCTCTAACGCCGCCGTCATAGACTGATGGTTTGCAAGAACCGTAAACTCGCCGTCATAGCCGTTACAAGTAACTGCTTCTGCTTCACCCTTAAAAAACTGCTCTTTTGGAGTATATATTTCAAGTAAAAATTTAGCCATACCGAAGCCCCGCTTTTAAAGTTTTTTTGCATGTTCGCGCGCATCGTCAATATTGCCCACATTAAAAAATGCGGCTTCGGGAATATCGTCAGCCTCGCCGTCTATAATCTGCCTGAAGCTTTCTACTGTATCTTTAACAGGCACAAACTTACCATCAAGACCCGTAAAGCCTTTTGCAACACTCATTGGCTGAGAGAAGAATCTTTGAATTTTTCTTGCTCGGTAAACAGTTCGCTTATCTTCTTCGGAAAGCTCATCCATACCTAAAATAGCAATAATATCTTTAAGCTCTGAATAGCGTTGTAAACATTCCTGAACTCTGCGTGCTACGCTGTAATGAACGCTACCTACTATTTCAGGCTCTAAGGCACGGCTTGTAGACGCTAACGGGTCAACTGCAGGGTAAATTCCGAGTTCCGAAATACTTCTTGAAAGAACTGTTGTAGCGTCCAAATGAGTAAATATTGTAGCAGGAGCAGGGTCGGTTAAATCATCCGCTGGCACATAAACTGCCTGAACAGATGTAATTGAACCGTCTTGAGTTGAAGCGATACGCTCCTCTAACGCGCCCAACTCGTTAGCAAGAGTCGGTTGATAACCAACGGCACTGGGAAGTCTGCCCAAAAGAGCAGAAACCTCGTTGCCCGCCTGTACATATCTGTAAATATTATCAATAAAAAGCAAAACATCTTGATTTTTTTTATCTCTCAGATACTCTGCCATAGTTAGACCTGTGAGTGCTACTCTCATACGACTGCCCGAAGGCTCGTTCATTTGGCCGAAAGCAAGAATGGCTTTGTTTATAACGCCGCTTGCTTCCATATCTTTCATAAGCTCGTTACCCTCACGGCTTCTTTCACCTACACCTGTAAAAACAGAATAACCGCCGTGATTTACCGCAACATTATGAATCATTTCCATAATTAAAACAGTTTTACCTACACCTGCACCGCCGAAAAGGCCGATTTTACCGCCTTTTGTATACGGTACAAGCAAGTCGATAACTTTAATGCCCGTTTCAAGTATTTCTGTTGCCGGTTTTTGCTTTTCAAGACTTGGAGCGTTTCTGTGAATGGGTAACATTTCGGTTGCGTTTATTTCGCCTTTTCCGTCTATAGGCCTGCCTAAAACATCTACTACTCTGCCTATTACGCTGTCGCCTACAGGAACTCTTATACCGTTACCGTCACTTGTAACTTTAATACCGCAGCATAGCCCCTCGTTTGCCTCTAAGGAAACAGCACGGACAACATGCTCGTCTAAATGAGTTGCAACCTCTAAGTGCTTAGGTTCAACGCCCTCTACGGTTAAAAGCGCGTTAATCGGCGGCAACCTGTCACCGCTAAAACGGACATCAACTACCGGACCTGATATTTTAACTATTTCGCCGTTAAAAATTTCGTTCATTATATACCACCCATTTCCACAGCCGCAGAAATTTCTGTAATTTCGTTTGTAATTTGAAGCTGTCTTGCACTGTTAAGCTCCGAATACAGTTCTTTAATCATTTCGTCCGCATTTTTTGTTGCATTCTGCATTGCAGTCATACGGGCTATATTTTCACTTGCAGACGATTGCATTAATACATCGTAAACAAAGCCTACTATATACTCCTCTACAAGATGTTCAAAAACCACCTCTACACTTGGCTCATATATCATATCCGTTGAGTTGGGTATATCGCTTTTTTCACTTTCAAAGGTTTCTTTTTCAAGAGGTAAAAGCTTTACACAAACAGGTTTTTGAATATTTGAGTTAACATACTCTGTATATACGATAAAAACCTCGTGAAAATCATCTGTTAAATACAAAGGAATAAGCTTAGACGCTATCTGCTCCGCAAGATTCATTGTAGGGTGCTGAGACGCACCGTACCAGGAGTAACCTACGGGCACACCTGACTTTTTAAACATACTGTGCCCAATAATACCCAAAGAAACAACGATCGGGTCCTGATGCTTTGCCATTTCTTTCATTGCCAAATCAACAACCGCACTGTTATAACTGCCGCAAAGGCCTTTATCCGATGTTATAACAACAAAAACCGATGAGCCTCTTTTACTGTCGTCAATAAACTTATCGTGAATATTACTGCTTTCTGTTTGGCTTAAAACAGTTTTTATTGTGCTTTTAAGCCTTTTAAGGTAATACAGATTAAAGTCTATATGCTCCATTGCGGATTTCATTCTTGCAGTAGATAAAAGATACATAGCGTTCGTTATTTGCTTTGTTTGTTCAACTGCTTTAAGGTGACTTTTAATTTCGTTTACCGTGCTCATTAAAGACTCTCCTTAAATCTGTTAATAACATCTGTTAATTCTTTCTCCGCTGAATCGGTAAGATCGCCCGTATCATTAACCTCGTCTTTAATTGAAGCACATTCTTTTTCAAGATATTCTAAAAGTTCGTTTGCTGTTTTTCTGACATCTTTTGCAGAAACATTCTCAAATGCATCCAATTTATGAGCCAAAAGCAACGCAATCTCCGTAAACAGACACCTTGGCTCGCTTTTTCCTTGCTTTAAAATTTCGGTCAAAGCCTCGCCACGGCGTAAGAGCTTTTTAGTTGAAGCATCAACATCACTGCCGAATCTCGTAAAAACTGCCATTTCTCTATACAGTGAAAGCTCAATACGAAGTGTTCCCGAAAACTTTTTCATAGCTTTATGCTGAGCGCTTCTGCCCACACGGGACACAGAAAGACCCGTATTTACCGCAGGTCTTATACCGCTGTGAAAAAGTTCGCTTTCTAAAAATATCTGACCGTCTGTTATAGAAATAACATTGGTAGGTATATATGCAGAAATATTACCGCCCATAGTTTCGATTATAGGCAACGCAGTCAGACTGCCACCGCCTTTTTCTTTTGAGAGGCAGGCAGAACGCTCTAAAAGACGGGAATGTAAATAGAACACATCGCCCGGGTATGCCTCTCGTCCCGGCGGCCTGTGAAGAAGCAATGACATTGCACGGTAAGCTACCGCGTGCTTGCTCAGGTCATCATATACAATAAGAACATCCTTACCCTGCTCCATAAAATACTCTGCTATGGAACAGGCGCAATAAGGCGCAATATACTGAGTTGCAGGACTGTCTGACGCAGTTGCCGCCACCACTACCGTGTAATCTAATGCTCCTGCTTTTTTTAATGCTTCTATTACATAAGAAATGCTCGAAGCCTTTTGGCCTATAGCGCAGTAAACACATAAAACATCGGATTTTTTTTGATTAACAATAGTATCTACAGCGATAGTTGTTTTGCCCGTTTGCCTATCGCCTATTATAAGCTCACGCTGACCTCTGCCGATAGGTATCATACTGTCTATAGCAAGAATACCCGTTTCAAGAGGAGTGTCAACAGGCCGTCTGTCAATTATAGTAGGTGCTGTTCTTTCGGCAGGTAAATATTCGTCACATTCAAGAGATTTGCCGTAAAGGGGTCTGC
>JBJEPP010000104.1:0-5273 GCA_051881295.1 Acutalibacteraceae bacterium | reverse complement strand
ACATAAATCTTTTATTTAATTCAAAAAAACTTACACACTTTTCTTGACAAAGCTACATTTTTTGTAAAATTACATATTTTTCTCGATTTCAAGCATAAAAAAATTCGAGACTCACTTTTTGGTGAATCTCGGATTTTTCTTAGACTGTTTTTTTACAGCTCCTTTTGTTAGTTTTCCTCTATATTTTCGCGTTTAAATATGTCTGAAGCAAAAAATTCTTCAAGTGTAATTTCTAAACCGTCACAAATTTCGTATATTATTCTGAGTTTCATACTGGGATAGGAACACTTCATAATGGTGCTCAAAGTGGATTGAGGAACACCTGTTTTTAAGTATAACTAATACTGTGTCATTTTGCGCTCTTTGCAAAGCTCCTTTATCCTACAAGCAACAGCTTCATTTAATTTCATATTATCACCCCATACTTCGTTTACTCGATAATTATATGAATAAGTATAGGTAAAAGCGTATTAAAAATACTTCGCGTACTTGATATTCGCGATAATTTGTGTTAAACTTACTTTCGAGGTGGTTATATGACCGAAATATCTTGTGAAAATAAATTCTGCATATATCAAAAAAAGGGAAATTTGCATTTTGGAAAGTGTACAGCTTGATATGCAAGGAAATTGCGTGGATTGTATATATGTTCAAGTTGAAAAAGATATGTTGTATAATCTGAAAGAAAAACTTTTAAGGAATTTGCAGAATTTAGAATTATAAATTCACCCTTTTGGGTACTTTCACACAGGAATACATCAAGTATTATAATAATCATAAGCTAATATAACAATTGACCCCAGCCGAGAAATCAGTGGGGGTGTTTTACGATTTTTGAGAAACAGATTATATTGATTTGTATAATTTGAAATGAAATATAAAATAAAACAATGTCATGTTGAAACACAATGTTTTTCAGAAATTGTAAAATAAAAAACTGTTGCATTTTGTTTTCAACAGTGTTATAATTTAACAAAATTATGAATGATGTTTGCAGAAGAAGCTTATAGCTGCCGAAGGAGTAACGCTCTCAGGCTTCCCTAAAGGGAAAAGGACTGCAAACGGACATAACTTTGGAGAAGCTCATTAAATTGAGTGCCGAAGGGGCAAAGCGTTCTTCGCTAATCTCTCAGGCAAAAGGACAAAGTTTTAATACCTGAAAGCTTTCAGGATAAATTTGTTTCTTTTTGTCGGATTACGCCCCGTAATCCGACTTTTTTATTTTATTACGGTTTAGAAGGAAAGTATATGGAAGCATTTTTTAACAGAGTTGCAGAAATCAATGGCACTGTCAACAGCGTTTTATGGGGTACCTTCGGCTTGCTATTGCTTATTGGCACAGGTATTCTTATGACCTGTTGTACAAAGTACTTTCAGATATCGCATATCGGTCTGTGGTGGAAAAATACAATAGGCAGTATTTTCAAGAAAAATGTTATCGGTCACGCTAAAGAAAAAGGTGTTTCTCTCATTTGATTCTCAACTTCAGGCTGAAGCTGAAGCTCATATCAGTCAGGAATAAACATAAAACGGTTTGCTGACTGTATATTTAAAAACAGATTTTGTGTTGTTATATATTAATTTTATTTATTCTTATAAATTTATGGCGGAGCCACTATTCTTTTTATTGTAATGTGCGCTTTTATATGATAAAATAAAAAAATAAGAAATAAAAAAACGAGGTAATTTTTATGAATGCTGTTATAACCGTGATAGGTAAAGATAAAGTAGGTATTATGGCAGGGGTTTGCGTTGAGCTTCAAAAGCTTAATGTAAATATTCTTGACATAAGCCAAACCGTTTTACATAACGATATTTTTACTATGAGTATGCTTGTAGATATAGAAAAGGCAAATTGCCCTTACGATAAAATAGTTGATTCCCTTAACGCTTGCGGCGAGTCTCTCGGTGTGAACATTCGCATACAGCGTGAAGAAATATTCAACGCTATGCATAAGGTGTGATTTGCGTTTATGTATTAAGCTATTTCAAATTAACGAAAGGATTTAATTTTGATATGTTAAATCAACGCGAAGTACTTGAGACATTAAATATGATAGATAATCAGCATCTTGATATACGCACTATAACGATGGGTATATCTCTTCGTGACTGCGCACATTCCGACCCTGAGATTTGCGCCCGAAAGATGTATGATAAAATAACAAAATACGCTGAAAATCTTGTTAAAACAGGCGAGGATTTAGAGCGGGAAATGGGTATTCCCATTATAAACAAAAGAATTTCCGTAACTCCTGTCGCTATTGCGGCAGAAAGCTGTGAAACAGAGGACTATGCAATTTTTGCCCAAACTCTTGATAAGGCGGCAAAGGAAGTGGGAGTTAACTTTATAGGCGGTTTTACCGCACTTGTACAAAAAGGCTTCACAACAGGCGACAGAAGGCTTATTGCTTCTATACCCGAAGCATTGGCAACAACTGATTTTGTTTGCTCTTCGGTGAATATCGGCTCAACACGGGCAGGTATCAATATGGACGCTGTAAAGCTAATGGGCGAGACTATTAAGAAAACTGCTTATAAAACAAAAGATAACGATGGCTTCGGTTGTGCAAAGCTTGTTGTTTTTTGCAACGCTGTAGAAGATAATCCTTTTATGGCCGGTGCTTTTCACGGTGTCGGTGAGCCGGAATGTGCCATAAATGTAGGCGTTTCAGGTCCGGGTGTTGTGTATAACGCTCTTCAGGATGTTAAAGGTCAACCCTTTGATGTTGTGGCGGAAACAATAAAGAAAACGGCATTTAAAATTACCCGTATGGGTCAGCTTATGGCAAGCGAAGCATCAAAAAGATTAGGTGCTGAATTCGGCATTGTGGATTTAAGCCTTGCGCCTACTCCGGCAATAGGCGACTCTGTTGCAAGAATTTTAGAGGCAATCGGCGTTAGCGTGTGCGGTACTCACGGAACAACGGCGGCGCTTGCTATGCTTAACGATGCAGTAAAAAAAGGCGGAGTTATGGCGTCCTCTCAGGTTGGCGGTCTTTCAGGTGCTTTCATCCCCGTTTCTGAGGATGAAGGTATGATTGCGGCGGCAGAAAAGGGAGTGCTTACTCTTGATAAATTAGAGGCTATGACTTGCGTTTGCTCGGTCGGTCTTGATATGATTGCCGTGCCGGGAGATACATCTGCCGAGACAATTTCTGCAATTATTGCAGACGAAGCCGCAATAGGTATGATAAATAACAAAACGACTGCTGTAAGAATTATTCCCGCTCCCGGTAAAACAGTAGGTGATTCTATTGAAATGGGCGGACTTCTGGGTACGGCTCCCGTTATGCCCGTACATAATGAGGGCAGTGCAGATTTTATTAACCGAGGCGGCAGAATTCCTGCTCCTCTTAACAGTTTAAAAAACTGAAAAATACTTATTTTAACAAAAATTTTGAAAAACCGTTTGAGGTGTTTGATTTGGGAGAATTAAAATACATAAGTATTACTTCAAACAGAAATCAGGTTGTTTTAAAAACTGATTCCGTTATTTATGTGGAAATGCAAGGGAAAGTTGCTCAGATACATATTTATGACGGTAAGATATATAAAACGAGAATGACCTTGACAAAGCTTCGGAGCTTACTCGGTGATAACTTTATACAGATTCATAAGGGGTGTATTGTATCGGCAATTGCGATACACGATATTACCGACAAAATCGAACTGCTTAACGGAGACGGTTTAGAATATACAAAACGAAAGAAAAAACAAATTATTGAACAGTTTCGTCTGATTCAAAAGCATTATGTGAACAGTCTTTCAGATAACAGTGTACCCTCCACGAAAGAAGAATACCGTGAATATTACCGAGTTTTTGATAATTTACCGTTTGCTTTTACAGATATTGAAATGGTGTTCGATGAAGAAAAGCACGCAGTAGATTGGATATTCAGATACGGTAATTCGGCTTTAGCTGAGCTTGAAAAGATATATCTTGAAAAACTAATCGGCAGTTCATTTAAAAGCCTGTTCGATAATATGGACTCAAAATGGCTCAGATGCTATGAACGGGCAACTCTTTACGGTGAAGTTTTGGAAGTGATTGATTACAGCCCGGAGATAGATACTAATTTAAAAATAATTTGTTTTCCTACCTTTTCAGGTCACTGCGGATGTATTCTTTTTAATATTGAAAATATAGAGTTAATTCAAAACAGCGCAGACGCTCCGAAAGCACTTGGCTATTATTTAAAAAATGCGAAAGAGATAAAGGATTTCCTTTAGTTTTTAACCCGCCTACAAAGTTCACTTTGTAGGCGCTTAGTTTATCTGTTTTGCCCTTTATGTCGTTTTAAGTCTTTTAATTGTCGTTTTGTTCCAAATTTATTGAAAATATTATTCGATTCACATATAATTGTTTATGTATAATATTTAGGAAGGTGATAATATGCACTTAAAATTGAAATTCAAAAAAATACTGTGCTTGGCACTAAGCGTACTTATGCTGACATCGTTTTTGCAGACGGCGGTGTCCGCAACCGATTCCGACGGAACGGGCTCTGAGGATACGGTAACTTTTACCGCCCTTGACGGTACTGCCGGTGCAAGCTCTGCCGGCGGCACAGAAAACTTTGATAAGCTTATAGACGGCGATACAGACACAAAATGGTGTGTAACAAGTTTTTCCTCGGCTTACATTGTTATTGAAGCTTCAAGCGCAATCAGTGTAAGCGGCTATCAAATGACTACAGGTAACGATACAGCCAGTGAGACCTCACGAAACCCCGAGGACTGGACTCTTTACGGCTGTAACGACTATAACGCCGAATCAAAGGAAGGTACATGGGAAGTAATTCACGAGGTTATAGGCGACCCGGTACTTCAGGCGGTTAATACAACTACATATTCCTTTGCCTGTGATAAAACCGAGACCCCGTATAAATATTTTAAGCTTTTAATCACAAAAAACTCAGGTTCGCAAAAATGCATGCAATTGAGTGAATTCAACTTTACATATTGCGAACACGAAACCACTGTTTTAAACACTCGTGATGCGGATTGTACTAACTACGGATATGTTGAAAAAAACTGCAGCGTGTGCGGTCTGACATATATAATGATCACTTCAGAAGCCCTCGGTCACTCCTGGGTAACGCTCAGCACAACGGACGCCACCTGTACCGAAAGCGGTAAATTAAATCAGGAATGTTCCGTTTGTAAAGAAACACAGACGGTAAACGACCCTTCTGCACCGGCTTTGGGTCACACTTGGGTAACGCTCAGCACAACGGACGCCACCTGTACCGAAAGCGGTAAATTAAATC
>JBJEPP010000103.1:0-20427 GCA_051881295.1 Acutalibacteraceae bacterium | reverse complement strand
TAAAGATTTACTCGAAAAGAAATACGGCAAAGAGGGTGCGTCAAAAAGAATCTATGCTACAACCGATAAAGCAAGAGGAACTTTAAAAGAGCTTTCTGACCGCGAGAGTTACGAAACATTTGTTATTCCTGACGATGTAGGCGGCAGATATTCGGTTCTTACAGCCGTAGGTCTTTTACCTATTGCCGTTGCCGGAATTGATATAGACAGTATGATGAAAGGCGCTGCGGATGCGAGAAGTCAGCTTTCTTGCGGTGACTCTGTCACAAATGACTGTTACAAATACGCGGCAATGCGTAATGTGCTTTACCGTCAGGGCAAGTCGGTAGAAATGATGATTTCTTATGAGCCTGACTATACTATGATGAACGAATGGTTTAAACAGCTTTACGGCGAAAGCGAGGGCAAATGCGGTAAAGGTCTTTTCCCGTCATCAGCAATTTTTTCAACGGATTTACACTCAATGGGTCAATACATACAAGACGGTGAAAGAGTTATGTTTGAGACCGTTGTTACTTTCAAAGAGCCTAAAGAAGAGCTTATAATAGGCTTTGATGAAGAAAACGGCGATGGCTTTAATTTTGTAGCCGGTAAGAGCGTAGATTTTGTTAACCAAAAAGCTTATTTAGGCACAATACTTGCTCATACAGACGGCAAAGTGCCTAATATGGTTTTAGAAGTAGATAAAATGGACGAATACAACTTCGGTTACCTGGTTTATTTTCTTGAAAAAGCCTGTGCTGTATCAGGCTACATTCTCGGTATTAACCCATTTGACCAACCGGGCGTAGAAAGCTACAAAAAGAATATGTTTGCCCTTTTAGGTAAACCGGGTTACGAAGAACACAAAAAAGCCTTAGAGGCAAGGCTTTAATCTTAAAAATGCACCGATTAAAACCGGTGTGAAATATAAAACAATGGAGGTAAATCATTATGATTTCACTTATTATAGGCAATAAAGGTTCAGGCAAAACAAAAAGACTTATTTCTTTGATTAACGATGCTGTTGCATCATCAAACGGAACAGTAGTTTGCATAGAAAAATCACCTTTGCTTACAACAGAAGTTACTCATAAAGCAAGACTTATTGAAACAGAAAGCTACGGCGTAGAGGGTGCAGACGCTTTTTACGGTATGGTTTGCGGCGTTCTCGCTCAGGACCACGATATTACAGACCTTTTCGTAGACGCTACATTTAAAATTATCGGCAGAAATTACGATGAGTTTGCAGCACTTTTAAAGAAGCTTTCCAAGGTTGCTAACGAAACAGATACAAAAATTGTTTTCACCGTTTCAGAAGACGAAGCAAATCTTCCTGCATCGGTTTTTGAATCAGCTGAAAAAATCTGATTGAAGGCAGAATAAAACGAAAGTCCTTTCTTATTGTAAGAGGGGGCTTTTATTTGTTCATATATAATATCAAAAAATATTGTTAAATATGCATACTTTTTTCGGTTTTATTATTGACAAAATAAAGTTTTAATAATATAATACTTGGGTATGTTGAGAGGTATGTTATATGATTATCGAGCTTGAATCAGTTTTTAATACAGACGGTTTCGTAGTTCCTGTTTCTTATGAATTTGAGCCTGATTTTGAGGCTTCAGAGGGTGAGTCTAAAATAACAAGCCCCATTAAGGTTTCAGGCAGTATTAAGAATAAAGCCGGTATTGTAACACTTAAGGCAAGTGCAGCATTTACTTACGAAGGTCCTTGCGACCGATGTGCTGAGAATGTAATTTCGCAATACTCATTCCCGGTTGAGCACACTCTCGTTGTTTCTCTTGAAAGCGGAGATAACGACGATTTCCTCGAGGTGCCCAATATGAGACTTGACCTTGACGAATTAGTTTGGGAGGATGTCACTCTCGCTCTTCCCACTAAATATCTTTGCAACGAGGACTGTAAGGGCTTATGCGCTTTCTGCGGTAAGAACCTTAACAAAAGCCAATGCGATTGTAAAAAGCCGATAGACCCTCGAATGGAAGCGCTTTTACAGTTATTGGAAGACGATTAAGTAAATTATTAAATTGTTTTATAGGAGGTTGTACTCATGGCAGTACCTAAGAGAAGAGTTTCTCACGCAAGGCGTGACAAAAGAAGAAGCAATGTTTGGAAAATGGACGCTCCGGCACTTGTAAAATGCCCGCAATGCGGCGAATACAAGAGAACTCACAGAGTTTGTACAGCTTGCGGCTATTACAACGGTAAACAGGTTCTTACTGTTGAGAATGACTGATTAGTTTGAATTTTTTGCAATATTGATTTCAACGGGCGGGGGGAGTATCACCGCCCTATTCTTCGTTACGGACATTTCTTGTACACATATTTCCGTTTTTGCTGCAGTTATTCACTTTGCAATATCTGTATATTGCTTCAGTGTCTAACTTTGCAAAAACCGAAAATCTGTGTACAATAAACTACTTGGTGGAGTTGTAGGCAGTTATCGTTTTGTTAGGTTTTGTGTTTTGAGCAATACCTTTTCGTAATATCTGTATATTACTTCAAAGTCTAATCTTGTAAAATTCAAAAATACACAAACAATAAACTACTTGGCAGAGATTTAGAAAAATGTTAGGTGTAAATTTTGTAATGTGTTAGCATATAATATTATTTGCTAAGTAAATGCACCGATTTTTTTATTTTTTTAAAATTTACGAAGTAAACTAAAACAGGAAAGGCGGTGGGGAGAGTTGTCGGTTAAAATCGAAAATGTGTCAGAGAATTCATACAGCTATAAAGTCGGCTTGGAGCCTGATGATGAACTTATAAGCATCAATTCCCACGAAATATACGATGTTCTCGACTATCGCTTTTTTATCCAAGGCAAAAAGCTTAAATTAGATGTTTTGCGTAACGGCAAACCGCTTACTTTTAACATAAGAAAAAGCGATGAGCTTGCGGATATAGGACTTGAGTTTAAAACATATTTAATGGACAAGCAGCACAGCTGTAAAAATAAATGTGTATTCTGCTTTGTGGACCAGATGCCTAAAGGTATGAGAGATACTCTTTATTTTAAAGATGACGATTCCAGAATGTCTTTTCTGTTCGGTAATTATATTACCTTGACTGCTTTGCCCGAAAGAGAAGTTCAACGAATTATAGATTTGCATATTTCACCTGTTAATATTTCGGTTCATACTATGAATCCCAAGCTCCGTGTAGAAATGATGAAAAATCCGAATGCGGGTGAAAGTCTTAAAATTCTTGACAGATTTTCAGAAGCCGAAATTGAAATGAACACTCAGCTTGTTTTATGTCCGGGGTTGAATGACGGTGACGAGCTTCGTTTTTCGTTAGAAGAGCTTTCAAAGCTTTATCCGAGCGTCAGCAGTATTGCGGCCGTGCCTGTAGGTCTTACAAAATACCGTGACGGACTTTATCCGCTTCGCACTTACACAAAAAAAGAGGCAAATGATGTTATTGATATTATAGATGAGTTCAACGCGCATTTTGCCTATTTTAACGGCGGCAAAATTTTAGCGTATGCCTCAGATGAGTTTTATCTTTTGGCAGAGCGTGAAATACCGGGTCCTGAGTATTACGGCGACTTTGTTCAGTTAGATAACGGAGTCGGTATGTGGGCGCTTTTAAAAGACGAATTTTTGAATGCTTTAGAAGAGTGTGAAAGCTTTGAGGCTAACCGTAATATCACTATTGCAACGGGTTGTTCGGCATATCCGCTCATTTCAGAGCTTTCAAACAGGGCAAAAGAAAAGTTTAAAAATTTGAATATAAATGTAATCGAAATAATAAATGATTTTTTCGGTCATACAGTTACGGTTTCAGGCCTCATTACAGGTCAAGATTTTATAAATCAGTTAAAAAACAAATCATTAGGTGAAGAACTTCTTATTCCTCGCGTTTCTTTAAGAAATGAGGGCGATAAATTCCTTGATGATATTAAAATAGACGAATTATCCGATGCCTTGGGCGTTAAAGTTACGCCTGTAGAAAACGACGGGTATGTGTTATTAAAAAAAATTTTAGGAGGTGCTTGAAATGGCAAGACCGGTAGTAGCTATTGTGGGCAGACCCAATGTAGGTAAATCAACCCTTTTTAATAAGCTTACGGGTACACGGCTTGCAATAGTCGATAATTCACCGGGTGTTACCCGTGACCGTATTTTCGGTAATTGCGAGTGGCTGGGTCACGATATGATGCTTGTAGACACAGGCGGTATCGAGCCGTATTCTACCGATATTATTCTTTCCCAAATGCGTCAGCAAGCCCAACTTGCTATAGATAGCGCTAATGTTATTATATTTGTAGTTGACCTGCGTGACGGCGTTGTCGCAACAGATGAAGAGGTTGCGTCTATGCTTCAGAAAAGCGGCAAGCCTATTGTTCTTGCGGTTAATAAATGCGACAGTGTAGGCGAATTACCGCCTGAATTTTATGAGTTTTATAACTTGGGTCTCGGCGACCCCATAGCAGTTTCATCTGTTCACGGTCACGGTACGGGTGATCTGCTTGACGAGGTTTTAAAGCATCTTCCTAAAGAGTATTTAACAGAAGATAAAGATGAAGACGACTACATTAAGGTTGCGGTTATCGGCAAGCCTAATGTTGGCAAATCTTCACTTGTAAACAGAATAATCGGCGAAGACCGAATGATAGTCTCGGATATTGCCGGCACTACCCGTGACGCTACCGACAGTTTCGTTGAGAATAAATACGGCAAGTTTATGTTTATTGACACCGCAGGCTTAAGGCGAAAATCAAAAGTAGACGAGGCAGTTGAAAAATACAGCGTTTTAAGAACCGATATGGCTATAGACCGCGCTCAGGTTTGCGTTATTATGATAGACGCCTTAGAGGGCTTTACCGAGCAGGATTCTAAGGTTGCAGGCAAAGCGCTTGAGCAGGGCAAAGGCTGTATTATCGTTGTAAATAAATGGGACGCTTACGAAAAAGACGGTCAGACTATGGATAAGTACCGCAAAGACCTTATGAAAGATTTTTCGTTTATGTCTTTTGCTCCTATTATTTTTATTTCTGCAAAAACAGGTCAAAGGGTAGACAGACTCTTTGAACTTATTAAGTTTGTAGATACACAAAACGCGATGCGTATTAAAACAGGTCAGCTCAATGAGATTTTGGCGGCGGCTACACTTCGCGTTCAGCCACCGTCAGATAAAGGCAAACGGCTTAAAATATTCTACATTACTCAGCCGTCTACAAGACCGCCTACATTTGTTTGCTTTGTAAATAACGCAGAGCTTTTTCATTACAGCTATCAGCGTTATATTGAAAATCAAATCCGCGAAGTTTACGGCTTAGAGGGTACTCCGGTACGCTTTATAATTCGCGAACGGGATGAAAAGAGTAAGCATTGATACAGCTAACAGCCGACAGCTAATAGCTAATAGCAGCTTTGCAGACAGCAAGAGATAACAAACCGATAGTAATTCTAAAAGGAGTTACTATCGGTTAATTGTATTTATTCGGTTTAAGCAACATCAGACTGTAAAACAACAGTTATTTACTATAGTGCGAAGCACTCATTTATACCTCTATGCGACAGCAAGCTATTAGCTGTCGGCTGTTAGCTGAACACGCTGTTAGCTGTATAAGCTTAATTAAAAAAATGCCTGTCCAATATTTCTGATGCTGTAATTACAAATCTGACGCAAGGCCTTGTTTTGTAGTATTCAGGTGTTCTGGGGTCAGATACAGGCGAAGATTTGCCAATTGTACCTAAAAGCTCGCGGCAAATATATGTTTTGTGTACTTCTTCAAATTCGTGAGCCAGTTCTTGAATTAGCTTGTAGTGATTATCTTTATTTTGCTTAGGGTCTTCTGTTGTGTAGCCTTTTAAAAGCCCTGCAACCATAAACATGGCGCTTACTGCACCGCAAACCTCACGGAGTCTGCCCATGCCGCCGCCAAAAGAAGATGAAAGCCTCATCGCAGTATTATAATCCAATCCGCAATCCTCGGCAAAAGCACATAACACTGCCTGAGAACAGTTACAGCCGTTGCAGAAAAGCTCTGCGGCTTTTTTTGAATGGTCAGTTTTCATTTAAAAATCTCCTAAATATGTAATAAATAAAGTATATCACAAAATTATTAAAAGTAAAGAAAATGTAAAAAAATACATTTATATTGATTATAAATTTGTATTGTGGTAATATATTTATATATTGATTTGAAAGGGGAAACCCATGAAATTATCACTTGTAGTGCCGTGCTTTAACGAAGAGGGCAATGTGGAACGCTTTTTTAACGAAACTAACAAAGTGTTTTCGGGATTTTTCAAGGATTATGAGTTTGTTTTTGTTAACGATGGCAGCACAGATAAAACATACGAAGAATTAAAAAAACTGTACAACGAAAACGCTTTAAGCAATATTCAAATTCTCAGCTTCAGCAGAAATTTCGGCAAAGAGGCGGCAATGTATGCAGGGCTTCAGAACGCTAAAGGCGACCTTGTGTGCATTATAGACGCGGATTTACAGCAACGCCCTCAGGTTGTTGTTGAAATGGTTAAAGAGATGCTGGAGGATGACTCAATAGATTGTGTTACCGCTTATCAGGAAGAACGATGCGAAAATAAACTTGTTGCTAAGTTAAAAATAGGTTTTTATAAAGTTATAAATAAAATATCAGAGGTGGATTTTGTTAACGGTGCGTCTGATTTTCGCCTTATGAAACGCAGTATGGTAGACGCTATTCTTCAAATGACGGAGTATCACCGTTTTTCTAAGGGTATATTCGGTTGGGTTGGCTTTAACACAAAATATATACCTTATAAAGCAGAAGAGCGTGAAGTAGGCGAGACTAAGTGGAGTTTTTGGGCTCTTTTAAAGTATGCGTTTGACGGTATTATTTCTTTTTCAACTATGCCTCTTAAAATTGCAACCGGCGTAGGCGTTCTCACAGCTTTTGCTTCTATAATTTACCTTATAGGCGTTATTCTGCACAAGCTTATAAGCGGGATTGATGTTCCCGGTTACGCAACAATAGTTGTTTTAGTTCTTTTCTTAGGCGGTATGCAGCTTTTTGCGTTAGGTCTTTTAGGCGAATATATATCTAAAATATATGTTCAGGTAAAAAACAGGCCTATTTATATTCTAAAGGAGCATCTTAAAAAAGATGATAAATAAAATAAAAGAGCTTTACATTAAATATAAAGAAATTATATTATATGTGCTTTTCGGCGTATTGACCACAGCGGCAAATATGCTGACATTCTATTTTTCTACAGCGCTATTAGGTGAAAAGCTTTATATGCTCAACAACTTTTTGGCTTGGGTTGCAGGAGTTATTGTAGCATACATAACAAACAAGCTTTTTGTGTTTGAGTCTAAAAGCTGGAAATTGAAAATATTTTTAAGAGAGTTTTCAGAATTTGTATTAGCAAGAGTTTTCAGTTTTGCGGTAGAAGAGGTCGGGCTTATAATCTGTGTGGACGGGTTTGGCTTAGGAGGTAACTCAATAAACTTTTTCGGTATTGAAATTACAGGACAATTCATTATTAAATTGGTGCTTTCTGTAATTGTTGTTATTATGAATTATTTTTTTAGTAAGTTTGTGATTTTTAAGAAGAAAAAAACAGAAGAAAAATAAAAAGGGGATGTAAAAAAACGGGAGTTTTTTTACATCCGTCTTTTATAGTTCAAATTATAAATTGTACCAATATCATATAGAGCAACGTACTGACGCCTATGCTCAATAAGGTGTTGCCTTTCCATTTGTGTAATATTACCGCTACCGCTACACATATTATTTCAGGTATGCCGTGACTTCCTTCAACAAAATTTATGTTTCTTAAGCAATATATTAAAAGCATACTCATTACCGCAGGTGGTAAGGCTTTTCCTAAATACGAAATCCATTTCGGCAGTTCTTTACCGCGGTCGAATATAATAAAAGGAAGAAATCTGAGTAACGCCGTAACAAATGCCATCACGGCTATAACAGATATTATATATTTATCACTCATTGCTTTCCTCCGAATTTAAAAAATTTTGTATGCACAACAGAATAACCGACATAACAATAAGCGCAGGAATAAGAAAATTATCTGCTCCGAAAATCAAAAGTGAAGCAATTGTTATTGCAAAACCTAATATTGCCGGAATATGGTTTTTATGTGTTTTCCACTGTTCAACAACAAGTACGGCAAAAAGTGCGGTCATGGCAAAGTCAATACCCGTTGTGTCAAAGGGTATTATGCTTCCTGCCGCAGAGCCTAAAACACTTCCCAAAACCCAATACATTTGGTTCATAAGCGTCACAGCCAAGTAGTAATCCTTGTCATTTAATCCTTCGGGAGTTTTATATCCTGTTAAAAGTGCATAAGTTTCATCTGTTAAACCGAATATTAAATACGGTTTTCTTATTCCTGTTTTGCGGTATTTTTCTATCATAGATAAACCGTAAAACAAGTGCCTGAAATTCAGTAAAAAAGTCAATAACGCAATATGCGGTAATGTTGCTCCCGTGGCTAATAACTCTACGGCTAAAAACTGAGCGGAGCCTGCATATATAAACAAACTCATAATCAAAGCCCAAACGGGACCGTAACCTATTGACTGCAAAAGCAACCCGAATGCAATGCCTAAAGAAATATATCCTGCCAAAACAGGTATTGTTTGGGGAAATACCTTTTTTATTACTTTTTTCAAAAGTGTACATCTCCTTTAGTATGTGAAAAACTGCAAGGGGAGAGAAACGCCCGAAAATAATTTTATTTGTGTGTATATTATGTATTACCTTTATATAAGACTGTTTATAAACTCTCTGACCTTCATTTGATTTTTTGTACCTCTCGGGTAGTTGTAAAAAGTGATTTCACCGAATTCTCTCTCTAAAAGTTCCGTGACTTTTTCTCTGCCGATTTTTTCGCTGACATATTCTAAAGCCCTCATATCCTGCAGAGCCTCGTAGAATGCCACACCTCTTAAAGACTCAATACAGCCGTCTTTATACGGGTAAACTGTGAAGCTGTCGCCTGCAGGGAATGCACCGTCTGCATCGGTAACTTCATAAGGGTTAATACTTTTAATTGAATATTGTGAGTTGTAGAAGTTGTAGCCCCACTGTAAAAAACCCTCCATATTGTATTTAAAAAGAGGCAATCCTATTGCGCGTGTTGAAGTAAGAGGCATACAGAAGAATCTGTTAGGAAGCACCTCATCCTGACCGCAACAATAGTAAGTCCAGCGATTTTTGTAACCTTTTTCAAGAAATTCGTGTACATTATTAAGTGACGGAATGGGATTTTCTACAAGTCCGTTTTCATAAAAGCTGTAGTCCGAAAGAGCGTCTATAATTTTGAAATCTCTAAGATGTTCCGCTGCTAAAGCTTTAGCGGCTCTGTAAAAGGTGCTGTTATCTTCGCTTGGCTCGTCAGATATATGAAAATATGTATTTTCTGCTATGCCTAATTCATTTAATGTTTTAATAAGCTCAGGTAAAAATGCGTCTAAATACTTTTTGTATTCATTAGATGTGGCAGAGGTCTCCCAACCGAAAAGGCGTTTGTACCGGCCGTTTACCGCAGCCATAATTTTAGGGGCGGATTTTGCACCCCATTGAGTGAATAGGTGAGCCATTTCAAAATATTTAATGCCACAGTCAAGGCACATTTTAACCCATCTTTTCAGATTGCTGAAATTAAAGGAATATTCGCCGTTGTTAAGGCTAATATCAACTAACTGAACTGTTCTGCGTTCACCGCCGACTTTAGTATCAAGGGGCGGAGTGTGTATAGGTGTAAGCAGCATATTTACACCTAAGTTTACGGCGGTTTTTATGTAGTTTTCGGTTATGTGCCAGAATTCTTCCGAAAAAACCTCTGTATTGTGAAAATTTGCGATGCAGTCACAGTGAAACCATTGCGTATAAATAAGCTTTTGGGGCGGTAAAACTGCGTCTAATACCTCTAAAATAAAGTTTTCGCAGCCTATTTTTTCACCGTTTTCGTCAGAAAAACTGATTTCAATATCATATTTTCCCGAATTTACGGTTTCAGGCACATTTACGGTAACAAAAACACTGTACCAATTAGCAGGCTTTATAATAAAAGTATCTTCCATAGGAGTCAGCACATCGGGGTAAAGTCCCGGTGCGGTCCTTTCATAGAATGATGTATCGCTATCGGCATAATGTGTGAATTCTGCAGGAACATTACCTACAAGCCTTAAAGTGATAAAATCTTTTAATTTGGATTTTATATTTGCTTTAACACCCATAATCTTACTTCCGCTTTTATATGCGATTTGGTAAGAGTATCTTTCGCCCTTAAACGCTTTACCGCTGCATATATTGGTGAAATCACATTTGCCGTCAAGAAAAACTCGCTCATTACCTACAATTTGTTTAAATTCAATAGACATAGTTTTTAACCAACCGTTCGTAATTTTCTTACAGTATTTTACTATTTATACTTTGCAGTGTCAATGAGATATTTATAAAATAGAAACAGGGGCTGTAAAAAACGAAAAGTTTCTTACAGCCCCCTGACTGATATATTATTTATGCAATATTATAAGCCGAAAACAAGCTGTAAAAACTTATTTTACCATAATATCGCTTATAATCCTGCTCATTTCCGCAGGGTCGGCAACAGATTTTCCGCTAATCAAAGCACCCATATCGTAAAGGAGTTTTGCGTAATCCTTTAAAGTATCTTTATCGTTTTCATAAAGCTCTTTAATTTTTTCGGCAATAGGGTGAGGTGTGCTGATTTCGAGAACAACTTCTGCTTTAACGCCATCGTTGTTAGGCATTGAGTTTAATACCTTTTCCATTTCAAGAGAAATTCCGCCCTCAGAGGTAAGACATGAAGCGTAGTTTTTAAGCTTGTTGGTATAGCGTACAGACGATACCAAGTCGCCTAAGCTTTCTTTAATAAAGTCAAACATTTCCTTTGAACTTTCATTTTTTTCTTTAAGTTCGTTTTTCTCTTCTTCTGTATCAAGGTCAAAGTTTTCATCGCAAATGTTCTGGAATGCTTTACCGTCATACTGTCCCAACATCTTTAAACAGAATTCGTCAACATATTCGGTGCAGTAAAGAACTTCAACATCCTTTTCCGTAGCCTTTTCAAGCTGCGGAAGCATTTTGATTTTTTCTACGGTTTCACCGCAGGCATAATAGATTTTATCCTGACCTTCTTTAAGATTATCAGTATATTCTTTAAGAGTTACATATTTTTCCTCTTTTGAAGATTTAAACAGCAATAAGTCCTGAAGCTCGTCTTTTTTCATACCGTAGCTGTTATAAATACCGAATTTTAATTGCATACCGAATACCTTGAAGAACTCTTCGTATGCTTCGCGTTCGTTTTTGAGCATTTTCGAAAGCTCGTTTTTAATTTTCTTTTCAAGTGTTTTTGCAATAAGTCTTAACTGACCGTCATGCTGAAGAGTTTCACGGGAGATGTTAAGAGATAAATCCTCGCTGTCAACAAGACCTTTTACAAAACTGAAATAGTCCGGGAGCAAGTCGCCGCATTTATCCATAATAAGAACGCCTCTTGAATAAAGCTGAAGACCTTTCTCAAACTCTTTTGTATAATAGTCAAACGGAGCGTGCTTAGGAATAAACAGCAATGCATTGTATGTTGCGTTACCCTCTGTTTTTGAATGAATTATTTTTGCAGGTGCTTCGTAATCATAGAATTTATCTGTGTAAAATGAAGTGTATTCTTCGTCTGTTACCTCGTTTTTGTTCTTTTTCCAAATAGGCACCATGCTGTTAAGCGTTGAATCTACGGCAACATCCTCGTACTCGTCTTCTGTACCTTCTTTAAGCTGTCTTTCGGTAACGGTCATTTTAATAGGGTGACGGATATAATCGGAGTATTTTTTAACAAGCGACTGTATTTTGTATTCCTCTAAGTAATCGCTGAATTTATCCTCATCTGTATCGTCTTTTATGTAAAGTATAATATCTGTACCGAAGCCGTCTTTTTCACATTCTGTAACGGTGTAACCGTCAACGCCGTCCGACTCCCATTTATACGCTTTATCAGAGCCGTAGGGCTTGCTTAATACAACAACCTTTTTGCTAACCATAAATGCCGAATAAAAACCTACGCCGAACTGACCGATAATATCCACGTCTTCTGCTTTTTCATTTTCGGATTTAAAAGCTTCGGAGCCGCTTTTGGCAATGGTGCCCAGGTTGTTTTCCAATTCTTCATCGGTCATACCTATGCCGTTATCGGAGATTTTCAAGGTTCTGTTTTCTTTATCCGTATCAATTCTTATAACAAATTCGTCTTTACCTAAACCCACCGAGGAATCTGTTAAAGAACGGAAATACAATTTGTCTAGAGCATCGCTTGCGTTTGAAATAAGTTCCCTTAAAAATATCTCCTTGTTTGTGTAAATCGAGTTAATCATTAAATCCATTAACTTTTTGGATTCTGCTTTAAACTGCTTTTTTCTCATTTTTTAAACTCCTTTTATAATGAATATTATCGGCAGGCGACACAGCAAAATAAGCTGCGCCGTCTGTCGTTGTTTATTTTTTATTCTACCGTCAGAGCGCCATCTTTTACATCTACGGTTATTACGGTGTCGGGCTCAATATCATCTGCAATAATTTTTCTTGCAATCAGAGTTTCAAGAGACGCCTGCATATACCTTTTAAGCGGTCTTGCACCCATTAAAGGATCAAATCCGTATTCGCAGATATATTCTTTTGCTTTGTCGGTTAACTTAATATCAAGCTGTTTTTGACGAAGTCTTTGTCTTAAATCTTCTAATAACAGTTCTTCTATGCGGAAAACATCTTGCTTTGTAAGCGGCTTAAAGAATATAATTTCATCGAGCCTGTTAAGAAATTCGGGTCTGAAGCTTCGTTTTAAAAGAAGATTTACATTTTCTCTTGCGTTTTCGGATATTTCTCCGTTGTTTTCAATGCCGTCAAGAATTATATCTGAACCTAAGTTAGATGTTAAAATGATTATAGTGTTTTTGAAATCTACCGTTCTGCCTTGACTGTCGGTAATTCTGCCGTCATCAAGAACCTGTAAAAGCACATTGAATACATCGGGGTGAGCCTTTTCTACTTCGTCAAAAAGAATAACCGCATAAGGTTTACGCCTTACTGCCTCTGTAAGCTGACCGCCTTCGTCATAGCCCACATATCCCGGAGGAGCGCCGATAAGCCGAGATACTGAGTATTTCTCCATATATTCCGACATATCAATACGCACCATGGCTTTTTCGTCATCGAACAAAGATTGCGCCAAAGATTTAGCAAGCTCGGTCTTACCTACGCCTGTAGGACCTAAAAACAGGAATGAGCCTATAGGCCGTTTCGGGTCTGCAATACCTGCTCTTGAACGAAGAATTGCATCGCTGACCTTTTCAACTGCTTCGTCCTGACCGATAACTCTTTTATGAAGAATTTTATCAAGGCCTAAAAGCTTTTCTCTTTCGCTTTCTACAATTTTTGAAACGGGGATGCCGGTCCACCTTGAAACAATGCCTGCAATTTCTTCTTCGGTTACTTTATCACGGAGCAGAGTTGTCTTTTCTTTTTTGCCGCTTTCGGTTTCTGCCTCTTCTAATTCTTTTTTCAAAGAGGGGAGCTTGCCGTATTTCAATTCTGCCGCTTTTGTAAGGTCGTATGCATTTTCCGCTTTTTCTATTTCTGCGTTAACTTTATCTATTTCTTCGCGGATTGACTGTACCTTGCCTATGGAATTTTTCTCTTTATCCCATTTAGCTTTCATTTCTTTGAAGTTATCACGGAGTTCGCTTAATTCCTTTTGAATTTCGGTTAAATGCTCTGCAGATAGCTTATCCGTTTCTTTTTTCAATGCCGCTTCTTCAATTTCGAGCTGCATTATTCTACGAGAGATTTCGTCAAGCTCCGTAGGCATAGAGTTCATTTCTGTTTTAATCAAAGCACATGCCTCATCCACAAGGTCTATTGCCTTATCGGGCAAAAATCTGTCGCTTATATATCTGTTAGAAAGAACAGCGGCAGAAATAAGAGCGTTATCCTGTATCTTAACGCCGTGGTAAATTTCGTAGCGTTCTTTTAAACCTCTTAAAATAGTTATGGTATCTTCAACGGACGGCTCGGGAACTGTTACCGGCTGAAAACGCCTTTCAAGTGCGGCGTCTTTTTCTATATACTGCCTGTATTCGTTAAGTGTGGTAGCGCCGATACAGTGAAGCTCGCCTCTTGCCAAAAGAGGCTTTAAAATGTTGCCTGCGTCCATAGCGCCGTCTGTTTTGCCTGCGCCTACAATTAAGTGAAGCTCATCAATAAAAAGAATTATGTTGCCGTTGCTTTTTTGGACTTCGTTTAATACGGCTTTTAATCTTTCTTCAAATTCGCCTCTGTATTTTGCGCCTGCAACAAGAGCGCCCATATCAAGCGAAAAGATGGTTTTATTTTTTAGGTTTTCAGGCACATCTTCTTTTACAATTCTTTCTGCAAGTCCCTCGGCAATAGCGGTTTTACCAACACCCGGTTCACCTATAAGGCAAGGATTGTTTTTCGTTTTTCTTGAAAGAATTCTTATAACATTTCTTATTTCGTCATCTCTGCCTATAACAGGGTCCAGCTTTCTTTCTCTTGCAAGAGCAACCAAATCTCTGCCGTATTTTTTCAAAGCATCATAGGTGCTTTCGGGGTCGTCTGACTGCACTCTGCTGTTGCCTCTGACTTCTTTTAAAGCCTGTAAAAACTTTTCTTTTGAGATTCCGTATTTTTTGAAAAGCTCTTTGATTTCTTTTTCTGGTTTTTCAATAATACCTAATACAAGATGTTCAACAGATACATAACTGTCCTGCATATATTCCGCTTGTTTTTCGGCCTCTGTTAAAGCAGCGCCCAATTCGTTTGAAATATAAAGGCTTCCTCCGCTTACCTTCGGGAGATTGGCGATTATCCTTTCAACCTCGTCTGCAATGGCTTGGGAGTTGCCTGTTATTTTTGCAAAGAGGTTTCCGATAAGGCCGTCCTCTTGCCTTAAAAGAGCAAGGAGCAGATGAAGTTGTGTAAGCTGACTGTTTCCGTACTCTGTAGCGATAGCCTGAGAGGAATTAACAGCTTCTATGCTTTTTTGAGTAAATTTTTGAAAATTCATATACATACACTCCTTTTTAATATTTGACAGCTTGAGAAGATAAAACGAACTGTTCCTTAACTGTCTTTAAGAGTAGTATAACCCTTATTTTTCAATAATGCGTGAATGTATTATGAACAAATTGTTAAAATTAGCACTCTTGTGATAAGAGTGCTAATATGTGTGCTTGCTTTTTCGCGGTAAAGAAAAATTCAGGAAATCTAAAAATTATTTCACCGCTTTTTTGAACTTAATTCTTCATATGCGCGGTATTTTGCATAACAGAGATGTTGGAATTTAACTGTTTTTTTCTAATTGTAATAATTTTTCTTTAAGCCCGATACCGCCGGCGTATCCGGTAAGGCTTCCGTCACTGCCGATTACTCTGTGGCAGGGAATGATAATATGTAAGGGGTTTTTGTTGTTTGCCATTCCTACAGCTCTTGAAGCTTGAGGGTTGCAGAGGGCTTTTGCAATTTCTTTGTAGCTTCTTGTTTCACCATAAGGAATTTTCAATAACTCTTGCCATACGGACAGCTGAAACTTTGTTCCGGATAGCTTGTAATTCACATCAAAACTCTTTCGTGTACCTTGCAGATATTCCTGTATTTGCTTAAATACATTGTCAGAAAAGTCGGATGTAATACTGTTCGTAAATGAAACATCCTTTTCTTTTTCAGTACATTTAAGAGATATAAGAATATCGTTTTCGTATTGCATTACAATAAATCCAAATTGAAACTTATATACTGCTTCAGGCATTTTATTTTCTCCTTCTAATCCCGATTTGTCTTTCTCTTGATTATACATCATAATTATAAAAAATTCTACCCGCCGCATTTTTCTCCGTAACAGTGAAAAAGGCGTTTCTTTAATTTAAATAATTTTTTAAAAAGGTCTTCTCAAAATCGGTCAACGGAATTAAAATAATATTGACCGAATCGGTTAACGGAGGTTACGCTATGAACGAAAGGTTCTTTTCTCTGCCTGAAGAAAAGCAACAGGCCATTATAAATGCCGGCTATAGGGTGTTTTCACAGAATTCCTATAAAAACAGCCCCATGAGCGAAATTGCAGATGCGGCGGGCATAAGCAAATCCTTGCTTTTTCATTACTTTCACAACAAAAAAGAGTTGTATATGTTTCTGTGGGATAAATGCGCTGAGACTACCATTGAGTATTTGACAAAGTATAACTGTTACGGACAGAAAAATCTTTTTGAGAGTATGGAACGAGGTATGAGGGCAAAAATGGAAATTATCCGTATTTATCCCGATATGGCGAACTTTACCGTTAAGGCGTTTTACGAGAAGGATTCGGATATATCTGCCGCCGTACAGGAAAGCTACCATAGATATTTTAATCTTAAAGCGGACAAAACATTGCTGAATATGAAGCCTGAACAGTTCATTCCGGGACTTGATATTGAAATGATGTACCGCGATATGTATTGGGCATCAGAGGGCTATCTTTGGGAGATGGTTCAGCGTGGTAATGTGAATATGGAACAGATGGAAAAGGACTTTACTAAGCTGATGAATTTTTGGAAGAGTATATATCTTCAGAAGGAGTAACGGAATATGGAGATTATTAAAACAACAAAGCTTACAAAATACTACGATAAATCAAGAGGTATCATTGACCTTGATATGACTGTGTCACAGGGTGAATTTTTTGGCTTTATAGGACCAAACGGCGCAGGAAAATCTACTACAATCAGGACACTGCTGGGGCTTATTACACCCACCTCAGGCAGAGCAACAATATTCGGAAAGGATGTTGTAAAAGAAAAAGAATCAATTTTAAAAAATATAGGCTACCTACCCGCGGAGGCGTTGTTTTACCAAGGAATGAAAGTGAAAGATGTTTTGAAGCTGTCCGCCGATCTGCGAAAAAAAGATTGTACGGATGAAGCTGAAATTCTTTGTGAGCGTTTACAGCTTGATGTATCACGAAAGATAGATGATCTGTCATTCGGTAACAGAAAGAAGGTTGCCATTATCTGCGCTTTACAGCATTTGCCGGAATTACTTGTATTGGATGAGCCTACAAGCGGACTTGACCCGCTGATGCAAAAGGAATTTTTTGATATTCTGCGTGAGAGAAACAAAGCAGGGGCAACTGTTTTTCTCTCAAGTCATATTCTCTCGGAAATTCAGCGCAACTGCACCCGTGCGGCGATTATCCGTGACGGCAGAATCATTGCATGCGACAGTGTTGATGCTCTTTCAAAAACAAATGCAAAGCGCATAACTGTTCACGGTATTATTGATCTTGAACAGCTTAGCGGTATTCGGGACAGAAAAGATTCGGAAAATTCGGTCAGCTTTCTTTACAGCGGCGATATGAACAGCTTGCTGTGTACGCTGTCTTCAGGACAGGTGAATGACCTTACCGTTACCGAGCCGGATTTGGAAGAAATCTTTCTGCATTATTACGAAAAGGACGGTGAAACGGTATGACTGTTGTAAAACACGAACTGAGACAAGGTAAGACATCATTATTTATATGGACGGTTTCTATCGGCTTTCTTCTTGCAACCTGTGTTTTTCTGTTTCCTGAAATGAAAGGACAGATGGACGGTGTAAACAATATGTTTGCCTCTATGGGTTCTTTTAGCGAGGCGTTCGGTATGGACCGTTTGAACTTCGGAACGCTTATCGGATTTTATGCTGTTGAGTGCGGTAATATTTTAGGACTGGGCGGCGCGTTTTATGCTTCTCTTTGTGCAGTAGGTATTTTAAGCCGCGAAGAAAAAGACAAAACAGCGGAATTTTTGTTGACTCATCCCGTAAGCCGCAAAAGGATTATTACCGAAAAGCTGATTGCCGTGCTGATTCAGATAACAGCTATGAACATAATTATTTATGCACTTGCCGCCGGTTCCGTAGCCGCTATCAGTGAGGAAATTCCATGGAAAGAAATCAGCCTGTTGCATTTGGCGTATTATATGCTTCAAGTTGAACTGGCAGGGATTTGCTTCGGTATTTCGGCATTCCTTCGTAAAGGGAGCGTAGGTATAGGTCTTGGCGTTGCCGCAATAATGTATTTTCTTAACCTGATTGCAAACATTGCAGAAGTTGCCGAATGTCTGAAATACATAACACCGTTTGGATATTGCGAGGGAGCTGATATTGTATCCTGCGGAAGTTTGGATAGCTCTTTAGTTGCTATAGGTGCAGTTATAGGACTCGGCGGAATAATTATTGCTTATTTGAAATACACGAAGAAAGATATACATTAAATTCCTCTAATTGCTTCGTTGCTGTCATCATAATTTTTGTTTTTTTCTCATTCGATTTGTTCAAGTATCGGTATATCACATAGTTACGGGGTGTTAAAAAACCTTTATGTATCGGGTTTTATGCGGTCTACGCTTTTTTACAGCCCCTTTTTTAATGTTAAAGTATTCTATTGTGTTACCCGTTTAATCGGGAACAGCATCATATTTTGATACAACATATCCTGCAACCTGTGCGGCAGAATTTAAGCAGTATTGCATATCTTTTTGCCGCAAAAACCAATATATAAAAGCGGCCGCAAAGCTGTCGCCCGCACCTACAGTTGACAGAACTCTGCTTTTTACAGCGGGACAACTGCATTTTTTGCCCGTTTTACAGTCTAATGCATAGGCACCGTCAGCTCCGCGGGTTATAATAATACATTTCAGGTTGTTATAATTCTTAGCTAACTCCATTGAAAAATCAATATAATTCGTCAAATGGGAAATACCGAGAAATTCGGAAACTATGGGCAGTTCCTCTGCGCTGATTTTTAACACTGTAGCATTTTTGACTGAAAATTGTACGGAAGCTTTTGAAGAAAACGGAGCCCGAATATTTATGTCCACCATAATCTCCGAAAAATAATTTTCCCTTATCAACCTTTTTAATACTGCAAGGTTATCATCGCTTCTGAGCGCTAATGTACCGAAATACAGCAGATCAAAGTTATCTGAGATAGTTTTAAAAGGTATATGGTCATAGGCAACATTCTGCAACAGGTCATACTCAGGCACAGATTGTTCATTAAGTGTAACCGTACAGCAGCCTGTCGGACTGTCATTCAGTACGGAAACATATTCTGAATTGACATTCCAATCAGAGATTTTTTTCAAAGCAGATGTTCCTAATTCATCATTTCCCAAAGCCGATAACATATATGATTCCCCGCCGTGTTTTGCAAAATGAGCGGCAAAATTAAGCGGGGCACCGCCTAAACACTTTTTATTTGGATAAACATCCCATAATATTTCTCCGAAAGATAAAGCTTTCATACAGTTATCACCAAATAGAATTTAATGAGTGTATTTCCATTGTTTCAATCACCGTTTCGCTGTCGGATTTGATAAAGAAATACGGTATATTGCGATCACAAAGAGTATCGTTATCTAAACAGGACATATAAATTTTACCGCTGTCTGCAAATATTTCGATACTGCATCTGTCAACAATAATTGTAATATTGTTTTTTGTTGCTGTCAATGTAATCGGCGCACGGTTTTTTCCGATGGTTATTTCGTTTTTATTTAAATTAAATTGAATTTTTCTCCCGAAAACCTGCATTTCTGTCAGGCCGCTGTCATTATTCAAACCTTCTATTTTAAAAATGTACGGTGTATCTTTAAGCAGCACTGAGAAATCATTATTGTATGAGGTTTTTATGTTTTTATAATTCTCGGAACTGTTATACAGGGTTTCGATTTCTTTTATAGGTCTTGCTTCAAGATAATATGTACCGTCAAACAAATTCAGCGACAGTTCGGTGGGTATTCCCATTTGTCCGTTAAATCCGCCGGCCGGAATATTCCATCTGTCCCAGGCAATTTGAACAATACGACCGTTCGGAAGATTGCTGAAAGTCTGTGCCGCATAGGCGGAATCGCCGTAGTGTTGAGAAATTGCCTCTTGTTCGGGTTCAAATATACCGTTCTCAAAATTTCCTACCAAATATCTGCCGTGAGCACCGCTGAAAATCCATCTGCGGCTTCCGTCTTGACTTTTAAGCGGAAAAATATCGGGACATTCATTATCTCCAGGTAGGTTCAGCCGTTGAAATTCTTCCCAATTAACCAAATCATCAGACTTGAAAATACAATAAATATCGTCTTTCAGATAAAGCACCATTATATAACAGTCAAGCTCATCGCAAAAGATTACCTTAGGGTCTCGGTTTGCATCTGCAATGTTCGGAATTATCGGATTATCCGCATACCTTTCTATTGTTTCAAAACCGTCTGTAGAATAGGAAAGGCACTGAGCAAAAGGATCTGTTGTTGTATAATAGAGCAAAGCGGCTTTTTTAGTGTCAGTATTTTTGCCCAGCAGATTTTTTTCATCTAAAACACCGGAACCCGAAAACATAGTGCCTCTCTCAT
>JBJEPP010000102.1:0-20501 GCA_051881295.1 Acutalibacteraceae bacterium | reverse complement strand
GACGGTGCAGTATGCTATGTAGAGCTGAGCAAGGATTTAAAAAATTCTGTAGGCTCCCCTGTACACCTATTTAACGCAAGTTCATTTTTAAACAAAACGGCTACCGAAGAAAGCCACAATGTAACTGACGGACCGTTTTTATACAGAAAAAGCGATAATTCGCTTTTAATGATATGGTCTACTGTTAAAGACCGCAATTACTACCAGTGCGTCACAAAATCTTCTAACAGTAAAATAAACGGTGAATGGAAGCACTTAGACCCGATTTTTACAAATGACGGCGGACACGGTATGATATTTAAAGATATTAACGGCAACTTGAAACTAACCTTGCACTCGCCTAACATTCAGTCAGAAGAAAAACCGATATTTTTTGATATAGAAGAAACCGAAAACTCTATAGCTATAAAAGAATAGGAGAACATTATGTTAGAATACGGAAAGAATCCTTTTAAAAACTATTGGAATATTTTAAAGCTGTTTTTTAAAGAGCATTATGAAAACAGATCGCAGATTTTTAAGCTCTCTGTTGCAGACTTAAAAAAGACCTATAACGGCTCTGCTCTCGGCTGGGCATGGGCTGTTATAAAGCCGGTGTTTACCGTTTTCGTTTATTGGTTTGCAATAGCAATAGGCTTAAGAGGCGGCAAAGATACCGATGGCTGTCCGTTTATACTTTGGCTTATGTGCGGTATTATCGCATGGTTTTATATGACCGAAATGATTGTTGGCGGCTCGAACTGCATCAGGCGATACAGTTACCTTATTACAAAAATGAAATACCCTATTATGACTATTCCTACCTTTACAAGTCTTGCTTGCCTATATGTTCACCTTGTACTTGTTGCAGTTACAGCCGTAATATTTTTAGTATCCGGTCAGGGCCTTACAATATATATGTTACAGTTACCTTTTTATACGCTTCTGATGTTTATGTTCTTTAATTCCTGGGCGCTTTTTGCAGGGCTTGTCAGTGCCATGGCTAAAGACTTTTCTAACCTTGTAAAGTCTGTAAATATCGGCGTTTTCTGGCTTTCTGCGGTGCTTTGGAATGTTGAAAATGTTTTAGACAGACCCGTTCTCGGTACATTTATGAAGCTTAACCCTGTTACATTTATTGTTTACGGCTACAGAGACAGTTTCATCGGCGGTACTTGGTTTTGGGAGTACAAATACAGATTACCTGCATTTATTATTGAACTTTTAGTATTAACATTCCTTTCTTTCTGGGCATATAAAAAGCTTAGAAAAGATATTCCCGATGTTCTTTAAGAGGTAAAAAATATGAGCAAAACAGTTATTAGTTTTAAAAATGTTTCTAAAATATATAAGCTTTACCCAAGTACAAGAAAAAGACTTCTTTCTATCTTTGTAAAAAGCGTTAAATACAAAGAGAAAAAAGCCGTAGACGATATGTCTTTTGAAATAAAACAAGGTGAATCCGTTGCACTTTTCGGTAAGAACGGAGCAGGTAAATCTACCGTTTTAAAAATGATCACACAGGTTGCGTTCCCAACAAAAGGCGAAATTACGGTAAACGGCAGAGTCAGCGCTCTTTTGGAGCTCCAAAGCGGTTTTGACCCTGAATTTACAGGCAGACAGAATATTTATTTAAAAGGTCACATATTGGGTTTGAGCGATAAAGAAATCGCTTCACTTGAAGATACTATAGTTGATTTTTCGGAGCTTGGAGATTACATTGACCAACCTGTAAGAACATACTCAAGCGGTATGAAATCAAGGCTGGGCTTTGCAATAAATGTTAATATCAGCCCTGAAATACTTATTGTTGACGAGGCATTAAGCGTTGGTGATAACGCATTTAAAATCAAATGTAAAGAAAAAATCAATGAGATTATTGAAAAAGATAATGTTACACTGCTTTTTGTTACCCATCAAACTGCCGTTGCAGAAGAATTCTGCACAAGGGGTATAGTTATGAAAAACGGCAAAATAGTATTTGACGGCGAAGTTCACGAAGCGGCGCTTTATTACCAGAATATGGATAAGAAGAAGAAAAAATAATTCTTTCAGCCCACAGCCCACAACGGTGAACAGTAAACGAGTGAGCGGTGAACGCTTCGCAGGCCGAATGAAAAATGAAGAATTAAAAATGAAAAATTTCGGTATAGCTCACTGCGTTCGCATATAATTTAATGCTGTCGCGTGAGGGTAGATACAACTGCTACACTTTACATTTAATTGCTTGTAGTTAAACCTAATTTCGATAAAACTTAAAATATAAAATTCAACCGATAGTAACTCTATATAAGAATTACTATCGGTTTTGTATTTTCTACATACTTGCGAAGCGTTCACTTGTTTACTGTTCACCGCTGTGGGCTGTTAACTGAACACACTGTCGGCTTAAAAAGATAAATCCGTATACACAGGGTAATGGTCCGAAACATAGCAGCCGTCTATGCCTTCGGTTACAACTCTGTATTCATTAGCTGTAAAGTTATTATTTATCATAATATAGTCAATAACATGATTTTTGTTTTCTACCAACGGGTCCATATTGTGATATGTACAGAACTCCATGGATTTTTTTGCAGTATATTTTGTATCTGCCATTACTCCGCTAACCATTTTTTTATAAAGGTCTTGGTGTTCGTGTTCTCTTATATTTGTATCGGCAGTAAAAACGCAAGGCAAACCCTTATGCGCCGCCATAGAACGCATAACAAAATCAATGCTCTCCTTACGGGCAATGGGACCTATATGGTCGAAATGGCTGTTTATATGGTAATACTGCTCGCCTGTTTTTTTGTTTTCTAAAATTGCCCATGTGCAAATTCGGTAATGCTGGCTATCCCAACCTTTTGAAACCTCATTAGGTGTTTCGGAGAGCCAGAATGTTCCGCTGTCTACTGCTCTCCATTTACTTTTAAGGTAAAAAATAGCTGAATATTCGCCTTTATTGCCGCCTTCTCTGCCAACACCCACATAAGCATATTTTCTGCCTGTATGAATCTTGAAAGCGTTCATCCACTCAGGGGTAGCCTCTTGCACACCGCAGGAATCAGCGTCACTTTTTAAAAGAGTATCGCAAACTAAATCAATTCTGTCTTGCATACTTGCTTTGCCGACATTTGTACAGCGAACATTAAAAGTCATAACACGAATATCACCCTCGGCCTTTTGCGTAAAACCGTAAACAGGAACATCCTTTGGCTGATATTCTTTTTTGTGAGATTTAATTTCTATAAGCACAATAATCGCCGAAATAACAAAGCTGATTGCAACTGTAATTAAAATATCCGAAACAGTCATACTATACCCCTCCTATAACAATTACTGTTTAATATAGATATCTGCGTAAACAGGAAAATGGTCCGAAACATAAGCGCCGTCTATACCAGCAGTAACAACGCGGTATTCTTTTGCACCCCAAAATTCATTTACCATAACATAATCAATTACATTACCCTCGTTTTCACCTAACGGGTCTAAATTGTGGAATGTGCAAAATTCCATAGTATTCTCTGCAATATATTTGGTGTCCGTCAGTCCGCCGTCAGATGTAAACTGAAGGTAGTTTTCCGTTCCCTCGCAAACATTCATATCAGCGGTAAACACTACCGGCAAGTCTTTATATTCATTGGCTTTTTCTAAAATCATTTTAACACTTTGAGCGCGAGCCTCTTCGCCTATATGGTCAAAATGACTGTTAATATGAATATATTTCCCGTGGGTTTCTTTATTTTCTAAAATAGCCCAAGTGCATATTCTGTTAAAAGCGGCATCCCAAGACTTTGACGGAACATCAGGGGTCTGTGAAAGCCAGAAGGTACCGCTGTCTACAAGATTGTATTTATCTTTTAAGTATAGAATGGCCGAATACTCACCGCTGTCGCCGCCGTCTCTGCCCTCGCCTACAAATGCATATTTATCATCTACCGTGTTTTTTAAAGCTCGCATCCATGAAGGAGTAGCCTCTTGAATACCGATAGAATCTGCTTCGCTGTTTAAAATAGTATCCGAAACTATATCAATTCTTTCATACATCGAGGCTTTTCCCACATTTGTGCAACGAACATTAAAGGTCATAGCACGAACAACATCATCTGTTTTTTCTTTAAAATCGTAAAGCGGAACATCCTCTGCGATTTTTTCTTGGCTAACGCCGCCTATACCGAAAAAGTTCAAAAGAAAAACACCGCAAAAAAGAAGAATCAGCAGAACGACAGAAACAGCTATTAGTATTCTCTTGTTTTTTGTTTTCATTTTATCACCTGACAGGATAAAAACCCCCATCAAAAATGACAGGAGTTTATATTTTTATTTGCCCATTTTCATCTTTTGGAGATCACGGTAGTTAATAAGCTTAATACCAAGCGATTCAATATGCTGTAATGTCTGAGGGTCTGAGAAAAGCTTATACTCCCAAACGCGGCGGCGCCAAGCGCCTGAAATACCTTTAAGCTCATCACTCTCAAGAGCGGGATGAATGTAAGTTTCGGTAATACCGTCAGGGAATGTTTTATAAAGCTCGTAAATATACTCTTTGTAATTCTCGTAGCTATCGTTCTGAGGTCCGTTCCATTCGCCCGGAATAAGAAAATCCGGCATGGCAACACCGCAGTCTTCCGCGTAATTTAAAATGCCCGTGAACATCTGCTTTACAAGAGCAGGTTCGATTTTAATATCGAGAGTATCGTTACCAAACATCTCTTCGGTATATGTACCGGGGAAGCGGAACGGCAAACCGTATTCGCCGCAAGTATCAAGAGTTTCTTGAAGAATTTCAAAACGGCCGGTTTCAATGCCGTAAAGCGACCCCATGTGGTTATCAAGGTGAGACGGCTCACAGCCGAATGATTTAAAACGGGCAACCTGAGCCTTTATTTCTGCAACAACTTCATCTAAGTCGCAGTTTTTTTCAAACTCGTCTGACTCATAATACATAAAGCCCTCGTCATCTGTTAAAGAAGCCTTATTGCCTGTAACAGGAGCCCATCTGAAGTTTTTCCATTCGCTTGTAAATGTAAGATGCACGCCAACAGCATATTCGGGGTGCTGTGCAGCCCACACGCCTGCCTCCTTAGCCCAGTTACAAGGCGTCATAATAGTAGCCGATGTGATACCGCCTTTTTTGAACAAATCCATAACTGCCAGGTTAGCAGAATGGCACATACCAAAGTCATCAGCGTTAATAATTAAATACTTATCCATTTTAAATTCCCCTTTTATACTCGTGCAAAATATAAATTACTCATTCACTTCATCAAACAAATCCGAAAGACTTCTTATAGTGCCGTCTTTCTTCTCTGTATCTTCTTTGCTCTCTGCTTCGTCTTTCTTATCCGTTTCGTCTTTTGCTTTAATATCTTCTTCAGGTGATTTGTCTTTTGAATCTGCCTTTTTGTTTTTTCCTTTTTTCCTTTTTATGAAGATTATTAAAATAACTACAACAACAGCTATCCAAACTAAAACTATTGCTATAATTGATATAAGAGAAACAACAGCCTGTTTACTGTTTGCAGAGTCTGCTTCTTCGTTAACTTCTGTACCGTTAGGTGCAAGAGTTGTACTCTCGGCTTGGTTCTGACCTAAAGAGTATTGATAATACATAACCTCGGCTACATTCAAAACATCTTCATTTATATTGCCGTTTGGCTCTAAACCGTTTTCGGTTTGAAGTTTTTTGATAAGCTCTACGGTATTATCGTCTAACACGCCGGTTATGCCGTCTTCACTGAGTCCGTAGCCTGTATGAACAAATATCCACTGAAGCCATTTAATGGACTCATCGCTGTCCCCGGCAACAAAATCTTTAGTGGGTTTAGTGTATGGGTTATATAAAACATTTGCATCGTATGCATCTGCATCTGTTGAAGAAGCGGCAGTATTATCAACAGTAACTATTACCTTCTCGGTAACAATTACCGTAACATACTGAGTTGCGGCAGGCACAGGAGTAATACTTGAAATATTTGCTGTAGTACCCTCGGTTGCCAGATTACCTCCGCTATTGTTACCTCCGATACTGCCGATTAAATCACCGAGACCGCCGAGTATTGAGCCGGAGCCGATACCGTCTAAGATAGAGCCGCCCTGACCGCCTCCGTTTATTATATTGCCGAAAGCATCGGTAACTTTTTCAACAACTCCGCCTATTGAGTTGCCTATATTGCCTGTTACGGCATCTTCAACGCCGTTTACGATACCGTCTGCCTTATCTGTAACCGAGCCGATAATATCGGTTACATCTGCTTTATATTCGTTTTTATTTACAACAGTTGTATCTGCCCTGTTGTTTTTAGCGCCGCCGAACGAAACGGTGAATACAACGGAAAAAGCAACAAGCGCACAGCATAATGCCATTATCTTTTTGTTCATTTAATCAGTACCTCAAAAAACAAGTATAATATCTCGTTAACTCGGTCATTATATCACACAATACATTTATTTTTCAACAAAAATCTTATATTCTACACATTGTACAAAACACAGCGGTACTTTTTGTTAAAAAAGAAAATAAAACAGTAAAATTTAAAGTAAATAATAATATGTTTTTAATATTGTACTTTTTAATAGGATATGGTAAAATACATTGTTGTAAATCTGTAATTATATGTAATATACAAATATATGGAGTTGTTATGGAGTATATAAATAAGGTTTTATGTAAATTAGGTTTGAAAAAACCTCCGCGAAAACCCTTCGACAGAAAATGGGCATTACCTGAACCTGTAAAAGAAGTTTTAGAAGAGAACAAGCTTAATACCGAAAACATAATATACACTTTTAAATCGGGTATGACCTCCCCTGACACTTTTGGGGATGTGTATTTCTTTTTTGATGAAAAAGGTATGTACATTGCCGAGTTTGAAGAGAATATACAGCCTAAAAAGAGAAGTAAAAAGCGCATTGAGTTTAAGCCTAAGCTTTTAAAGCTTCAGACTGTCCCTATTACCGAAATTGATGAGGTTTTTGTAGAAGAATATGTTGCTACAGGTCAGCTTACATACAAATTCAAAAATGAATATTATTCTTTAGGATATTTTCCGATAGGTCAGTTAGGCAGTGCCGACTCATTCCGTAAAATATTTAACACCTTTAAAGACGGCGGTGAAAGCTACAAAGAATATATTTTAGACGCTAAAGACCATTCGTGCAAAAAGTGCGGAGCGCCTGTTCCCACGGGAATGACCTATTGCAAAGACTGTGTTGACAAAAGCTCAACCGTTAAAAGGCTGTTTTCATTCTTCGGAGATGTTAAATGGAAAATGGCGTTTATTGTATTTTCTGTTCTTATCAGCACAGGCCTTAACCTTTTAATACCTCAATTCAGCACTAAGAAGCTTTTTGACGAGGTTTTAAATACAGGAAACTCCGCACCTTACGAAGTGCTTTTACACTCACTTATAACAATTGTTCTGACAATGGCTGCCATAAAGATATTAAACCAACTATTTACCTTGGTTTATCAATATCTTGTAGCGGGTATGCTGCCTTATGTTGTGTACAGTATTAAGGTAAAAATCTTTAAAGCCATGCAAAAACTTTCGGTAGGCTTTTATACCCACAAGCAGACCGGTTCTTTAATGGAGAGAGTAACAAGAGACGCCAATAATATTTACTGGTTCTTTGTAGACGGTTTTCCTTACCTTATTGCAAATATCATAACAGTTATAGGCATAATCCTTATTATGTTTTTCACTAATGTTAAACTTACGGTAATGGTAATAACAGTTGCCGCCATTGTATTTATTTTCTACCCTGTTATAGACAGAATTTTTGAAAGACTTCACCATAAGGTCTGGGTCAAAAACTCCGTACTGACATCAAAGGTCAGCGATAATATTAACGGTCACAGAATTATAAAGGCTTTTTCCAAAGAAGATGACGAGCTTAATCAATTTGACAAAATAAGCGATCAGCTTATGGAAAGTGAAATAAAAGTAAACAATGCCGAAAACACCTTCTTCCCTATCCTCCAAGTTTTTATTTATGCCTTAGGAGCAGTAGTTTTAGGCTACGGCGGCTATTTAGCAATTACCACAAACGACATAACCGTAGGCGAGCTTTTAACTTTTGTAATATACTTAGAAATGCTGCAAGGTCCTATTGATTTTCTCTCATGGGTTACTAACTGGTGGGCAAGATGTGTTGATTCATCTCAAAGAATATTTGAGATAATGGATACCGAGCCTGATGTTAAGGATATTGAAAATCCAATAATTTTAGAGGATTTTAAAGGAGATATTGAGCTGAAAAATGTTCAGTTTGAATATGAGCCCGCTCACCCTATTATTAAGAATTTCTCATTTAATATTAAAGCGGGAGAAATGCTTGGAATAGTAGGCAAAACAGGTGCCGGTAAAACTACTATATCTAACCTGATTGCAAGGCTTTATGACCCTAAAAGCGGAACTGTTAAAATAGACGGAATTGATGCAAAGGAATTATCGTCAAAACAGCTTCGTAAGAATATAGGTATAGTTTCTCAGGATATATTTTTATTTATGGGTACAATTGCAGACAACATCAGATATGCCCGTCCGGACGCTACCGAAGAAGAAGTTATTGCGGCGGCTAAGGCGGCATCGGCCCACGGATTTATAACTAAGCTTGCTGACGGATACGAAACCTGGGTAGGCTCAGGCGGGCAAAGCCTTTCCGGCGGTGAGAAGCAGAGAATTTCCATAGCAAGAACTATCATTCAAAACCCTAAAATACTAATACTTGACGAAGCCACCGCCGCTATGGACACAGAAACAGAAAGAAATATTCAAAACTCTGTTTTAAAGCTTAAAGAAGGCCGAACAACAATAGCCATTGCACATAGACTTTCCACACTAAGAGACGCAGATAAGCTTTGTGTTATTGATGACGGCAGGTGTGTAGAATACGGCACATTTGAAGAGCTTATGGAGAAAAAAGGAGAGTATTACAAATTATTTAAGCTCCAGGAAGAAGCTCTTAAATTTATAAATGTAAATGCATCAGAAGAGGAGGCAGAAGAATGAGCAACGATACACTTTCAATTAGTTTTTTAAACCCTGAAGAATGCTCATTTTCTTATAACAAAAACGGCTTTCTTGTTTTTTCATACAATAACGAGTACAAAGGCAGAGTTAAGCTTATAAGAAGTTACCCGTTTTCTTTAAAAAATGAATATATATGCGTTACGGATTTAGAAAATGAAGAATACGGAATTATTAAGGATTTAGATGAATTGGACAATACTTCAAAAGAAGCGGCTAAAGAAGAACTCAAGGAGCGTTACTACTGCCCTACCGTAACATCCGTAAAAAGCATTAAAGAGCGTATGGGACATTTTTATTTTGATGTTATAATAGACAACAAAGAGAAAAGCTTTACCGTTAGGGATTTAACAAAAAATCTTCGCTTTACAGATGAAAAAACAATTTTGATTTTTGATGTTGACGGTAACAGATACCTGATTCCCGATTATGAAGGAATTGAACGCAAAAGCAAACGAATTTTAGACCCGTATATTTATTGATTATGAAGATTACTACAGTACATTTTGACATCTCTCCTCAAGGCCTGCTTTGTGACGGCACGCTTACATTAAACGAAAAAAAACTTGTAAAAACAGTTAACGGAGCAGAAGAAAAATTTAATATTGACGATATGTGTGAAGCAATTCAATTCACGGATATCGGATGCGGAAGGCTTGAATTCAGGCCCAAAAACAGTGTTGAAGACGGGTGCGAAAACATACTCGTTTGCCGTTTTTCAATGACCTATGTTTCAGAAATCGGCGAGCTTGTAAAGGTGCTTAACCACTATTTTGAAAGCGGAGAAATGCTGGAAATGTCAGGTGACGACCTGAAAATATGCCCTAACTGTCACAGACATTACCCTAAAAACATAAACACCTGTCTTTTCTGTACAAAAAAATCTTATGTTTTTAAAAGGGCTTTCGGCTACTTTAAGCCGTACCTAAAAAGCGTAATATGTGCCGGTCTGCTTTTTACTTTAGGCAGTGCATTAAATTCAATTATGCCTATGTTTAATTCATTGCTTATTGACAATTATTTAGTTCCTGCAGCCGGCGCTACACCTTATTTCAGTTCGCGAACTACGGGTGTTGTTGCAATAGCCCTTATAATGGTAGCAGTTTTTGCACTGTCTAAGGCAGTTGCTATTATAAGCAACAGAATGTCTGCAAAAATCGGTTCAAACTTTGCCAGAGATTTAAGGTCACTAACCTATTCAAAAATTCAGGAGCTGTCTCTTACCTCAATGTCCGGAAAATCGGCAGGCAACCTTATACACCGTGTTACAAAAGATACCGAAAGAGTTAAAGATTTTTTTAACGACCAAGGCAAATACCTTATTGAAAAAGCAATTATGATGGTTATTGTTTTAGGTATACTTTTTTATACCGACCCTCTTTTAACTCTTTTGGTTTTAATACCTGTACCGTTAGGCGTACTTGCTATGTCGGGATTCAAAAATACCACCAGAATCCGTTATAACAAGCAATGGAGAATCGACTCTAAAGCAACATCTATTTTGCACGATATTATTAAGGGTATAAGAGTTGTTAAATCTTTCGGTAACGAGGAACGGGAAATCGAAAAATTCTCAGATGTATCTAAAAAACTTGCAGATGTAAGCGCGTCAAATGAAAAATTCTGGGCGCTCAGCTTTCCTCTTGTTGCAAATTTTATAACTATAGGTGAATTTCTTGTGCTTATAGTCGGCGGTAAAATGGTCCTTGACGGAAAACTGACTTTAGGCGAATTAACAAGGTTTAACTTATACCTCGGTTATCTTTATACCCCGATGAAATGGATGTCTATGTTACCGAGACGAGTTGCAGACTGTTCAACAAGCCTTGTTAAAATCTACGAGGTGCTTGACGAAGAGCCGCCTGAAATCGCAACAGATAACAAAGGCACAATAAACCCAAGCGGCTGTATTGATTTTAACGGCGTAACCTTTGGCTACAAATCTTATGAGCCGGTTTTAAAAAATGTAAATATTCACATTGAGCCGGGTGAAATGATAGGTTTGGTGGGTCACTCAGGCGCAGGTAAATCTACAATAATAAATCTTTGTATGAGGCTTTACGACCCTAATTTAGGCAGTATTACTATTGACGGTGTTGATATAAAAAGCATACCTCCTAAAGAACTCAGAGATGCCATCGGCGTAGTTTTTCAGGAAACATACCTTTTCTCAGGCACTATTTACGACAATATAGCTTATGCAAGACCAGGTGCATCGCCCGAAGAAATAATCGCCGCCGCTAAAGCAGCTAATGCTCACGGATTTATAACGAAGCTTCCTGACGGCTACAATACAATTATCGGAGAGAACGGTCATTCCCTTTCAGGCGGTGAAAGACAAAGGGTCAGCATTGCAAGAGCTATACTGAAAAATCCTAAAATACTTATTCTTGACGAGGCTACAAGCTCTCTTGACCCTGAAACAGAAATTCAAATTCAAGAGGCTTTAAGTAACCTCACTAAAGGAAGAACCACTATTGCTATTGCACATAGGCTTTCTACCCTTAAAAACGCTAACAGACTCGTTGTTATTGAAAAAGGACGCGTAGCAGAGGTTGGCTCTCATAACGAGCTGATTGCTATGAACGGCATTTATGCAAAGCTTGTTTCTGCACAAAGACAAACAAGCTCGTTACATTGAAAACATTAACACAGTAACTACTTAAAAAACTATTTAGAAAAGTAAATCTGAAAACAGTAACCCATCGGAATAAATATGTGGCACTTTAATCCTAAAAAAGAGGAAATTTATGTCAAAATTGGATTCAGAACAAAAAAATAATGCTCTCACGCAAGAGAGCATAGATGCTATTATTGTCGATTGCGAGCAGTACAGAAAACAGCTTATTGAATATTGTTTGCAATACTTTGAATGTGAATATGAATATGCAGAGGACTGTGTGCAGAATGCCTATGTCGCACTATACGAAAGCCTGAAAAAAGGTATAAAAATAAACAACTGTAAATCATGGCTTTACTCTGTAACGCTTAATTATAAGAATAAGGTTATTAAAGATAAAATTGTCCGCAATGAATATGATTTTACCGATAACGAAGAAAAAGACAATACCATAAATAATGCAATCTCATATAACCCGGATTATATAGACAGTATGGTATCGGATAAAACCATAGAAGAAAGGGCAATTCGCATAATTTCAACACTAAACCCCAATGAAAAGAAACTATTTAAACTGTATTATTGGGAACATAAAAAACTAAAAGAAATAGCAGAGATTTTAGGAATAACCTATGACACCGTGAGAAAACGACACGAAAAGTTGAAGAAGAAAATCATAAAAATGATTAAAGAATTTGAAGATTATTAAAAATAAAAGTTCACATTTTTGAAAAAGTCTACACTATAAAGATGGGAGGTAATAGTTTGAAAAGCAAATTTAGAAAAAAAGATTTGAAAAAAATGATATTTTCAAATACATCTAAATTGTCAAAAGAAGAAATCAAAACACTGATAGATAAAGAACTGACTAGAAATCCCGAAGATGTTGACACGGACTATATCGACTTGTGTTTTGAATTAATGTCAACTTGTGAAAAAACAGAAAACAACATTATTACAGTCAAGCCAAAACGCGTAAAAAAAACTATTATGGTTGCTGCCGTAATAACGGTTTTATGTGTTTGTATGATTTCGGTTTCAGCTATATATTTTAATATCCCTGAAAAGATTTCCCAGTTGGTAAACGGTAATGCCGAGTTACAATACCCAATGGAAAATACCGATACAACCGCAGACGGTTACGCACTATTAGAAACAGATTTAGCAAAAGAGCTTGAAACATTCGGTATTACTCCTGTAACATTCCCCGAAGCGTTGGTTGAGGAGAATTGTAAAATCACTAAAATTGAAAATACCACCATTGACGAAACAATATCGTTAAATGCCGATATTTACTTTAGTTATAATGGCTTTAAAGGAAATTTAATGATATTCCAGTCTGCACCGTATGATGAGATAACGGGTATCAGGACGGTAATGAATATAAAATCCGGAGAAAAGATTACTGTAAACGGAATGGATGTATTGGTTTTTGAACAGGAAGAAAATTGTACAATTGTTTTTTACAAGGATGGCTTAACAGAATACGATATAACATTATATACAACTCTGGAAACAGCAAAGGAATTTGCAAAAACAATAAAATGAATGGAGATATTATTATGAAAAAGATAATTTCAATAATGCTAATAGTGGGAGCGTTAGTAACCTGCGTTATTCCTACAACCGCGTTTGCGGGAAACAACACAAACGATGATGCCTATTTCACACAGGAAGAATTTGAAGCCCTTAACCCCATTTATGCAGAGTATGAAGAAAGCCTAAATACCAGATCAACCGGTCTAATTATTAAAAAAAGCCTGGCAATTGCTAAAGATGGTACTAAATTAGTAATAAAAGGCTATACATACGGAAGTGATGAAGTTATAAAATGTGGCTTTAAAGAAGTTGTTGTTCAACGAAGGGCCAACAGTAGCGCTTCATGGAGTTACTATAAAACATATAAAGATTTGTATTCAGAAAGTACTAAATATACATTAAATAAATCTCTAACCGTAGCAACCGGGTATCAATATCGTGTAACTGCAATTCATTATGCAAAAAAATCTTTGTTGTCAACACAAAAAATTGAAGTTGTAACAGGGTATTTGACTTTTTAAATTGAATAAACGACATAAAGATGGCGAACAAAATTCGTCATCTTTTTTATTTTTAAAAATTTTTGTTCACATTTTTGAAAAAGTAGACACTATATATACAGAGAACAGGTTTTGTTTTTTACAGAACTGTTATATGTTTGTTATTGGTATGCGCAATCAATATAAAAGATAAATAAAGAAAGGAGGGTTTCAGCATGAAAAAGTTTGCTAAAGTTTTATCATGTGCATTGTGTTTGCTTGTCGTGTTTACTGTGGTCGCATTTGCAGCAGCTACATCTAAATCCGTAGACATTACAACCTCACAAACTGTTGCAAAATCCGAAACAATTTCGGCTAAATCAATAAAGTATTCCGGACAAAACCATAAAATTTCAAGCAGATCTTTATATGTGTTACCAAAATATAAGAATGACGCAGGAAAATATGTGAACGGCGATTCGCAAGAAACATTATTAGCCCCCGGTGGAACATGCACTAATTTTTATGCAGATGTAACATTTACATCTAATAAGACATGGATTATAGAACTTAACCCGTACGGTGTAGCAACCAGCGGCTGTTCAGGTTGGGGAACAATAACAAAAAATTCCTAACAATTTAAAAGTTTCCGCTTTCTAGAGGCGGAAACAGAAGGAGTTAAATATGAAAGATAAAACCGCTTTATACCTTATAAAAAGAAATCCGTTGTTTTACATTGCTTTTATTGCGTTTTTCCCCTTGGCAATTCTTTCAACAGGCTACTTTAATTCATTTAGATTCGGAACATGGAATATTGATATATGGTCGGAGGATTTCGGCGCTTATTGGGAGCTTTACAGTGTTGCTCTTATAGGAATATATATTTTTATTTTTTTCATGTTTTTTTCATTCGAATATATATATCTTGTAAAAAATTCCGGAGTTGCAGAATGTGCCGAGGCAATTAACGGCGGAAGTTTAAAATTATATAAACAACAATACATAATACTTATTATTCTTTCATTTATAGAGTTTTTAATTTCGCTTCTTTTCTTTGTTTATGCATATTTCAGATGGAATATACTTCACACCGAATATCTAATATATGCAGTTAAATTTGCATTTATAAATGTGTTTCTTATTTCCGTTTTAGCTTCGTCAGTCGGTGTTTTAATTTGCAGCTTATTAAACCGTGTTACCGGCTATTTTGTAATGCTTTTAATATCTGTATTTCAAATAATTGTATTCAGATTCAATTTATCTTCTTTAGTATCAAACAGCATCACCGCCAAAAATACATATTTGTGTGAAATAATAAACATTTTTACATCTGACACAGATTATCCGATTATTCCTCAATTCGGTTATTCTGTTCAGCCATATAAATTGTTTACGCTTTTGTTCTGGATAGTTTTATGTGTTTTTGCTTTAGTGCTTTTAAGCGCCGTAAAAACAAGGAACATAAAAAAATTAGCTTTGAGCACAGGCAGTCTGATAGTTTCGGTTATTTGTGTTATAGGCGCAATAACTCCTTCTTCAAGACTTTACATAAATAACTCTTATCCTACCTCTGCAATAGTCGGAGATATAAAGCTTGTCGGTTCTCAAAAATCGGAAAAAGCAGATTTTTCTGTTTTGAAATACGACGTTTTGTTAAATATTAAGCAAGAACTTTCTGCAAAAGTTACCGTATCAATCAATAATAAAACTCCGGGCGATTATAAATTTACATTGTGGAGTGCTTTTAATGTACTTAATATTACAGATGAAAAAGGTGATGAGCTTAGTTTTTCAAGAGACGGATGCTATATCACTGTTCACGGTAAAAGCAAAAATGAAAAACTAACATTTGAATATAAAGGTTTTTCATACAGATTTTTTTCTAACACCCAAGGAGTTTATCTTCCGGGACATTTCCCGTACTATCCGTTACCGGGATTTTTAAATGTTATATATGAAAATGAACAAGGCGTAGGTTTTATAAACAATCAGTTTAAAAACAGCGTTGAATTCAATGTTAAGGTACTTTCTCCCCTTAAAATTTTTTCAAATTTAGAAAGTAACGGCAAAAACGAATTTGAGGGTAAATCTACTACACTATATATCTACGGCGGATTTGTTGACGAAAAAGAAATCAACGGAGTTAAGGTTATATATCCTTATTTTGACGGTCAGTCAAGACCGAATATTTTAGAGCAATACATCAACATTGGACTCGAAAACAAAATTCTGAAAAAAGGAGATATTGTTTTTGTCGGTCCCCGTCTTATCTCCGGAGCCGATGAAAGAATAATGTTATTTGAAAACGGTTGCTATGTTAATTCCGTATTGAGCCTTAAATCAGACGATGAATATGCTCCAGTAACAAAACCGGTATATTTTTGAGAAAGAGGGAATATGAATGTTGATTATTGATAATGTGACAAAAAAATTCAATGGAAACAAAAAAGTTTTAAATGGTGTAAGCTTTAAGTTTGATAGCGGCGTTTACGGACTTTTAGGACCTAACGGCTCAGGTAAAACAACTCTTATGAGATGTATCTTAGGTTTGTACCCATATTCGGGCACTATCGAGCTTAACGGTTCAACCATAAAAAACAATAAAAAAACTGCATCTAAGATCGGTTATCTGCCGCAATCTTTCGGTTTATTCAGAGATCTTACCGTATATGAAGTAATGGATTATTTTGCCGTGCAAAAAAATCTATTAGGAAAAGATGCAAAAGATGAAATAGCAAAAGCTCTTGAGGCTGTGAATCTTTCTGACAGGACTGAATCAAAGTGCAAAAAGCTTTCCGGCGGAATGATACGCAGGGTCGGAATTGCACAGGCACTTTTGGGTAAACCCGATTTAATAATGTTTGATGAACCCACAGCAGGATTAGATCCGGAAGAGCGTCTTAGATTTAAAAACATAATATCATCAATTAGCAAAGATACAACAGTTGTCATTTCTACTCATATTGTTGAAGATATTGAAAGCGTTTGTGAAAAAGTAGTCGTATTTAATAAAGGAAGTATTATTAAGGGTGATTCCATTCAAAATATTCGTTCTGCAGCAGAGGGAAAAGTTTTTATTGTTCCTGAAAACCAAGGATTTAATAAAAATGCATTTGTAGTTCGTGAGTACTTACAGGACGATAAAACCGTCAAACGCGTTCTGTCAAATGAAGCCTGCGGAACTCTGGTTACACCTACAGTTGAGGATGGGTACTTATGCTTATTAAAAGATATATAACTAAGAACCTAAAGAATATTTTATTTAAAACAAAAGAGGTCAAGTGGTTTGCATTTGCTTTTGCGGCAATAATCTTCATAGTTTTTCCACTGCTGAAAAAACACTTTGAAATAAACTATGGGATAAACAACGAAACTCTTAATATGATAATATGTTTTATTTTGACTTTTTATCCGTTTCTTAATGCAGTTCTTGTAACTGTCGTTTCAAGGGGTATGTTTGAAGAAACCGGAAATGAATTGTTTTATTTTTATAAAAAACTCTCATCACAAATTATATCATCTTTTGCGCTTACTGTACCTGTATATTTAAGCTCGTTTTTAATACTTATAAATAACTACGGATTTTTATACACCGAGTATATTAAAACAGTATTGCTTTCTGTTTTTTTAAGCGGGGTTTCAATTCTACTTTTAGTTCTTACGAAAACGGCGGTTCCGTCATTGCTTGCACTTGTATCATTGCTCGCATATACATATTTTAACAGGGATATTATTTTTGATATAGCAGGTTCCGTAAGAGATTTTCCTCCTGTTGAATTGCATATTCTATGTGTAATAGGCATACTGGCATTAGCTTTTTCCGTTTTATTTTACAAAAAAATACCTGCGTATAAATAAAACGGTAATCATTGCATAATTTCTTACATAAAAAAGTATTAAGGTGCTGTAAAAAACTTCCGTTTTTTACAGCACCTGTATTATTTATTTTGTTTTATTTGTATTCTCTTTCAAAATCTTTTTAGATGAATACTTGTAGAATATTACAGAAAGCACCATTGCCGCGCACCAGCCTACAGGCCAAGCACAAACAATGCCTTTAAATCCCCAAATCGGTGATAAAACATACGCTAATATTACACGCAAAATCAAATCGGTAAATGTGGCTACCATAAACATCTTCATATAGCCTATTCCTCTTAAATAGCCGTCACAAACAAGCTTTATAGGTATAACGCTGAAGAAAGGTGAAACTATTATCAAAAACATTGCGCCTGCCTTAATAGCATCTGCTCCGCTGCCCTCATCAATAAATAGTTCCAGAAGCGGTGTTGCAAAAGCTACATACACAACTGCCACAACAACTCCCGTTAAAAATGCCATAAGAGTGCCGTATTTCATACCTTTTTTTAATCTGTCGTACTTTTTTGCTCCCACATTTTGTGCGGTAAAGCTTGAAATTCCGTTACCGAATGTTGCAAGTATGTTTATTGCAAAAAGATTCAGCTTCATTGCGGCAGAGAAGCCTGCAACGGTTGCAGAGCCAAAGCCGTTTATTAAACGCTGAACAAACACATTACCCACAGAAACAAAGCTTTGTTGTAGTATGCTCGGAACGGAAAATGATGTAATTTTTTTTAGTTCCGTAAACGAGAACAGTTTCGGTTTTTGCGATGTAGGCAGTTTTTTTATATTGTAAAGAAGCGTTACGGTTGAAAGACTGCCTGCTATGCCCTGAGCTATAAATGTTGCCCATGCAACACCCATAACGCCCATATTAAAGCGTGCTACCAAAACATAGTCGAGAATAACATTAAACACAGACGAGAATATCAAGAAATACAGCGACATTTTGGAGTCGCCCAAGGCGTTGTAAATACCGTTTGAAATATTGTAAATAAAAAGGAATATAAAGCCTGCAACATATATTTTCATATAAAGTGCAGAATCGTTAAATATGTTTTGAGGTGTATCTATAGCGCTCATTATAGCAGGGGTAAAAATAATACCAAAAACCGTTAGTAATGCACCTAAAACAACAGCAGAAATAATAGAAGTTGAAACAGTAGTTTTTACCTTTTCGTATTTTCTGCCGCCGAAATATTGAGCAATAACAACTCCGCAGCCTATATTGCACCCAACTGCAACAGCATTAAATATATTTGTAATGGGAAAAGAGGCTCCCACGGCTGCTAAAGCATCTACTCCTGCAAACCTACCGGCAATAAGGCTATCGGCAATAGAGTACATTTGCTGAAATAAAACGCTTAGAAACATAGGCGCGGTAAATTTAAAAATGACCTTACTCTCTTTACCTCTTGTTAAATCACAAGCCATAATGCCACCCCTTTCATAAACACCTTGGAAACAACATAACTATTATAGAACTAAGAATTTTAATTATCAATGATTTAATTAACCAAATTTTTGAGATGTTTCGAGTTGATTTTATGGAAAATTTTTTACTTAGCCTTTCTTCTGTAATATGGGGAATTCCCTCTATTGCTCTTTTTCTTTTTACGGGAATACGATTTACCGTTAAAAGCAGATTTTTTCAGTTCAGGCATATTGGCTTTATATTTAAAGAAACATTAGGCAGTCTTTTTAAAAAAGAGAAAAAAACCGGTGTAAGCATTTTTTCGGCGTTTTGCTCGGTACTGGGAGCTTGCGTTGGCACGGGTAACATTGTAGGCGTAGCTACAGCCGTTTACTCAGGCGGTGCAGGGGTACTCTTCTGGATGTGGGTATCTGCATTTTTCTCTATGATGACAGCCTACATAGAAAACTATTTAGGGCAACAATACAAGCACAAAGATAAATACGGTGTATTCAGCGGAGGCGCATTTTCATATATAGAAAAAGGAGTCGGGTCAAAAGCTCTCGCTAAAATATACGGTGTTTTTTGCCTGTTCTCATCACTTACCATGGGCAATATGATTCAAAGCAACTCTGTTACGGAAGCTTTAGGAAACAACTTTGACCTTAACAAAACAACTTTGGGCATACTTTTAGCTGTAGTATGTTTTTTTATTATAAAAGGCGGAGTTAAAAGGATAACGCACATTCAAACCGTTTTAGTGCCTGTTATGACTCTTTTATACTTAGGAGTCTCTTTTTACATTCTTTATGAATTCAAGGGCAACATACTACCCTCTGTAGCCTTAATAATAAAAAGTGCTTTTACACCTAAGGCAATCAACGGATTTGGCATTTTTAAGGCTATGCAATACGGCTTTTCAAGAGGTGTGTTTTCTAACGAGGCTGGTCTTGGCTCTTCTACAATAATACACGCAGAGGTTGACAGCACCGGCGAATTACAAGGTATGTGGGCTATGGTTGAGGTGTTTTTTGATACTGTAATTCTTTGTACCGTAACGGGGCTTGTGATTTTAGTTACAGACGCTTTCAAGCTTAACCTTTACGGCACAGCACTTTCTGTAAAAGCATATTCCGTAATAGGTGATGTGGGAGGAGACATAATCTCGGTTGTTACTGCCCTGTTTGCATTTACATCTATTTGCAGTTGTGCTTTTTACGGCGAAAAGAGTTTTTCATATTTATTCGGCAAAAAGTTTTTATTTGTATACAGAATAATTTACGGAGTTTTGATTTTTATAGGCACCGTAAATCCGCCGCAAATACTGTGGACGCTTGCTGATATTTTTAACGGAGTAATGGGCGTTATAAATTTGTTCAGTATAAACTGGTTAGGCAAATCGGCTAACAGTGTGCTCAGCTAATAGCTAATAGCCGACAACGGTGAACAAGTAAACAAGTGAACATGTGAACGGCTTCGCAAGTATTTAATTAACGGTTATCCGTTAATAGTTGCTGTTGCATGCCGAATGAAAAACGAAAAATGAAAAATTTCGGAAAGCCGCGGCACGCAAGCGTGCATTATATGCGGCT
>JBJEPP010000101.1:0-20581 GCA_051881295.1 Acutalibacteraceae bacterium | reverse complement strand
TCTGCAAGCACATTAAATTGTGCCGCAGGCACTGTGCTTGCACCGAAATTTTTCACTTTTAATTTTTAATTTTTCATTCGGCTTGTTCACCGCTAATAACACCCAACATCAATGCGTAGCAGTTGTATCTTACCTCACGCGAAGCCGCTGTTAGCTGTCGGCTATTAGCTGTTAGCTGTATTAAAGATACTTCCTATTAAAGCTCTGCCTAAGCTCAATACTGCCGTCCTCATGTACTGTTGTAACGGTTGCGCCGTTGAGCCAGTCTTTTTCGTCCCAATGGTAGTAGCCTTTTTTATAGTCGCCCATAGTGTAGCAGTTGTAGCCGCCCGGCTGGTTATATACAAGGTATATTCCATCGTAAATTGCGGCAAAGTCGTTAACATGGTCATGCCCTGCAAAAATAGCCTGTGTGCCTTGGCGCTTCATAGCGTCAAAAAGTCCGCTGTTGTGCGGCGAACAGCCTATGCTTTCGTATTGACAGCCGTAAAGAAGCTTTGCATTGTCGGTAAATTTGTATTTTTCTATGCCGTCTTCAATATATTCGTCTGCCACAACCTTATATTCGGGAATAGGTATGTGAAGATAAATCATAGACTTAAATTCGCCGTATTCACTTCTGAACTTTGTCATATAATCCTCGTACCATTTAATCTGGCAAGGCTTAATATAGTCGTAGCCGTTCCTTTTTTCTTGGGGTACATTATCTCTTTCAACATACTCTTCACGGATATTTCTGCCGGAGTCAAAAATAACAAGACTTTGCTTTAATTCTGTTTCGGAGTTCATAACATTTACTATGCAGTTGCCGTAGCCGAAAAGGTCATCTCTGCCGAATTTTGAAAGGCAATGAGGGTAACTTGTCATACTGTTGAACATAAGCCATTTAAAATAGCCCTTTTCTTCACGGGTTTCGTGGTTGCCGAAGGCATATACCCAATAAACACCTAAGCTTTCCATCATCATTGCAAACTGAACAGAGTCTATTTGCTGATATTTAGACTGAACTACATCGCCTGTTAAAATAACAAGGTCGGGCTTTTCGTCACGGATTTGGTTAACAAACATCTGCAATGTTTTGTCGTTTAAACCGTAATCTTCATCAAGGTGCAAATCGGTAAAATTCAATATTTTAAAGTCGCCCCTGTCTATAGTGCCGTCATCATTGTATTTTGCTATATATTTAACATCTTCTGTTTCTTTAAGAATTTTCACCTTACTGCCTACAAAAGGTATATCTACAGAAGAAAGAAAGCGGTTTCTGAAGTGTTTGCCTTTAGCGGCAGAGTAAAGGGGCTTTTCAACAGCCAAAAGCGCCTTAATGGCATTTGTTTGCAAAAATGTTCTTACAGGTTTCATAAAAATACCTCGATTGCTTCTTTAATAGTTTTTCAACAACAAGATATTATCACATAAAAACCGTTAATGCAACAGAAATCAGGGCTTTTGTTAATAATCTTTTGAGAATATTAACAAGATGTTTCAAGGTTTTTAAATATTTATTTTTGCGTATAAAATAAAGGCTTAATTTTGGGTATTTTTACCTTGGTTTTTAATGGGTTTTCCGTTGACATATAAAGGAATTTTTGATATAGTTATTATGTAAATTTATACAGTGGGGTGAACTGCGTTCACGCATTACCGACCCACGCTTTTCAAATGAAATATTTAACCGAAAGGAAGATTGTATGAAAAGAAGTATATCAATTATAATGAGCATTTTTATGCTTGTATCAATTTTTTCCTGCCTCAGTGTAACAGCTTCGGCAGTAGGCGACCCTACAAAGCTTTTTAAAGTAGAGCAGGGTACCCTTACAAACGGTGAAATAACATACACGGTTTCACTTAAAGCCGGTACATACCTTTCAGGTACTGTAATATTTGCCGAGTATGATACATCCGTATTATCGGTTAAATCGGCAGGTGCGGTTATGACTAAAGACAGCTACGGCGACCCGGTTGAAAGTGTTTACGGTATGTATGAGTCAGGCGCCGCAGTTACCGGCAGTAACCTTTATTCTGTAGGATATGTTTACGGCGGTCAAACAGACTACAGCGTAGGTTCATCGGATAAAAAGTTCATTCAGTTTACATTTAAGGTAAAGGATGAAACAAAAGGTTTAACTCCGGTTAAATTTATCTGCTATGACTATTCAAGCTCATCTAAACCTGCAAACAATATTCCGAACGGAAGCTTTTTACAGATTGCTTCATTTAATCTTGTAACCTTGCCAAAGGTTGTTTTATCGGGAGCGGCTATTGATGCAAACGGCATCAAGGTTTCCTGGAATGAAGTTAAAGGTGCGGACGGCTACAGAGTTTACCGCAAAACTACAGGCGGTTGGAGCAAGCTTGTTGATTTAGGCAATTTAACATCTTATGTAGACACCGCAGTTGCCAATAATGTGCAATACAGCTATACGGTAAGACCTTTCGTTTTCAACGATGAGGGAGAGTCTGTGTTTAATGCTTCGGGCTACGATAACACCGGCGTTTCGTATAAATGGCTTAAAGCTCCTGCAAATGTAAAAGCAACCGTAAAAACAGACAGTGTTACGGTTACATGGGATAAAGTCAGCGGTGCTTCAAGCTACAAAATTTACAGAAGAGAAGTTTTAGAAGACGGCTCATATTCTTCGTGGGTCGGCCTTAAATCAGGCATTACAACAAACAGTTATGCAGATACAGAGGTTATAAAAGGCACAAAGCCTTCTTCATATCAATACACAGTCCGTGCTGTTGTATCGGGCGGCGGCAGTTATAACTCAAGCTACCCGTCAGTATCGGTTATTCCCGCGCCTACAGTTTCGGCAGCTCTTGCAGTAAACGGTGTAAAGGTTACCTGGAACAGTATTGAGGGCGCAGATAATTACAATATATATAAAAGTGTGAACGGCGGCTCATGGAAGGGCATTGCCTACGGAGTTACAAATACTTCTTATGTAGATACATCGGTTGCTGACGGTCAAAAGGTTGCTTACACGGTAAGAGCAAGTGTAAGCGGCAAATTAGGTCAGTATGTAGGCTCAAAAACAGTTTTATTCTACAAAGCTCCTACGGTTACTCTTTCAAACGCAACAAACGGCGTTACTGTTAAATGGAGCAAAAACAATAGTGCCAAAGGCTACTATGTATACCGCAAAACAGAGGGCGGCAGTTGGTCAAAGATTACTACGGTTAAAAATAATTCAACATTCAGCTATACCGATACAAAGGCAACAGCAGGCACAAAATATTATTATACGGTAAGAATGTACAACGGCTCAAATACCAGCGCTTACTATGATAATAAATCTATAGTTTACCTTAAAGCTCCTACACTTTCGGGTGTTTCCAACAGCGCAACAGGCGTTACGGTTAAATGGAGCAAGGTTGCAGGTGCAAAGGGCTACTATGTATACCGCAAAACAACAGGCGGTTGGTCTAAAGTCGGTACTGTTAACAGCGGTTCAACAGTAAGCTTCACAGATACCACAGCTAAAAGCGGCACAAAATATACTTACACGGTAAAGGCTTATAACGGCTCAAGCTACGGTACATATAACACAACCGGCAAGTCAATATTATGCGTCAGCGCACCAACCGTTACACTTTCTAACGCGTCAAACGGTGTTACTGTTAAGTGGAGCAAGGTTACAGGCGCTACTAACTATTATGTATACCGCAAAACAGGTACAGGCAGTTGGTCAAAGCTTTACACGGCAAAAAGCTCTGTAACAAGCTATACCGATAAAACGGCTGTAAAGGGTACTGCTTATTACTACACTGTAAAAGCTGTTAACGGCAATGTTGCAGGCGGATTTGTAACAAATAAATCAATAGTTTGCCTTTCGGCACCTAAACTTTCAAGCGTAACAAACAGTGCAAACGGTGTTACTGTTAAATGGAGTACCGTTGCAGGGGCAAAAGGCTACTATGTATACCGCAAAACTACAGGCGGTTGGACTAAAATCGGTACAGTTACGGAAAATACGGGTGTTTATGAAGACAACACAGCACAAAGCGGTACAACCTACACCTATACGGTTAAGGCATACAACGGCTCAAGCTACAGCACATACGACACAACAGGTAAATCGGTAGTTTGCGTTGGCACCCCCGTATTAGTCGGCGCAGAGTATGTAAAAGATACCGATACCGTAAATGTTACATGGGAACAGGTTCAGGGCGCAACTTCTTACTATGTATACCGTAAATTGCCGGGCGGCAGTTGGTCAAGGGTTGCAATTTTAGACGGAACAGCAACAAGCTACGGTGATGTATTAGATGAAAACCGCGAAGAAAACACAACTTATATTTACACAGTTAAAGCGTTTATAGGCAAGGTTGCAGGCGGTTACGATACAAAAGGTCTTTCGGTATTTTGCGAAACAGTTGAAGAATAAAGTAGGGAGGTACTTCCTTGAAAAGAGTTTTATCATTTATTTTATGTGCGGTAATGTGCCTTACAACATTTGTGGGTACAACTGCTCAGGTATTTGCATTTGACGGTACAGAAAACGAAGTGTTTACTGTTTCTGACACAGGCTACAAAAATGATGCAATTACTTACACAATTTCTCTTAAAGCCGGCGTTGAAAAAATTACCGGGGCTGTTATAAATGTTGAATTTGACAGCAAGAATTTTCAAATTGTTACAGCTGACAGCGGTGCATTTCAGTTGTATGATGAAAATGTCGTAAGCGGTATTTACGAAAAGGGCATCACATACGATAACGAAAATGTATATGCCATTGCTTTTATGAATCCTGACGGAGTAAGCATTACTGCCGATAAAAGATTTATGAAGGTAACCGTAACCGCAAAGGGTGACGAACGACCTGAAACAAATATTAAAATCACCTGTACTCAGTTAAAAACCGATGACGGTGACGATACTAACGATATTATAAAGGGTGAAGAGCCACTCGTTCTCAGAGATGATACCTTCCAAACGCTTGAAAGCGTTAATTTAGATGAGGTTGCGTCATCTGTAAATTGCCTTAAGCTTTCTTGGAAGGCTATTGCAGGCGCTCATCAGTATATGATTTACCGCAATGCAGACGGCGGCGAGTGGGGCGAGCCAATCGCTACAATAGACGCTTACACTACAGTAGACGGTGAAAAAGTACCGGTTACGGAATATGTTGATGAGAATATTGAAAACGGTGTTGAGTACGGATATTCAATATCTTGTAAAGGCAGCGGCGATTATATTACCCCTAAAAACGAAACACCTCTTGTTGGTATGTATTTCGGCACAATAGACAGTATTTCTTCTGAAATCACAGAATTCGGTGCGAAAATATCATGGGGTGAATTAAACGGCGCAGATTCTTATGCTGTTTTCAGAAGAACCGCATATTCCGGCTGGAGCAAGATTGCAGACGATTTAAAAGATACAACCTACGAGGATAATACACTCAAAGGAAATACAACTTATTATTACACGGTAAAAGCGTATAAAACTTCAGAACACGGCGAATATGTAGCAGGCGCTTCTTGTGACGATGCTCAGATTTACTTTGTTCCTGTTCCTGAATTTGAATCGTCAACAATATATCACAATTTTATGAGAATAAGCTGGGAGTATTTAAGTTATGTAGACGGATATGAGGTTTACAGAAAAGCCCCAGGCGAAAGCGAATATACACTTGTAGAAACAACAGAAGCAAATTATTATGACGATTTCGATGTTGTATCAGGCGAGGTTTATTCATACAAGGTTAAGGCTGTATCTGAAAAAACAGAAACTGTTCTGAGTGCCGACAGACACCTGGAGGTTGAAAAAATCCCTGTAACAGATCAAGTTACCGCAACACTGGGCTATGACAGCATTACAGTCAGCTGGGCTCAGGTAAAGGGCGTAGACGGCTACAAGGTTTACCGTAAAGCGTCAGGCAGTTCAAATTGGTCGCTGAGAGCGGCAATTTTGGGTGCAGAAAACACAGCTTATACCGAAACGAAGAATTTATCAAGCGGTGAAAGTTATGTTTACGCAGTAAAATCCGTTAAAGGCGATGCCGAAACGGATTACTCCGATGCATCAAACAGCGTTGTTTACCTTGACGCGCCCGAAGTATACGATGTCAGAAATGTATCAGGCGGTATCCAATTCAGCTTTCAGCGAGTTCAGGGCGCAGAGGAGTATATTATTTCCCGTAAAGAAAATACTTCTGACGCTGAATTTGAAAAGATAGCGACTATTACAGACGGCACATTTATTTTTCTTGATGAAACTGCAGAAAGCGGCGTTCAGTATGTTTACAGCGTTTATGCTGTTTGCGGCGAATTCCAAACACCTACCTGCTACTCAAGCGTAGCGTGCAGAATCGGTGAGCCTCAAAATCTTAAGGCTGAAAATAAATACAACGGCGTTAATGTGTCTTGGGACGCAGTTAAAGGTGCAGAGTATTATATTGTAGAATATAAAGCTTACGGCAAAGATTTTGCAGAATACGCCCGTGTTACACAGAATGAATGCTTTGTAGCTTCTCCGTCAGACGGCAGAACAAGTAAATACAAAATAACGGCTGTTTGCGGTGATATTGTAGGCGAGCCGTCAGAGGAATTAGCTGTTTACTATATGGAAGCTCCTGAATTACAGCTTCAAAGCACAGCAAGCGGCGTTAAAATTACTTGGGAGCAGACATATTCGGCAGAGGATTATATTCTTTACCGTAAAGACGGCAGCAGCTGGAAGAAAATAAAAACATACAATACAGATGAAGCCGACCCTGAAACAGATACCTTTACTTATATTGATACTTCTGCAAAAACCGGCGGTACGACTTATACATATACAATTAAAACTTATGACGGATATGATTATTCACAGTATAAGACTGACGGTTATTCGATTACACAAAAGAATTTTTACCCTGTAATTAAAAAGCTTGATAACTTAAACGGCAGTATAAAAATTACTTGGGAGCCTTACCCTGATGCAAAAAGCTATATTGTTTACCAAAAGGGTACAAACGGCAAATGGGTGCAGGTAGGTACAAGTACAGGTACATCATTTACATATAACGGTAAGGTAAATTACGCGCCTATTAAATCAAACACAAATTGTACTTATACTGTTAAAGCATTACTTAATAACGGTAAGTATTCTTCTTACGATACAAAAGGTACTACAATTAAATATTTATCAACACCGGCGTCTATTAAGGTTGCTAATAACTCAAGCAGTACATTAACTGTTTCCTGGGGTGCTGTTGCAGGGGCTACCGGTTATAATGTTTACCGTGCAAACGGTTCCTCATGGAGTAAAATCGGCACAACAACCAAAACATCATTTACAGACAGCACCGCAAAAAGCGGTACAACCTATAAATACACGGTAAGGGCATACAGCGGCTCTGCTTCATCTTATTACAATACAAGCGGAGTAGCGCAAAAATGTTTAGGCCGTCCTGCCGTAAAGCTTGCTAACAATACCAAGAATACGGTTACAGTTTCTTGGGGTAAAATTACCGGTGCATCTAAATATGTTATTTACCGTCACAACGGTAAAAAATGGGTGCAAATCGGCACTTCAACCGGCACTTCGTTTACCGACAGCACAGCAAAAGCAGGCACAACCTATAAATATACGGTAAAAGCTACCAGCGGCTCATACAGCTCAACCTACGGTACTTTTACTATTACATGTATTGCTATGCCAAAACTCAAATCTGTAAGCGCAAACACCTCGGGTGTTACGGTTAACTGGAATAAATCAACCGGGGCTAAGGGTTATATAGTTTACCGCAAAACAGCAGGCGGCAGTTGGTCAAAGGTCGGTACCGTTAAAAGCGGCTCTACTGTAAAATTTGTAGATAAAACCGCTAAAAAAGGTACAAAGTATTATTATACCGTAAAAGCATATAACGGTTCTTACTACAGTGCGTATAATAACACAGGCCTTAGCGTAACAGCAAAATAAAATTATTGATTTAAACAGTTCTCTCAAAGGGGAGAACTGTTTAGTTAAGAATATCCTTTCAGGAGGATTTTAATGAAAAAAGCATTATCGTTATTTTTAAGTATTTTAATATGCCTTTCAATATTTACGGGAACAGTTATCCCTGCATCTGCTGTAGGTGCCGCCGATAAGTTTTTTAGTGTTACCGAGGGGTATGTTCGAGACGGTAAAATAACATATACAGTAAATGTTAACGGCGGTGTTACGGGTTTTGGCGGCGCAGTTCTTGTGGTTGAGTTCGATAATACGGTTTTAGAGCCAACCGCCTGTACGCCCGCTCTTGCCAACAACGGCACAGAGAATATTAAGGGTACATATTATTATGGCATCAGGCCCAAAAATCCTAATCAGTATGTCATTTCTTATGTAAACACAACATCGGTTACTACATCGGGTCAGACTCCGTTTTTTGAGCTTACATTTGATGTAATAGACGGTTCAAAGCCTAACACAAGCGTTAAATTCTTGTGCGAGCAGTATATTTGCACCACTGAGAGCGATAAAAACATAAACATATCAGACGGAGTTCAAACTATTGCAAATTTCAGCAGTGTTGCAACTGTTGAGCCGCCTAAAATTACAGGCGCCGAACTTAATACAGGTGAAATTCTCTTGAAATGGGAAAGCGCCGAAGGTGCCGTAAAATATTCTCTCAGAAGAAACTCCGGTTCAGGCGATATTGAGTATTTAGGTAAATTCTCAGGCGAAGTATTGGAGTTTAATGATAATATCAACCTTGTCAGCGGCGAAACATATACATATTATATTAAGTCTGTTAACAGCAAGGGCGAAGAAAGTCTTTGGAGCTCCTACGGCGTGTCCTGTAGATATATAGGTAAACCGAGCAACATCAGTGCAACTAACGGATCAAGAGGTATAGATGTTACTTGGGATAAGCAGGACGGAGCTCAATATTACATCGTATACAGAAGTGACTTCGGCTCAAACGACTGGTCGCAAATTGCAAAGCTTACTGCCGCTAACGGTAATACATTTACCGATACAGAGGTAGAAAACGGCAAAACATATAAATATGATGTAACCTCTGTTTACGGGGAATTTGAAACCGATAAGTCAGAGTATATTCCCGATAATCAAATCTCAACATTTATTTCAGCACCTGAAATAAGTGAAATTACCAACACGGTTGAGGGTATAAATATTTCGTGGAAAGAGGTTAAGGGCTCTGCTTATTATGTTATTTACAGAAGAGAAATAAATAACGGCGCGGTAGGCGTATTAGCGCCGTATACAACCTGCAATGTTACAAATTATGTTGATATAAATGTTGTGAACGGCGTTCAGTATACTTATGCAGTTCAAGCCGTAAGTGATTACGGTGACGAAAGCGCGTATTCACGCACAGGTTACACCTTGGCCCGTGTGCCGTATACTACGGTTACATCTGCAGTATTGGGTATAAACTATGTTACGGTAAATTGGGCGCCTGTAGAAGATATTACTGTTTCGGGTTACTGTGTTTATGCTAAAACTCAGAACGGCGAGTGGGCAGAGGTCGGCAAGGTAGGTAATACATTAACATCATATAATGTATACGGTTTAATAAGCGGGGAAACCTACGATTTTGCGGTTGTGCCGTACATTAACACATCTAAAAGCACTGTTGTAGAGACATACAGCGATTTTTACTATTTTGAAGCCCCAAGCGATATATCCGCAGTAAACAGAAAAAACGATATTCTTGTTTCTTGGAATTCGGTTGAGTCTGCCGTACAGTACAAGGTTTATCGCAAAACCTTAAACAGTTCATCATTTTCCCTGTTGGCTACAGTTGACGGTAATGTTCTTTCTTTCGCGGATAGCAGAGTTACAGACGGCACGGTCTACATATACAAAATTGCCTCTGTAGATGGAAACGGCTTTGAAAATATAAGCAATGAAACAGCCCCTGCAATGAGAATTTCTTGTGTTACGGGTATAGACGCAGAGCTTTGCACCGAAGGTATCAGAATTTCTTGGAGCAGTCATCTAAGGGCAGAAAGCTATATTGTTTTAAGAAGAACAGACGGCGACTGGCAGAATATCGGGCAAACCGATAAGCGAGAGTTTGTAGATGATACTGTTTCAAGCGGTGTTTACTACGATTATTCGGTTATAGCGGTTGTAAATGAATACACGGGCGGTGTAGACGAAAATGCAGTAAAAGGCTTGTTTTATTTAGCACCTGCGTCAACTGTTAAAATAACTAATGATGTAAATAATTATGCAGTTGTTACATGGAGCAAGGTAGACGGCGCAACAAGCTACCGAATCGAAAGAGCAACCGTATCAAACGGCAAGACGGGTAAATTCTCAAAGCTTGCTGTTGTTGAAAACACCGTATATAATGATAAATCGGTTAACAGCGGCACAACATATGTTTATAGGATTGTTTCTGTTAACGGCAAGGTAGAAAGTCTTGCCTCTCTCGAATACACTAATATTTATTTAGCAAATGCTAAGGTAACAAGCATTAAAAATGCGTACACCGGTGCAACTATTACCTGGAATGCTGTAGCAGGTGCTTCAAAATACAGAGTTTACCGTATGGTAGAGGGCGGAACTTGGACGAGGATTGCAAATGTTTCGGGCAGTAAAACATCTTATACCGATACGGGAGCTTTAAATAACCAAAAAGTTTTTTACACCGTAAGGGCTGAAAACAGCAATTATTTAAGCGGTTATAAGGGTTATGGGTACAAATTCTTGGCGGCTCCGCAAATAACTATTAAGAGCAACACTAAGAATATCCAGTTAAGCTGGAGTAAAATTTCAGGAGCTAAAACATATTATGTATACAGAAAAGCTCCGGGCGAAACTTCGTGGAAGAAGTTAGCCACTCTTTCAGGCACATCTTACAAAGATACAAATGTTAAGTACAATGTAAACTATACTTACACTGTAAAATGCAGTGACGGCTCACAGTATTCGGGCTATAATCCGGGTATTGTTTATACACTTTTAACACCGCCGCAGATTTCAAGCTTAGGTAACTGCAAAGCAGGTATTAAAGTTACATGGGGCAAGGTTAACGGTGCTACAAGCTACAGAGTTTACAGAAGACTTTCAGGTTCTACAAGTTGGACAAGACTTGCGGTAGTCAAAACTACTTCTTATACTGACAATTCGGCTGATCTTAAAGCAGGTAAATATTATGAATACACGGTTACGGCCGTTAAAGGCTCAAGTGTTTCGGCATATAATTCCGTTGTTGAGCTTCGCAGAATTTTAAATCCTGCTTTAGTTAGTGTTAAATCTACTAAAAACGGTGTTGTATTTACCTGGAATCAGGTTGTAGGTGCCGCAGGTTATTATGTCTACAGAAAAACAGGCAGCGGCAAATGGAGTAAAATCGCAACTGTTTCAGGTAAAGGTAATGTAACTTATACAGATAAAACCGCTAAAAAAGGCACAACCTATACCTACACCGTAAGAGCGTATAGCGGTAAGCATTTAAGCGGGTATAATTCAGGGCTTAGTGTTAAGGATAAGTATTAAATGGGCTTTGAGTGGAAAATGAAAAATGGAAAGTGAAAAATTTTGGTGCAAGCACAGTGCCTGCGGCACAATTTAATGTGCTTGCAGAAATGAAAAAAACTTTGCTTTCCTAATTCAAAAAAATAAAACAGATAGTAATTCAAACTTTGGAATGTTTGGCTTTACTATCTGTTCTGTTTTTATAATATTTTTGCTTCTTTTAGTTTGTTTTTACTAAAAAAGTTTCTTGTTACAACTTGTATTCTTAAATTAAAAATACTTACTGTTCACATCAAAGCCGCATATAATGCACACGAAGTGTGCCGCGGCTTTCCGAAATTTTTCATTCTTCATTTTTTATTTTTCATTGGGCAGGCTATTAGCTGTTAGCTGAGCGAAGCGAGTATCCCGTCAATGCTACACTCCGAAACCTCCAATTCCTCAACGGGAAGTCTGATATTTTCAAGGTAATGGGCGTCCGAGCTTGAAAGGATTTTTAAATCGTTTAAATATGACAAACCTTCTTTAAGCTCTTTTTCTTTTGACATATCGTAAATTTCGGCGGCATTAAAGCCGAATGAGTCATCAAAGGAACCAAGGTTTGAAATAATACTGAAAGAGCTTCGGTCTATATGTGCGGGAAAGCATATACCGTTGTATTTACCGACAATTTCAACTGCGTTTACAGCGCTTACGGTTGAGGCGGTAATAAGAAGTTTTTCTTCGTTATAAAGCAACCGGTCATTACTGTTAAGGCACAGCTGTTCACCGAAAATATCGGGTTTATTTTTTACAGGCGGTAAAGTGCCGTAAACATAGTCCGAAAAGCTCATTGCGTCTTCTAAATTGTGAAAAAGGCAAACAATATGAACTTCTTCAGAGGTGGTAAGCTCCATTCCCGGAATAAATATAAGCCCTAAGCTGTCCGCAATTTCTTTGCATGCAGGACAGTTTTTACAGGTGTTATGGTCTGTTAATGCAAAAGCATTAAAGCCCATAAGCTTAATCATATTACAAATATTCTGCGGCGTCATATCGTTGTCGCCGCAAGGGCTAAGGCAAGAATGCAGGTGAAAATCGTAATATATTTTCATATATATTTTGCTATCTCTTTTGCTGTTTCGTAAGAGTTTTTCGGTGTAGTCAATACTATAACATCATTCTCTTCGGCTCTTTTTTTAGCGTCATCGTCAAAGGCTGCGCTTTCTGTAAGAATTATGCAAGAAACATCTGTAAGCACTGCAACACCTATTGAGTTAATGTTACCCATAACAGTAAGCCAGACATTATTTTCTTTGGCTTTAGACATTACCCAGCTGAGTAAATCGCCTATGTAACAGCCGTGGGCCTCTCTTTTTTCGGAAAGCTCCTCACCGCAAAGAAAGGTGAGTTGTAATTTTTCTTGTAATTCTTTAACGGTCATAAATTTAATCCTCTTTTGTATCTGTTTGCCTGAACGGTGCGGGTATAAGCATATTAAGGTCGCCCTCGGTTTCAATTTCCTGAAGCTCCTCTCTTGCTCTGAAAACGCAGTCGTGCTCTGTTGTAAAGCCTTTTACAACATCTTCGGCTAATGCACGGCAGCTGGGAGCGCCGCAAGTACCGCAGTCAAGACCCGGAAAAACTTTTAAAAGTTCTTTCATTCTGTTCATTCTTAGCATTGCCTCTTCAACATTGTCGGCAAGCTTCATAACATCCTCGCAAGGCTCAAGAGGTAATTTGTTCATCATTTCAATAGGCACATCTTTGGCTACAAGGTGATTGCAGGAAACGGGGCTGTATTTTCTGAGTTTCATAAGACGAGCTTTTGCAATGAAGGGATTCTCGGCAGTTAAACTGCCGCCTACACATCCGCCCTGACAGGCGTTAAGCTCAATAAATTCAATATCATCTAAAATACCCCGTTCAACCTCTTCAAGAATTTTCATACAATTCTCAATGCCGTCAGCCGCAAGAGCATTATCGTGAAGAATACCCGAAGCCTCACCGCCGCTTGTGGCCCAACCGATACCTATAACACCCGACTCGTGCAAAGCTAAAATATCCTCGTCATCTTTTTCTATTTTATTCATAGCTTTTAAAAGAAGCGGGTAAATATCGTTTATGGCTATTACACCGTCTACATAAGACTTTTCGTTGCCTATAGGCTGCTTAATAGCTGTAATTTTGGCAGGGCATGGAGAAATAAAGAATACACCTATTTCATCAGGAGAAAGCCCTGTTTTTTCGTGAGCCTTTTTCTTTGCTAATCTGCCTGCTTCTTCAACAGGGGCAATAAGGGGCATTATATTATCTGCCAAATCGGGGAAGCACACCCTTATAAGCCTTACTATAGCGGGACAAGCCGAGGAAATAACAGGCTTTTTTATATCAGGCTGTGCCAGGTAAAGCCTTGTAGCGTCAGAAATAAGCTCCGCCGCCTTTGATACTTCAAAAACCGAGTCAAAGCCTAATTTAGAAAAGGAGTTAAGCAGAATATTAACATCATCTAAATTATTAAATTGCCCGTACAGTGCAGGGGCAGGAAGAGCTATTTTATATTTGTACTGTTCAATCTGGTCAACGGTGTCGCGGTTAGCGTATTTTGCGTGGTGCGGGCAAACTCTTATACATTCGCCGCAGTCAATACAACGCTCTTTTACGATAATTGCTTTTCCGTTACGCACACGGATTGCCTCTGTGGGGCATCGTTTTATACAGTTAGTACAGCCTTGGCATTTGTCTTTATCAAGGCGTACAGAGTGAAAATATGTTTCCATATTATTACTCCTTATTTTACAAAAATCTTTAATGTTATAGTCGTGCCTTTACCGACTTCGGTATCTATAATCATTTCGTCAGTATACTTTTTAATGTTGGGCAGACCCATACCTGCGCCAAAGCCAAGCTGACGGACATTGTCGGGCGCTGTAGAGTAACCCTCTTGCATAGCGAGTTCAACATCCGGTATGCCGGGACCTTCATCTTTTAAAACAGCGGTAATGGTATCGGGTGTTATTTCAACATCAATTACACCGCCGCCGCCGTGGATTACTAAGTTGATTTCGCCTTCATAAAGTGCAATAGCAGTATTGCGGACTACGGTACTCGGAAAGCCAAGTTCTTTTAACGCCTTCTTAATCTTTCCGGATGCCTCGCCGGCACAGGTGAAATCGGTGCCGCTAACATCATAATGTAAAGAAAGAAGTGCCATTACCTACCGCTGCCTCCCTTTAATCCGTTCTTATATAAAAGTCCGCAGGATGTAAACATTTCAAGCTGTGTGCCTAAAAGGACTATATCTCTTTCTATAGCCAAATCTATAATATCTAAATCCGGGCGTTTACCGCGAACAAATACAATGCATTTCATATCCATCATTTCGGCGGTTCTTACAACCTGAGGGTTAACAAGACCCGAAAGAAGAACAGCCTGCTCTTTAACATAAGCCAGAACATCACTCATCATATCACTGCCGCAGGCGGTGAAAACCTCGTTCTCCAAAAACTCTTCGCCGCAAATGAGTTCTGCGTCCAAAATGGTTTTAATTTCACTTATTTTCATAAAAAAGCCCCCGTAAAAAAGGTTATAAATTTATACAGTTCTATATTATCATAAATTGGAATATTTTTCTATTTAAAATACTACCAAAATACAAGCAGTAAAATTGTCAAATAACACTCTTAGTGTAAAATAAACATCTTTTAATTTGTGCAAGTATACAAAATGTTAAAAATATGTCAAATTCGGTCAAAAATGTGAAAAAAACTATAGAAATAAGGAAACAGTTATGATATATTATAATATGTATGATATACTGTTATATCTATACTGTTATAACTATATAGGCAGGTAAATAATTAGAACGGAGGAAATATAATGGTCAAGAAAATCAGCAATATACCTTTTAAAGGTACGCCTGAGCAAAAAGCACAGCTTGACGCAATAATTGCAGAATGTAAATCCGATAAGAGCTTACTTATGCATGTAATGCAAGAGGCTCAGGGCATATACGGTTACCTTCCGCGTGAAGTTCAAGTTATGATTGCAGAGGGTATGGATGTTCCCCTTGAAAAGGTTTACGGCGTAGCTACATTCTATGCGCAGTTTTCACTTTCACCGAAAGGTCAGTATTCTATTTCGGTTTGCCTCGGTACGGCTTGCTATGTTAAAGGTTCACAGGCTCTTTTAGACAAAATCAGTGAAATTCTCGGAATAGGTCCGGGCGAATGTACTGCTGACGGCAAATTCTCTTTGGAAGAATGCCGTTGCATAGGTGCGTGCGGTCTTGCTCCTGTTTTTACAATCAACGGTGAGGTTTACGGCAAAATAACACCTGATGATGTTCCGGGTATACTCCAAAAATATATGGACTGATATGCGTGAATTGTCGTTAAATATTCTTGATATTGTTCAGAATTCCGTTGCGGCAGGCGCTTCTTTAACAGAAATTTTCTTAAAAGAAAATACTGAAGAGAATACGCTTTTAATAGGTATTTACGATAATGGAAAAGGTATGACCGAAGAGCAGGTTAAAAGCGTTCAGGATCCGTTTTTTACTACCCGCACTACCCGTAAGGTTGGCATGGGTATTCCGCTGTTTAAGATGGCGGCTGAACAAACGGGCGGCGCGTTCAATATAACCTCTCAAATCGGTGTAGGTACTAAAGTGGAGGCTGTTTTTAAAACCGACAGTATAGACTTTACCCCTGTCGGCGATATGGGTGCCACAATATCTGCAATAGTGTCAATGAATGAGGATAAAGATTTTATTTACACAAGGTGTGTAGATGAAAAAGAGTTTCAGTTCAAGTCTTCTCAAATCAAGGCAATACTTGACGGAGTCCCTTTAAATGACCCAAGCGTTATTAAATGGATAGAAGATTATATCAATGAAAATACAGCTAACTTAATGAAAGGATGAATCACTATGAAATCTCTCGAAGAGTTACTCGCTATAAAAGAAAAAGCGCAGGCACAAATGACTGCCCGCGATCAAGACGGCAAAGACGGTATCCGTGTGGTTGTAGGTATGGCTACTTGCGGTATTGCCGCAGGCGCAAGGCCTGTTCTTAAAGCTTTAACAGACGAAATTGCAAAAAGGAATGTTCAGCATGTAAGCGTTACTCAAACAGGCTGTATCGGTATGTGCCGCTACGAGCCGATAGTTGAAGTATATGTTCCCGGCAAAGAAAAGGTTACTTATGTTGAAATGACTGCAGAAAAAGCAGCAAAAGTTGTAAACGAGCATATCGTAAACGGCAATCCGGTTGTTGAATACACAATCGGCGCCGTAGAGAAATAAGGAGGAAAAATAGATGTATCGTGCCCACGTACTTGTTTGTGGTGGTACAGGTTGTACCTCCAGTCACAGCGGCGAGCTCATTGACGCACTCAATGAGAATATTAAGTCTCACGGCTTAGAAGATGAAATCAGCGTTGTAAGAACAGGCTGTTTCGGTCTTTGCGCTTTAGGTCCGATTATGATAGTTTACCCTGAGGGATGCTTCTATTCAGAGGTTAAGGTTGAAGATATTCCCGAGATTGTTGAAGAGCATCTTCTTAAAGGCAGAATTGTTAAAAGATTACTTTATTCGGAAACAGTTAAAGAAGAAGAGGTAAAGCCGCTCAGAGAAACCAACTTTTACAAAAATCAACACCGTGTTGCACTCCGTAACTGCGGTGTTATTGACCCTGAAAATATTGAGGAATATATCGCGGTAGACGGTTACAGAGCTCTTGCCAAAGCTTTAACCGAAATGACTCCTGACGAAGTTATTCAAACGGTTATTGATTCAGGGCTTCGCGGCAGAGGCGGCGGCGGATTCCCTACAGGCAGAAAATGGAGCTTTACCGCTGCCAATAAAGCTGATCAAAAATATGTTGTATGTAACGCCGATGAGGGCGACCCGGGTGCATTTATGGATCGTTCCGTACTTGAAGGCGACCCGCACTGTATTGTTGAAGCAATGGCAATTTGCGGTTATGCAACAGGCGCTACAGAAGGTTATGTATATGTTCGTGCAGAGTATCCTATTGCAGTAGGCCGTTTACAAAAAGCTATTGACGATGCCCGTGCTTACGGCCTTTTGGGCAAAAATATTTTCGGTTCAGGCTTTGACTTTGATTTATTTATCCGTCAGGGTGCAGGCGCTTTCGTATGCGGTGAAGAAACAGCCCTTATGACATCTATTGAGGGTAACAGAGGCGAACCCAGACCAAGACCGCCATACCCGGCAGTTAAAGGTTTGTTTATGAAGCCTACAACTGAAAACAATGTTGAAACATTTGCAAATATCCCTCAGATTATTCTTAAAGGTGCCGAATTCTTCAATACAATGGGTACAGAAAATTCAAAGGGTACTAAGGTATTCGCCCTCGGCGGTAAAATCAACAACACAGGCCTTGTTGAAGTACCTATGGGTACTACACTCCGCGAAATTGTTGAAGATATCGGCGGCGGTGTTCCCAACGGCAAAAAATTCAAAGCCGCTCAGTCAGGCGGACCTTCGGGCGGTTGTATTCCTGCAGATTTACTTGATATTGAAATCGACTACGACAACCTTGTTGCCAAAGGTGCAATGATGGGCTCAGGCGGACTTATCGTTATGGACGAAGACGACTGTATGGTTGATATTGCAAAATTCTTCCTTAAATTTACGGTTGACGAGTCTTGCGGTAAATGTACTCCTTGCCGTGTAGGTACTCGCAGACTTCTTGAAATTCTTGAAAAGATTACAAGCGGTAACGGTACTATGGAAGACCTTGACAGAATGGAAAAGCTCTGTCACTACATTAAAGAAAACTCTCTTTGCGGTCTCGGTCAAACAGCTCCAAACCCTGTTCTTTCAACATATCAGCGTTTCAAAGATGAATACATAGCTCATGTTAAAGATAAGACTTGCCCTGCAGGTGTATGTAAAGACCTTATAAATTACGAAATTGTTCCTGAGCTTTGTAAAGGTTGTACAAAGTGCGCAAGAAATTGCCCTGTCGGCGCTATTTCGGGTGCTGTTAAACAACCTCATGTTATTGATAAATCGGCGTGTATTAAATGCGGTGCTTGTATTGATAACTGTAACTTCAAAGCGATTGTAAGAAAGTAAGGGGGAACTAATAATGTCAAATGTAAATATTAAAATCAATGGCTTCGATTATCAGGTTCCTGCCGGAAGTACAATTCTTGAAGCTGCTCACTCAGTAGGTATTGAAATTCCTACACTTTGCTATTTAAAAGAAATTAACGCAATCGGTGCCTGCCGTATTTGTATGGTAGAGGTTAAAGGCGCAAGAAGCCTTGTAGCCGCTTGCGTATTCCCTGTAAACGAGGGTATGGAGATTTTCACAAACTCTCCGAAAGTAATTGAGTCAAGAAAAACCACTCTTGAGCTTATACTTTCTACTCACAAAAAAGAATGTCTTTCTTGTGTAAGAAGCGGCAACTGTGAATTACAGAAGCTCTGTAAAGATTACGGTATTGAAGACGAAAATGCTTTCAGCGGTGAAATGATAAACTATGATATTGACCGCAGTGCAACTCATATGTACCGTGATAACAATAAATGCGTGCTTTGCCGCCGTTGCGTAGCAGTATGTGAAAAAATCCAGGGTGTTTCTGTTATAGGCGCTAACGACCGCGGTTTTGATACACATATCGGTTCGCCGTTTGAATACAAGCTGGGTGATGTTGCTTGTGTTTCTTGCGGTCAATGTATTACTGCTTGTCCTACAGGCGCTCTTTCTGAAAGAGATGATACTCAAAAGGTTATAGATGCAATTAACGACCCTGACAAACATGTTATTGTTCAGACTGCTCCTGCAGTTCGTGTAGGTCTCGGCGAAGAATTCGGCTACGAAATGGGCTCTGTTGTTACAGGCAAAATGGTTGCCGCTCTTAAAATGCTCGGTTTTGACAAAGTGTTTGACACAAATTTTGCCGCTGACCTTACCATTATGGAAGAGGCAACAGAATTCTTAGAAAGATTTAACGCTAAAGAAAATCTTCCTCTTATTACATCTTGTTCACCGGGTTGGATTAAATATTGCGAACACTATTACCCGGAGTTTATTCCCAACCTTTCATCATGCAAATCTCCGCAAGGTATGTTCGGCTCTGCTGCCAAAACATATTATGCAGAAAAAACAGGCATTGACCCTAAAGATATTTTCGTAGTATCTGTTATGCCTTGTACCGCTAAAAAATTCGAGGCTGAAAGAGTTGACCATACTGCGGTTGCAGGTCTCCCTGATATTGACGCGTCAATTACAGTTCGTGAGCTTGCCCGTATGATTAAAAAAGCAGGTATCAACTTTAAAAATATTCCTGATATGGAATTTGACGCTCCGTTCGGACTCGGTTCAGGTGCAGGTACTATTTTCGGTGCAACCGGCGGCGTTATGGAGGCTGCTCTCCGTACGGCTTACGAGGTAGTAACAGGCAACGAGCTTAACGATTTAACAACATTCAAAGCAGTTCGAGGTGTTGACGGTGTTAAAGAGGCATCTTACGACCTTAACGGTGCTACGGTAAATGTTGCGGTTGCTTCAGGCCTTGAGAATGCTAAAAAGGTTCTTGAAATGGTTAAGAGCGGCGAAAAGAAATACGACTTTATCGAGGTTATGGCTTGCCCGGGCGGTTGTGTAAACGGCGGCGGTCAACCTATTGTTCACGCAAATATCCGTAACTTTACAGATGTTCGTGCGGTAAGAGCAGCAGGTCTTTACAAAGATGACGAAAACTTACCGGTTAGAAAGTCTCATAAAAATCCTGATATCATTGCGATTTACAACGAATACTTTGAGAAACCGGGAAGTCATAAGGCTCACGAAATTCTCCACACAGGTTACACTGTAAGAACTAAATACTAAAATATAAAAATCTTCACCCAATGAGATTTGGGTGGAGATTTTTTGTTAGCTAACAGTGTGTTCAGCTAACAGCTTGTACAGATAGATAATAGCGAGTAGCTTGTTATCGCAGGTCGAATGAAAAACGAAGAACGAAAAATGAAAAATTTCGGAAAGCCGCAGCACGCAAGCGTGCATTATATGCGGCTTTGGTGTAAATAATTAGTTTTTTGTTTCGTGCTATAGTAATTCTAAAAGGACAGTTTATAAATTTAAAAAAACAAGAAAACAGATAGTAAATTCAATGTTCCAAAATTTGAATTACTATCT
>JBJEPP010000100.1:0-5663 GCA_051881295.1 Acutalibacteraceae bacterium | reverse complement strand
AAAAAACTGACGGCAGAGTGAGGCGATAGGCTATTCTGCTAACGGCTAACAGTCGACAGCCGCTTCGCCGGTAGTAAAAAATGACAAAACCGATAGTAACTCTAAAACGAAGTTACTATCGGTTAAATTTTTTTGCCGTTTTTAGCAGAAATAAAATACCGGCCGTTAATTATTAACTATAGTGTGAAGCATTCGTATCTTGCCTCACGCGACAGCAAGCTGTCAACTGTAATCTGCCAAGTGCTTTTTCAGTGCGTCAAAGGTTTCATCGCTTATAACGTGCTCTATTCGGCAAGCATCCTTTGTTGCAACTTCTTCCGAAACGCCGAGCTTTTTAAAAATATCACTTAATGTATTGTGGCGTTCCGCTGTTTTTTCTGCTACTTCTTTGCCTTTTTTTGTTAAAATTAAAAAGCCGTTTTCATCAGTTTCTATAAAACCGTCTTTTTTTAATATGCCCACTGCTCTGCTGACGCTTGGTTTTGAGTATCCCATATATTCGGCAACATCAAGTGAACGCACATTGCTTATTTCTTTCTGTAAAAAATATATTGTTTCAAGGTACATTTCGCCTGATTCATACATGTACTTTGCACCGTCCCCGTGATACCTTTATTTTAATTCAGTATAACACATATTACAATTTCTTTCAAGATGTGAAAAGCGTATGAAGTGAATTTATACAATAATACAGTTAGCGTACGCTAACCGATTGGTAATTATTAACAAATTTAATGTTTTAGATAATTTTTCTTTGACAATTCTTTTTTTCGGTGCTATTATATTATTGGTTAGCAAAGGCTAACTATAAATTTTTGATGTCAGTTAGTCTATGCTAACTCACAATAAAATAAGTGGAGGTCTATTATGATGCCTTTAATAATGGCAAATGTAAACGAAGAAAATACAATAAAAAAAGTCGGCGGCAATGCAGAGGTTAAACAGCACTTATACGATATAGGCTTTGTTGTGGGCGCATCTGTAAAAATTGTTAATGAAATTGCAGGTAACATTATAGTTAATGTTAAAGAGTCACGCATAGCTATAAGTAAAGAGATGGCTCAAAAAATAATGGTGTGAGGTGCATTTATGAACACATTAAAACAAGTGCCGATAGGCGGTAAAGCGGTTGTAAAAAAACTGTACGGCGAGGGTGCAATTAAAAGAAGAATTATGGATATGGGCATTACAAAAGGCGTAGAAATATTTGTCAGAAAGGTTGCGCCCTTGGGAGACCCCATAGAAGTTACTGTCAGGGGCTACGAGCTTTCTGTCCGTAAGGCAGATGCCGAACTTATTGAAGTTGAATAACAAAAATGCCACTATTAAAACAGTGGTTTATTTTAAAATACTAAGTTAGCAAACGCTAACTAAATGCAAAAAAGGGGTGTATCGGTATGATAACAATAGCTTTGGCGGGTAATCCGAACTGCGGAAAAACAACGCTTTTTAACTGGTTAACCGGCTCAAACCAATATGTAGGTAACTGGCCGGGTGTAACCGTAGAGAAAAAAGAGGGTAAACTAAAAAACAAAAATGATGTAACAATAACTGATTTACCGGGAATATATTCTCTTTCGCCTTACACATTAGAAGAAGTTGTCGCAAGAAACTATCTTATAAATGAACGGCCCGATGTTATTCTTAACATTGTAGACGGCACTAATCTTGAAAGGAATTTATATTTAACAACTCAGTTAACAGAGTTAGGTATTCCCGTAGTTGTTGCAATAAATATGATGGATATTGTAAGAAAAAACGGAGATAAAATCGACATTTCTTATTTATCAAAAGAACTGGGTTGTAAGGTCTGCGAAATATCTGCTTTAAAGGGGAACGGTGTTTTTGAGTGCAGTGAAATTGCAATAGAAGCGGCCAAAAGTGAAAAATCAGTACCTTTACATATATTTTCAGGCGTGGTTGAGCACGCTATTGCTCATATTGAAGAAGCTGCGGTTCATAATTTACCGGAAGAACAACAGCGTTGGTATGCCGTAAAAATATTTGAGCGTGACGAAAAAGTTTTGCAACAGCTTAATGTTTCTAAAGATATTTTAAATCATATTGAAAAAGATATTAAAAATGCCGAAAATGAATTAGATGACGATGCTGAAAGCATTATTACAAACGAACGGTATATTTATATTGCATCGGTGATTAAAAATTGCTATAAAAAGAAAAATAAAGATAAACTGTTAACATCGGATAAAATAGACAAAGTAGTAACTAACAGATTTTTGGCTTTGCCTATATTTGCCGTTGTAATGTTTTTAGTGTATTTCATTTCCGTTTCAACCGTAGGTACATGGGCAACCGATTGGGCAAATGACGGTGTGTTCGGAGACGGATGGCACCTATTCTCAATAGGCAGTTCTGCTTATGAAGAGGCTATTACAGATTACGCTGAGGAGTATGTTTGGACAGATGAATTCAAGAGTATTGTTAATAGTGCAGTTATGAACGGCGTTGTAGGTGCCGATGAAATTCAGTATGCCATTGTTGAAAAAGACTTTGGCGCATTTGAAGAAGCGTACGGTACTTACGCAGACGCACTTAACGAAAACGGTTATGATTTGTCTCAACTTTATGACTCTGCAATGGGCGAAGAAGCGGAGGGTGTTCCCGATACATCAGAATACGGTATTTGGATTCCCGGTATTCCTGCTTTAGCAGACAGTGCCTTAGATGCAATTAACTGTGCCGATTGGTTACATAGTTTAGTTGTAGACGGAATTATCGGCGGAGTAGGAGCCGTGCTGGGATTTGTACCGCAGATGATAGTATTATTCATCTTGCTTGCATTCCTTGAAGCATGCGGATATATGTCCCGTATTGCCTTTGTACTTGACAGAATTTTCCGTAAATTCGGTTTGTCCGGTAAATCATTTATACCTATGCTTATCGGTACAGGCTGCGGTGTTCCGGGTATTATGGCAAGCCGTACCATCGAAAATGAGCGTGACCGCCGTATGACGATTATGACAACAACATTTATTCCTTGCGGTGCAAAATTGCCGATTATTGCGTTGATTGCATCAGCGCTCTTTGACGGAGCGTGGTGGGTAGCGCCAAGTGCTTATTTTATAGGTATTTTGGCAATTATCGTATCAGGCATTTGCCTTAAAAAAACAAAGATGTTTGCAGGAGACCCCGCACCGTTTGTTATGGAATTACCTGCATATCATTTACCGAGATTTGTTGATATAATGCGCTCTATGTGGGAGCGTGCATCTTCTTTCATTAAGCGAGCAGGGTCTGTAATTCTCTTAGCGTCTCTTGTGATTTGGGCAGGCTCTGTGTTTGGAGTGGCAGACGGCAAATTTGTTTTTGATTTGGATATGGAGCTTGAAAACAGCATTCTCGGTGTTATCGGTAATGCAATATGCCGTATATTTGCACCTCTCGGCTTCGGTAATATTAAAGCAACAATAGCAACAATTATGGGTCTTGTTGCAAAAGAAGAGGTTGTGGGAGTATTCGGAGTTCTTGATTTTGAGGGTATGGGTGCTCTCGCAGGCTTCAGCTTCTTAGTATTCAATCTTCTTTGTGCTCCTTGCTTTGCGGCTATGGGCGCTATTAAAAGAGAAATGAATAACGGTAAATGGACTGCTTTTGCAATCGGTTATCAGTGCGTATTTGCTTATGCCGTAAGTCTTATGATTTATCAGTTCGGTTCCGCTTTTACGGGAAATGTAAATGTTATCGGTTTGATTTTTGCAATTGCCGTACTTGCGTTTACGGTATATATGCTGTTTATAAAAAAATATAAAGAATCAGGCACTTTAACAATTAAATGATGGGAGAAATTAAAATGAGTTGGTTATATGAAAACTTAGGCACGATTATAGTAGGCGCTGTAATACTCTCGGTTGTTTTAACTGTTATAATAAAACCGAGGGTTGACAAAAAGAAAGGTATAAAGTCAGGCGGATGCGGTTGCAACTGTTCTAATTGCCCAAATTCAGCGTGCAGTGCTAAATAAATGTAAGGGGCTGTAAAAAAACGGAAGTTTTTTTACAGCCCCATTTTGAAAATAGTCTATAAACGCATCAAAGACTTTATAAAATACATTATATCATAGTAATATATGATGACGCAAGTAGGAATATGCGTGTTGTAGTTTGTTTTGTAGCCTTATACAACATTACCGTATTATATTTGTTAATTATTTCTTTGCAAATCCGTTGTATTCAATATATGGGACTGATATAATAAAATTACGGTATTATATAACCTGAAAGGAGTATTATTATGAAAAAAGGATTGAGTTTAATATTGTCTGTTTTGATGGTATTAAGTACATTACCGTGTCTTAGTGTTGTATCATTTGCAGGTAGTTTCAATACAACAGTTGAACTAAACCAAACCCTTACTTTAAATGCGGCCGATACTTGCAGCGTTTACTTTACTCCTGAAAAAGACGGCTATTATGAGTTCTACTCATGGAGTGACGAAGGTGATGAAGACAGCGGTTTTTATATAGACTGCAGTTTATACGGTGAAGGCGGCGAATCAATCAACAGTGACGGAGATTACGGCACTGTTTATATGAAAGAATATCTTAAAGCCGGCATAAAGTATGTCTTTTGTTTGGAAATAGCTGAAAATGACTCAAATATTGTAGAGTATTACGCAACTATTGAAGAAAGCGTCACCGCAACGAGTATTTCATTTAATGTTAACCCAACAATTACATTAGTTGAAGAATTATTAGGTGAGTGGGGCGTCCGTTACAATGACGAAATTCAAGAGGAAGAAGAATATTTTGAGTATTATGTAAACCTTTCGGATATTTTTAAAAAAGGTGATATTGCCACTGTAGAATATTCGAACGGGGAAGTAATCGAGTATTATTTCGATGGTTGGGATTTCTATGACAAAACACAAAACTATTTATATATTGATGTATTATATGACCAATATAAATCACCGTGGGTTATAGGTAAAGATAATAAGGTTACGGTGTGTGTGGATAATGCAACATACTCCTTTGATGTTGAGATTATTGAGGACCCTGTAAAATATGTAGAATTTTTACCGGTTGAGCCGATTGTGTTAGATGAATGTGAATCCGGCTGGTATATAGAGGCGTGGGATGAGGATTCACAAGAATGGGTAGAATCTGATATTTTCTACTACAGCTACAGAGAACGCCTTTACAGAGAAGGAAATCAGTTAATATATCATTACAAAGACGGTTCCGTTAATGTATACAATTGTCGGAAATACTACACCGATGATGAAGAAGATTTCTATTATGAATATTATAACGAAAACGGTGAAACACTTTGGATAAATTACTTTTATGATTCTCAGGAGGATGGCGAAGTTTGGACAGCCGGAAATACTTATGACGCGTGCATACTGTTAAGTGACGGCCATGTTGCAGAGTTAGAAATTGAAATAGCATCAGGTTGGTATAAAAGCAAAAATAAAACTGTGAACATTACAGGAGTTTCTAATGTTTCAAACGGCGTAAAGCTTACATGGGATTCTCTCATAGGTGCAACAGGTTATATTGTGTATTATAAAAGCTCATCAGGCAAATGGGAAAGACTCGGCACAACAACAGGCACATCATACATTGATAAGACTGTAAAATCAGGCGCAACAAGAACATACACAGTTAAGGCATATAACACTACAGACGGAGTTACAACATA
>JBJEPP010000099.1:0-21555 GCA_051881295.1 Acutalibacteraceae bacterium | reverse complement strand
ACCTCTCGTAATACGACAGTATTACATCGAGTTTTGCCTTGATAGAACAAAAATCTCGGTTTATAAACTGCTACGCACCTATTAGATAAAGATTTGAGTGCAGTCGGCGGTTTTCGCGGCTTGCCATACTGGCGTATGGCAAGCCGAAAACAGTAGAACAGGAGGAAAACGGTGAAAAAAGTTTATGTCGTTTCAAAAACTCATCTTGATTTGGGGTTTACCGATTACGAGCATGAAATTCGCAGAAAATATATTGATGAATTTATACCGTCTGCAATTTCTATTGCGGAGCAGGTAAATACGCAAAACAACAAGCGTTTTATATGGACAACCGGCTCATGGATTATAAAAGAAGCGCTAAACAACTCCGACCAAGAGCAAAGGAAAAAACTCATTAAAGCGCTGAAAGAGGGAAATATTGCTCCGCACGCACTTCCCTTTACCACACATTCAGAGCTTTTAGATGAAGACACCTTCGATTACGGTCTTAGTATTGTTGACGATATAGACGAAACAAGAGGCAGAAAAACCGTTGCCGCTAAAATGACTGATGTTCCGGGTCACACAAAAGGAATTGTTCCTATTCTGCGAAAACACGGAATAAAGTTACTTCACATAGGTGTAAACGGGTCTTCTGCAATTCCCGAAGTACCCGAGTGTTTTTTATGGAGATGCGGCAACAGTGAAATAGTAGTTATATATTCCGGTGACTACGGCGGCGCATTCAGGAGCGATTATACAGACGAGGTTTTATATTTTGACCACACCGTAGATAACCGCGGAACGCCCTCACCTAATAAGGTTATAAAAAAACTGGAAAAAATCAAAAAAGAATACCCGGATTATGAAGTCTGTGCCGGTACGCTTGACGATTTTGCCGAGGCTATCTGGAAGGTAAAAGATAAACTCCCCGTAGTTGAGGGTGAAATAGGCGATACATGGATTCACGGCAGTGCCTCTGACCCATATAAAAGCGCGTCTTTGCGAGAGCTTATGGGCCTTAAGCAAAAATGGCTAAGTGACGGTTCAATGGTAAAAACGAGCGATGAATACAAAAATTTCTCTGACTCCATTTTATGTTTAGGCGAGCATACCTGCGGTATGGACTCAAAAATATATCTTGCCGATTACGAAAACTACCTTAAGGAAGATTTCAGAAAAGCAAGAAAAAACGATGAAGTAACGGTAAAACACCCCTTTAAAAAATTCCCTAAAGGCTTCATATACAGGTCTGTAGGCAAAGGCAAAAAACGGAGCTACAGCATTATTGAAAAAAGCTGGCAAGAGAAAAGAGCGCATATTGAAAACGCTGTTAACAGTCTTTCCGCCGAACACAATGCAGAGGCAAAAAAGGCTCTTGCACGCCTTAAACCCGAAAGCCCTTGCGACATTTCAGCCTATGAAAAATCCAACTCAAAAATACGGATTTACGACTTTGAATTTGAACTTAATGAATTCGGCGGAGTGGGAGAACTTACATATAAAGGTAACCGGGTTATCAAAAAAAATAACAAACCTCTTCTTGAATACCGCTCATACGCAAGTAAGGATTATGACTTTTGGTTTACCCATTATTCACGGAATATGAAAGAAAACGGCGTCTGGGCTTATCCCGATTTCGGCAAGCCGCTTTTGGAATGTTACGGGAAAAAATATCCCAACGGCCGATTTTTTTACAGTATGACCGACAGCCGTATATGCAATACGGAAACAGGTATAAATATTTATGTTAACTTAGAATGTGATAAAGAATTAACCGAAAAGCTGGGCGCACCGAGAAAAGTGCAGGTTATCTACACACTTTACGAAAACGGTTTAGGAATTGATTTATCTTGGTATGAAAAGGATGCAAATCGCCTGCCCGAAGCGTTGTTCCTGCACCTTTACCCTAATGCCGAAGAATTTACTTTAGTTAAAATGGGAAGCGAAATTGATTACAATAGCACCGTTTCAATGGGTGGCAGAAATCTTCATGCAGTCAATGAAAGCATTATGAAAAGCAACGGCACCGTTTTTGAAATCCTTAATATTCACTCCCCTCTTATTTCAATCGGTCAAGGCAAAATACTCGAATTTGATAACAAAACAGAAAGCTTGGAAAAAGACGGAATCTCGTATGTTCTTTGCAACAATGTATGGGGTACTAACTTTCCTCTTTGGTACGAAGATAACGCACGGTTTGAATTTCGTTTAGAAAAAAATTCTTAAGGAGGCAACAAACATGGAATACAAAATTAAAAGAAATCTTCACACCGATTTTTCAATTTTTGAAGAAAACAAACTCCCCGGAAGAAGTTATTTTATACCTTTTTCTAATGAAGAGGCGCTCAAAAATTCCGATTATAAAAACGAACGCTGTAAATCTGACAGAACAGTAATGTTAAGCGGTGAATGGGATTTTGCGTACTTCGAGAAGCTAAGCGAAGTACCTGAGCCTTTTAACAGCGAAAAAGCATCTTATCATAAAATATCTACCCCGTCTACATGGCAAAGAACGGGCTACGACCAAATAGCATATATCAATACTCGCTATCCGTTCCCGAAAAAGCCCCCTGTAATACCTGCAGATGTGGCAACGGGTATTTACAGAAAAAAAGTAAGTTTAAAGAAAGCACCCCGTCAGGTTATTACATTTTTAGGTGTTGCGGGTGCTTTGGCTCTTTATATTAACGGAGAATATGTAGGCTACTCCGAGGGCTCTCACAATTCTGCGGAATTTGATATTACCGATTTTACCGCCGAGGGCGAAAACGAAATTGTTGCTGTAGTATATAAGTGGAGCAACGGAACTTACCTTGAATGTCAGGATATGTTCCGTGAAAACGGCATTTTCCGCGATGTATATATTACGATGCAAAACAAAAACCGTTTAAATGATTTTCTTTTAAGAAGCGAGAAAAATGCAGACGGTACATATAATTTAACAGTAAAGGTTGAGGGCGATTTTACAGAAAACGCATCTGTTGAAGTTTTTTCCGAGGGTCTTTTCAATGTATTCTTCAATGCAAACGGACAAAACAAAATAAATTCTCTTAATGTTAAAGAATGGACTGCCGAAACACCTAATGTTTACGAGGTTAAAATTCTCGTTAAGGAAAACGGCGAAACAGTTGAAGCCGTTAGAACATACATAGGCTTTAAAAATATTAAAATTGACGGCGAAGTATTCTTGTTTAACGGCAAACCGATTAAAATGTTAGGCGTAAACCACCACGATACTCACATGACTAAGGGCTATGCCATGAGCCTTGACGACCTTGAAACAGATATAAAGCTTATGAAAGAGTATAACTGCAACGCCGTGAGAACATCACATTACCCTCCCGACCCTGTATTTTTAACTATGTGCGATATTTACGGACTTTATGTTGTTGACGAGGCAGATATTGAAACCCACGGTTTTTATGCCGTACCTTACAGCATATACGACCCTAACCGCCTGAGCCGTAATATTAAATGGGCGCCCCATTACCTTGACAGGGTTAAGAGAATGTATGAGAGAGATAAAAACCACCCATCTATTACAATGTGGAGTCTCGGCAACGAATCCGGCGGTCATAAATGTCAGGATGTTTGCTATGACTTCTTAAAAGAGGTTAACCCCGAAATCCCTGTTCACTATGAGGGTGTAACACGAAGCGGCCGTTGGGCTTATGATGTAGTTTCAAAAATGTACGCTACCCAAAGTCTTATGAGAAAAATTCTTAACGGTACCGCAGGCGATAAATATAAAGGTAAACCCTTCTTCCAATGCGAATACGCTCACGCAATGGGTAACGGACCGGGCGGACTTGAAGAATATATGGAGCTTTTCTATTCTTCAAATCAGTTTATGGGCGGTTGTATCTGGGAGTGGGCAGACCACAGCGTTTATGATGAAAACGCAAAATACAAATGGACCTACGGCGGCGACCATAACGAGCCCATTCACGACGGCAACTTCTGTGTAGACGGTTTATTTTACCCTGACCGCAAGCCGTCAAGCGGCGCACTGGAAATGAAGGTTTGCTACAGACCCGTAAGAGCAGAAAAAACAGGCAAAAACACTTTCAGTCTTACTAATACAAGGCAGTTTACAGACACATCTGATATGAAAATCACCTATGAGATTTTGGTTGACGGAAAAGTATGCGACTTCGGCGAGGTAAACACAGTTATTGAGCCGCTCGGCAAAAAAGAGATTACTGTAAATTCATCTGCATTAAGTGAAAAAGGCAAAGATGTATTTGTTAACTTCCGTTATGAAAAGGTTGATACAGGCGAAGAAATTGCCATTGAACAGGTAATCGTTTCACAGCGCAGTGCAGAAAGTGCAAAAGCTTTAGACTGTGCCGAAATTTCAGAAAACGGTGACAGCATAACCGTAACATTTGAAAACGGTAAAGCAGTATTTGACAAAAAGAAAGGTCTTGTTTCTCTTTCTAAAGACGGCAACGAATATTTAAACAAAGCCCCCGAAGATAAGCTTAACGGCTTTGTTCCCCACATTTACAGAGGCAGACTCGACAACGACCAATATATGATGATTTACTGGATATTCTTAGGTCTTGCAAAGGCTGAGCCTGTTCTTCGTTCGTGCAAGGTTAAAGCAGTTAACGGTGTTAAAAAAATCCGCACAACCTTTGATTTTGTAACAAGAGGTATTTTTGTACTTGCCAAATCAAATGTAGACTACTGCTTCGGTAAAGACGGTGAAGTTCAAATTACCGCAAGTCTTAAAAAGACTTGCCCATTCACCGCACAGTTACCCCGTTTCGGCGTTCATATTGAACTGCCGTCAGAATTTGAAAATGTCGAATACTACGGCAGAGGTCCTGTTGAAAACTTCTCTGATTTTAAAGAGCATTCTCCTATAGGTATATATAATACCAATGTTTCTTCAATGGGTCACAAATATATTAAACCTCAGGACTCAGGCAACCGCGGCGATACAAGATATGCCGAACTCAGCAGTAAAAACGCAAAGCTCCGCATTTCTGCTGTTGAAAATATGTTTAACTTTAATGCAAACCACTTTACTTTAGGTCAGTTAAAGAAAGCAAATCATATTGAAGATTTACCTGATACCGACACGACCTTTACGGCGGTTGACGGCTTTGTAAGAGGTACAGGTTCAGGCAGCTGCGGACCTATTCCGTCAAAAGAGCATCTTATAAAATTCGGCTACTCTCACCCGCTTACATATACATTCTCGGTAAAGCTTGAAAAAGAATAACCGAAAGAAATTGTAAACAGCACCCCCTACGGTTTCATCTGCCGTAGGGGGTAATTTTTGCTTTTCTGCCGTAATGAAAATTCATTGACTAACAGAATAAAACTTTATATAATCTTTATATACCTATAAAATTGACACATTACTCTCAATATTCAACCTATCATAAACCGAGAGCATTTTATATAATAAGTACGGTGATTAGTTATGCTGAAAATGGATATTGCATTATTTCTTATAATGCGCTTTGTTGCTTTCATGTATTTTTCTGCAGAGAAAAAACACAACCTGCTCCATAAGATTTTTTCTGTTTTACTGGTTGTACTGTTAGTGCATATTATTTTTGACGGAGCAACTCTTTATGCCGTTTGTAATCTAGACGCCATCCCCCTGTGGCTTACTGAAATACTGCACAGGCTGTTTATAGGTACAATGGTATTTATGACATACTTATTCTATCAGTATATTGCCGTGCTTATAGAGTCAGAAACAGGCAAAAAGAGAAAGCTTGATATACCTGCGCTTATATTTCTCGTTCTTACGGAGCTGGGAGCTTTGTTATTGCCCATATATTACACAGAAACACCTAATGGCAACTATTCATCGGGCCCTTGTGCCTATATGTGCTATGCAGGTGCGGCATTTTATTTATTCCTTTGCACATGGCTTCTTATTTCGAATTGGAAGAGTATTGATAAAAAAGAGAAATCCGCTATTGGTGTTGCTTTAACAGTAGAGCTTGCGGTAAGCGTTTTGCAAGCCCTTAACCCAACATGGCTTATCAGCTCAATAGGTCTTACCTTAATGACCTTGTCTTTCTATTTAACATTAGAAAACCCTGATGTTCTACGCGCAGAGCTAACAGAGCAAAAAATGTCTATGCTGTATTTAAAAAGTCAGGTAAACCCTCACTTTTTGTACAACACATTAGATACCATACGAATTCAGGCGCAGTTAAACGGCGATAAAGAGGTTTCGGATTTACTTATGCGTTTAGTGGACTTTTTCAGGTTGAGCGTTAAGGTAGACAGGCAAACAGTAACACTTGACGATGAATTAGAGCTTTTAGAAGCATATATGGAGCTTATGTGCTACCGCTACCCCGAGCTTCAGTGCGAATATGATGTTGACCCGAATTTAGGCGATGCACAGGTGCCTAATTTTATCTTACAGCCTATTGTAGAAAACAGCCTTTTGCACGGATTAAAAAACAAAGGCTATCGCGGTACGGTGAAAATTTCTGCAAAAGAAACATCAGACGGTCAAATGGAAATCACCGTTCAAGATACAGGCAGCGGCTTTTCAGACGGCAAAAAAGAGGCTATTGAACAAATGCTGCGCACATACGACAAACAGCCTGCAAAATTAGAGGGAAACAGTATAGGTATTTTAAATGTGCAAAAACGAATTAAACTGTTGTGCGGCAAGGAATACGGATTGAGCTATACAGAAAACCGTACTGGCGGTGTAACCGCTCACTTATTGCTGCCTAAAATCAAGGAGAATATCAAATGAAAAAACTGCGCGTGCTTTTGGTAGATGATGAAATTATGATTCGCGAGGGCTTCAAACGGCTTTTTGACTGGAGCGCCCACGACTGCGAAGTAATCGGCGAGGCGGCTGACGGTGTGGAGGCTATGGCTCAAATTGATAGCTTGCACCCCGATATTGTTATTATGGATATAAACATACCCATTATGAACGGTCTTAAGGTTATAGAGCTTACACGCATAAAACACCCTCAAATCTCATTTGTAATTGTTTCGGGCTATGATGACTTTTCATACTGCCGCGAAGCGTTGCGTCTGCAAATTACAGATTATATTTTAAAGCCTGTAAATTATGAGGAATTCGGCACATGCATTGATAATTTGAAAATTTCTTTATTTGAAAAGCGTATTTCCGAAGACTCGGTTCCCGAAAAACAGGAGGAGCGTACCATTACAGGTCTTACCAGGTATTTGCAAGAGCATTTATCCGAAGAAATGAGCCTCGCTGTTTTATCGGAAGAATTCCACTTGAATGCACAGTATATAAGTCAGCTTTTCAAGAATGAAATAGGCGTAAACTTTTTAACCTACCTCACCAATATCCGTATAGAAAAGGCAAAAAGGCTGTTACTTTCTACCTCGCTTTCTGTTGCAGAGGTAGCTGAACAGTCCGGCTACGGCGACTATAGGGTCTTTACAAAGGTATTTAAAAAGAACGAGGGTATCACACCGTCACAGTACAGACGGGATTTTCTCGAAACAGCAGAATAAAAACGGAGGTAGAGGAAATGAAAGCATATAACAGATTTGAACTTATTGAAAAAGAGGGTATGCAATTAGCAGACCCCGGATTGATAATGGTTATTACAGATAAGAAAACAGGCGTGAATTATTTGTTTGTTAAATCCGGCTACGGAGGAGGTCTTACTCCGTTATTAGACGCAGACGGTAAGCCTGTTATCAGTAAATAAATAAAAGAATGAAGAGGTAACTAAATGAACCAAACAGTAGAATTCAGATATGCAGAAAGAAAAGATATTCCGTTAATCCTTAACTTTATTAAAGAATTGGCGGATTACGAAAATATGTCCGATGAAGTTATTGCAGATGAAAAAATATTAGAGGAATGGATTTTTAATAAACAAAAAGCCGAGGTTATATTCCCTATTGAAAACGGCAAGGAAGTAGGCTTTGCACTGTTTTTTCATAACTTTTCCACATTCCTCGGCAGGTCGGGTATTTACCTTGAAGACTTGTTTGTAAAGCCTGAATACAGAGGAAAAGGCTACGGAAAATCAACTGTCAAAAAATTAGCGTCTATTGCAGTTGAACGGGGTTGCGGCAGGTTAGAATGGTCTTGCCTTGACTGGAACAAGCCAAGCATTGATTTTTATTTATCTCTCGGTGCTGTTCCCATGTCTGATTGGACAGTATACAGAGTTACGGGAGATACTCTTTCAACTCTTGCAGAGTAAAAAAATATAAATGAGGTATCAGAGTTGAAAAAGAAAATTTTAAATCCGATTAGTATGTTTTTTATTGGACTTATACTGGGCATTATCAGTCGTTTACTTGATATCTACACACAAAATTTAGGCAACATATTTTCGCAAATGGCAATATGGATACTGCTCGGAGTTTTAATCTCTATATACAGCAGCACTAAAAAGAGAGCAATGCTTAACATATTGCCTTTTTGCATAGGCATGCTTATAACCTACTATTTTGTGGCATTTGTTACAAACGGTGTTTATGATTCCGTGTTCATAATAGGGTGGACTGTATTTGCGTTACTTTCTCCGATAATGGCATATTTTACATGGATGACTAAAGAAAAAGGTGTGTTCCCTAAAATAATCAGCGTAGGCATTATATTTGTGTCGTTATTATCAAGTGTAGTTCTGTTTGACGGAATAAGATTTTATGATATTATAATAAATGCGGTAACGGTATATTTTTTATTTATAAAAAAGATAGAAAGATAGATAGTGTAAAATTATGGATTACATAAAAGTAACAAACGACAATATTGAAAAAGAGCATATATGCTGTGCAATTTCAAATAACAACGATATTCAGGTGTCATCAAAAAAAGCATGGTTGAAAGATCGTTTTGATGACGGTTTGGTTTTTCTCAAGAGTACAGAGCGAGGCAAATGTTTTATAGAATATATCCCCGCCGAAAATGCGTGGAATCCCATTGTTGCGGACGGATATATGTATATTGATTGTTTGTGGGTTGCGGGTTCTTTCAAAGGACACGGCTATTCCACAGATTTATTAAACGCTTGTATTGAGGACAGTAAAGCTAAAGGAAAAGTTGGACTTTGTATATTATCAAGTGCCAGGAAAAAGCCTTTTTTAGCAGATCCTAAATATCTGAAATATAAGGGCTTTTCAGTTTGTGACGAGGCGGATAACGGTATTCAGTTATGGTATTTGCCTTTTTCAGAAAATGCAACTAAACCGGAGTTTAAGGAATGTGCGAAACACCCTCATATTGAAGAAAAAGGATATGTTTTGTATTACACTAATCAATGCCCGTTTAATGCAAAGTATGTTCCTGTGCTCGAAGATATTGCAAAGAAAAGAGATATACAATTTAAGGCGATAAGGTTAGAAAGCAAAGAAGACGCACAAAACGCTCCAACCCCGGTTACAACATACGCATTGTTTGCGGGTGGTGATTATCTTACAAACGAGCAGATGAATGATAAGAGGTTTATAAAATTGCTGGAGAAATAAATTCCGATTTATCTGCTAATCAAAAATATATTTTTGGAAGGAAGCGTTTTTTGTGAAAGGTATAATACTTTATAAATCTAAATACGGCGCAACTAAAAAGTATGCCGAATGGCTGTCGGAAGATACAGGCTTTGAACTGAAAGAAATATCAAAGGTAAAATCCGGCGAGTTGTCGGAATACGAAATAATTGTAATCGGCGGCGGAATATACGCTTCAGATGTAGCCAGTTTGGACTTTTTAAAGAAAAATTTTGATTTGCTAAAGGACAAAAAGATTATTGTATTCTGCGATGGCGCTTCTCCGTACGAAGAAAAAGCATTTCAGGAAATTAAAAATTTCAATATGAAAGGTAAACTAAGCAGTATTCCATTTTTCTACTGCCGCGGCGGTTGGGATATGGAGAAAATGTCGTTTGTTGACAGAAATCTCTGCAAAATGCTGAGAAAAGCCGTTTCAAAAAAAGCCCCCTCGGAATATGAGGTTTGGGAGAGCGCCCTTATGGCTGCGGGCGATAACAAATGTGACTGGACGGACCGCGAGTATTTGAAACCCATATTAAATGAAATAGAAAAGTATACAGTACAAATAAAATTTTAACGGAGAAAAAATGATAATTGAACCTGTAAAAAATGAGGATGCAAAAGAGCTTCTTTCAATATATGCACCGTATGTAAAAGATACCGCCGTATCTTTTGAATACGAAGTACCGACTTTATATGAATTTCAAGAAAGAATACAAAATATCTCTTCGGTTTTACCGTATATAAAGGCGGTCGAAAACGGCAAAATTTCAGGATATGCCTATGCCGATAAATTCAAAAGCAGAAAAGCTTATGACTGGGCGGTGGAAGTTACCGTTTATGTTGAGAAAGATTGCAGACGGTCAGGTGTGGGAAAAGCTCTTTACAAAGCGTTAGAAAGCGCCTTAAAAGAAATCGGTATTCTGAATATGAATGCTTGTATAGCCGTACCCGAAACTGAAGATAAATATTTGAATAACGACAGTTACCGTTTTCACGAAAAAATGGGATTTAAGCCCGTAGGTACATTTCATAATATCGGCTACAAGTTTAACACTTGGTACGATATGATTTGGATGGAAAAAATTATAGGCGAACATAAAGAGCATCAGGAAAATGTAAGATACGGCGAATGGACTGTAGAGCAATAACCATGTAATTCATTTATTTAAAATCGGAGGTAAAACAAATGGGATTTTTTATATTTATGTTTATATGTAACTTACTGATACCCTTAATTATGATAGCAGCCGGTTTTCTTATGTACAAAAAACCGCCTAAAGAAATTAACGGCTTAATAGGTTACAGAACTGCTATGTCGCAAAAAAATAAAGATACTTGGGACTTTGCCCAAACCTACTGCGGAAGGTTATGGCTTAAAATCGGTGCTGTTTTAACAATACCGTCTGTTATTGTGCAAATTCCTTTTATCAATGCGGGTGAAGATGTTTTAGGCACATTAGCGCTTGTTATTGAGTTCATACAAATTGCAGTTTTAATTGCTTCTGTTTTTTATGTAGAAAAAGCATTGAAACGCACTTTTGACGAAAACGGAAACAGAAAATAATGTTATAAACAGACTTTTCTGAAATAGACACATTTTAAAAACCGTGTTGTTCAAAATAAATACCTTACTTGTTAGAATATAGATAACAAAGAAAGGAAGGTAGGTAGGTATTTATTATGAATACAGACAAAATTTATGCGGAGCACATCGCAAATGAATACTCTGCAAAGCAAGAATCAAAGGTAATTGCATTAAAAAAATTAGACAGAAGAGCAAAACTTCCCGCTGATATTTTTGTTTACACCAACGGCATAATTATGAGCCTTGTTTTAGGTGTGGGAATGTGCCTTTCCATGGGTGTTATCGGCGGCGGCAACTATATGGTTTTAGGCATAATTATCGGAACTATAGGCATAATCGGTGTAAGCAGTAACTATTTTTCATACAAAAGAATACTTAAAAAATCAAAAGAAAAATATGCACAGGATATAATAAGACTCGCAAATCAAATTGCAGAAGATGAGGATTAAGGCAGGTGGCAGTATTAAATGAATAAAAACGAAAGCAGGTATTTTAATACTGCCATTCTTTTTCAAGAAGCGCTAATCCATTTGCTTGAGAAGAAAGATATAGAATATATTACCGTTAAAGAGATATGCGCTAAAGCCGGTGTAAACAGGTCTACCTTTTATTTGCATTATGAATCTATTAACGATTTAATTGAAGATACAATGAATTATATAAACGAAAAGTTTATAGATTTCTTTAACGAGGATTGCGGAGAATTCATAAAAAGAATAAAAACTTGCTCATTAGATGATTTAAAGCTAATAGAAAAAAGGTATTTAACGCCTTATCTCAATTTTATAAAGGATAATAAGAAAATCTTTAGGGCGGCTTTTAATAACCCGAAAGGAATGAGAGCTGAAGACAAATATAAGCATTTAAAAAAGTATATTCTTGTTCCTATATTAGAAAGATTCAATGTTGCCGAAAAAGACAGAAGCTACTTACTCAGCTTTTATATCAGCGGTATTATGGCAGTAATCAGAGAATGGCTTAACGGTGATTGTAAAGATTCTACCGATGAAATCGAAGAAATTATTATAAAATGTGTGGGTGTTAATTAAATTCCCATGCATTTTGCGTTTTTTACTTAAAAAGATTTTCGCCTGAAAAATTTAAATAAAAGGTATTGACTCTCCCCTTAGGGTATGCTTTAAAATGTGAAATACGGAAAGGAGGTAACACAATATGCTTAAAATAGGTGAATTTTCAAAGCTTTCTCATCTGACGGTAAAAACTCTTAGGTTTTATGAAAAAGAAGGACTTCTTATACCTGCAACCGTTGACGGTTGGACCGGTTATAGATTATATGAAACCTATCAGTTAGAAGATGCCGCAAAAATCAAATCATACAGACAGCTTGATTTATCTATTGACGAAATAAAAAAAATTCTTTCGGGTAAAGACGCAAAAGAAATATTCCGTGAAAAAGCAGATGCTTTGAATATACAGAAAAAAGAAATTGATGTTCGCCTCTCCGTAATAAAACACATTTTGGAGGATGATGTTATGAAATATCAGGTTACGGTAAAAGAAATACCTGAGGCTATCGTTTATTATTCAGAGGTTAAATTGCCTGGATACTCAGATATGATGAAATGTATTCCCGCAATCGGTGCAGAGTGTGCAGCATTAAACCCGCACCTTAAATGTGCAGAGCCGACATATAGCTTTTGTGAATATCTTGACGAAGAGCACAAAGAAAAAGATGTATTTTTAAGATACAACGAGGCGGTAAACAATTTCGGCAACGAAAGTGAAAAAATTAAATTCAGAAAAATACCGTCAACAAAAGTATTAAGCATATTCCATAAAGGCGCTTATGACCAAATCGGCGAGGCTTATGCTTTTATCATGAAATATGCAGAAGAAAACGGCTACAAGGTAACAGGACTTTCAAGAGAAAGCTATATTGACGGAATATGGAATAAAGACTCCGTAGACCAGTGGCTTACTGAAATTCAGTTGCCTATTGAGTAAACACTGTGGGGCATTTTCGGTTAAATAAAAACACATATATCCTGTTAAAATACACAGAGCATAATACCAAATTCGGTATTATGCTCTGTGTTTCTTATATATCAAATGTGCAATATCCTATAAAACAGACACATTCTGCTTAAATTCTTGACTATTTCTAAAAAGTTTTTCGGTGTAGAATAATACTAACAATAAGATATATATTTACATTTATATAAAATTTAGGTATATTGAAATAAGAAAAGATTATGAAAGATGAACACTTTACTTCACGAATGTTAATATGTGCAGGCATATTGCTGACTGTATCGGCAGTTTTAACGGCGCTTTGCGTAAATGTTTTATACGGCGGAGTTTTGTTGGCAGGAGCTTCTTGTATGTTTTTTGCGGCAAGAAATTTTTATATTAACGGAAAAAAAGACAACATAGAAAAGGAGAAATCAGAAAATGAATAAAAAATTATGTAAATCTAACACAAACAAAATGCTTGACGGTGTATGCGGCGGCATAGGCGAATACTTTGACATTGACCCTACTATTGTAAGGCTAATCTGGGCACTGTTTTGTGTGTTTGGCGGATGCGGTATAATAGCTTATATTATCGCCGATATTATTATTCCCGAAAGCACAGAATACTGAACGGCAAATGTTTGAAATAACGATGATTATATGTTTTATAAACTTAATTTTCTAAAACCTATAAAACCGACACATTAAACTAAAAAAAGTTACTATTCAAAAAAGAAAAAATATATTAGAATATTATTGTAAGTTGATTCATTATAATAATCAGGAGGAAAAAGGTATGCTGAAAATTGAGCATTTAAATAAACTTTACGGAGATAAAAAGGCGGTTGACGACCTTTCTTTACATATTTGCCCCGGTGAAATATACGGCTTTATCGGTCACAACGGCGCAGGTAAAACAACGACTATCAAGGCTTGTTGCGGTATTTTGCAATATGACAGCGGTGAAATCTTCATTGACGGAATTTCTTTAAAAGAAAACCCGCTCGCCTGCAAATCAAAAATTGCTTATATCCCCGATAATCCCGATCTTTACGATTTTATGACGGGTATTCAGTATTTGAATTTTGTTGCCGACATTTTCGGTGTGCCTGCAAGTGAAAGACAAACAAAAATCCGCACTCTTGCAGAAGCCTTTGAAATTACGGGAGCGCTTGCAGAAACAGTTTCATCATACTCACACGGAATGAAGCAAAAGCTTGCAATTATTTCAGCACTTATTCATTCACCAAAGCTTATAATAATGGATGAGCCTTTTGTAGGTCTTGATCCGAAAGCTTCTCACCTTTTAAAACAGTTAATGCGTGAAATGTGTGATAACGGCGGTGCAATATTCTTTTCAACCCATGTACTTGAGGTTGCCGAAAAGCTATGCGATAAAATTGCCATTATTAAAAACGGCAAGCTTATTCAATCGGGTACGGTTGAAGAGGTCAAGGGAAACGAGTCCCTTGAAGATGTGTTCCTTGATTTGGAGGAAGTAAAATGACAAAAGCTCTTTTAAAAAAGCAGATTATGGAGGTTTTCTCTTGGGTCTATTTTGACCGCAAAAACGGTAAAAGCCGTACAAAAGGCGGGATTTTAGGTTACGCCGCTTTATATATTTTTATTTTCGGCTTTCTCGGTATATTCTTTTACCAGATAGCAGGCGAACTTTGCAAACCTCTTTTTGATGTAGGATACGGCTGGCTGTATTTTACACTTATGGGTCTTGTTGCTGTGGCAATGGGTGTATTCGGCAGTGTATTCAATACATATTCCTCTCTTTATACCGCAAAAGACAATGACTTTTTGCTGTCTCTCCCCGTGCCGCCCGGAAAAATCCTCTTAGTAAGACTTTTAGGCGTTTACCTTATGGGGCTTATGTATGAGTTAATTATTGAAATTCCAACGGTACTTGTATATTTTATTACTGTGAAGTCTACCGTTCTTTCGGTTGTATTCAGTCTTTTAATGCCGATTATTCTTTCTTTTTTAATTTTGACTCTTTCGTGCATTTTCGGCTTTTGCGTTGCGGCAATCAGCAGTAAAGTAAAAAGCAAAAACATTCTTACGGTGCTTTTATCACTTATCTTTATGGGCGCTTACTATTTTATTTATGCGAGAGCTTATCAAATAGTGCAGTCGATTCTTGAATCACCCGAAAAAATAGGGAACAATATAAAAGGCATTCTCTATCCCCTTTATCAAATGGGTTTGGGTGCCCAGGGCAGCCCTCTTTCGTTTTTATTTTTTGTTTTAATAATCGGAGTTCTTTTCTTTATAACATACCTTGTTTTATCAAGAAGCTTTCTTTCTATTGCAACAGCCAATAAGGGCTCTGTAAAAAAAGTATACAAAGAAAAATCAGCAAAGGCTTCATCTGTAGAAAAAGCTTTGTTCTTAAAAGAGCTTCGCCGATTTAAAGGATGCCCTATTTATATGCTGAACTGCGGTCTCGGTATTGTAATGATGCCTGTTGCGGCAATAGTTGTACTTATAAAAGGCTCTGACTTTTCATTGATGCTTACTGAAATGCTCGGCGAATACATCGGCATTATTCCTCTGTTAGCAACGGCGGCAATTTGTACCTTAAGCACTATGAACGATATTACATCTCCGTCTGTTTCTTTAGAGGGTAAAAATATATGGCTTGTTCAGTCATTTCCTATTCCGGCAAAAAAGGTGCTTCACGCAAAAATCAAGCTTCACCTTCTTCTTACATTTATTCCTACCGCGTTACTTGCGGTTTGCGTTTGTGCATCATTTAAAATACCGGTACAATATGCGGTTTTAGTTTTATTATTTGCGCTGATATTCGTTTTGCTTATGGCTTTAATAGGTCTTGTTCTTAACCTTAAAATGCCTAACCTTAACTGGAAAGACGAAACAGTGCCCGTTAAACAAAGTCTTTGCGTAATGCTTGCTCTGTTCGGCGGTTGGGCTATTATTCTGGGTCTTGGTGCAATTTATTTTCTGATTATGAAATTTGTTACACCGCTCATTTATCTAATCGCAATTTCCGTAATTGCGGCAGTAATCTCAATCATACTCTTAAGGTGGATAAATACCGAAGGAGCAAAAATTTTTGAAACACTTTGAGGAGGATATACAATGAAAAAAATCAGTAAAGTTTTATGGGGCGTTGCTTTTATTGCTGCCGGTGTAATTTTCGCACTTAATGCGTTTGGTGTAACAGATATTGAAATTTTCTTTGACGGTTGGTGGACTCTGTTTATTATTATACCGTGTCTTGTAGGTATTTTCAGCGAAAGAGAAAAGTTAGGTAATATAATAGGTCTTGCTATAGGTGTGTTTTTACTCCTTTGCTGTCAGAATATACTTGACTTTGATATTCTTTGGAAGCTTGCGTTCCCCGCTGTTATCGTTATCATCGGCTTAAAACTTATTTTAGGCGGCGTATTCGGTGATAAATCCGCAAAATTACTCGAAAGTTCAAAACAAAACGGTGAAAATGTTAAAAACGCTTGTGCAACATTTTCAGGGCAGGACATTAACTTCGATAACGAAATATTCAACGGGGCAGAGCTTACGGCAATTTTCGGAGGTATTAAATGCGACCTCAGAAACGCTGTAATTGAAAAGGACTGCGCTATTAACGCAACAGGTATTTTCGGCGGTGTTGATATTTTTGTTCCGAATAATGTAAATGTAAAAATCAACTCTAACTCAATTTTCGGCGGAGTTTCGGATAAATATAAACGGCCTAATGACCCAAATGCCGTAACCGTATACGTTAACGCAACTTGTATGTTCGGAGGTGTAGAGATTAAATGACTTCACTTCAAAAAGCAATAAAATATCTCGCAATGGCATTTGCAATTTTTTTGAGCGTCAGCATTATCGGCGGTTTATTATCTGCACTTGCAGGAATTTCGTTTATTTTTTCTGATAAAGATAAAGACGCAGTGGGCGAAATGCAGGTCTACCCTATTGACGGTGAAATTTCTTCTCTTTCACTCTCGGTAAACGGCGCCAGACTTTTAGTGGAAACAGGCGAAGCATTTTCTGTAGAAAGCAACCACAAATATATTTCTGTGAATACAGATAACGGAAAACTCCGTATTAAAGAAACAAAAGACGATATTTCAGTTTTTTCTGATGCTGCCACAATTAAACTGACAATACCCGCAGGCTTTGTTTTTGACGATGCAACTATTGAAACAGGTGCGGGCGAAGTAAAAATCAATACACTTTCTGCCGATAATTTATGCATTACTTTAGGTGCAGGCGAAGCCGAAATTAAAAACCTTACGGCGAACTCCCGTGCCGAATTAAACGGAGGAGCAGGTGAGCTAACAATAAACGGCGGTCTTCTTCGCAACCTTGAGCTTGATATGGGTGTGGGCGAGCTTACACTTAAAAGCCGAATAGAGGGCAAAAGCAGTATTGACTACGGCGTAGGCGAGGCTGATTTAACTCTTTTGGGAAGCCGCGAGGATTACCGAATTGAGCTTGACAAAGGCATAGGCGAAGCCAAGCTTGAGGGCGAAAATATGAATGACGGTTCCGTTTACGGTGCAGGCGAAAATCATATTGATATTGACGGCGGTGTGGGTGAACTTAACATAGAGTTTCTCAAAGGCGAAACAAGGAATGTTGCCTGATAATACCGAAAGGGATAAATATTTATGAAAGAGTTTACTTCATCCGCATTACCCTGGATTATGATGGGTATAGCCTTAGCCATATTATCTGTAAACTTTGCCATAGAAAGCAAACGCAAGAAAATCAGCGGTACAAATATAGCTTTAGGCGCAAGCTTCGGCTTATTGACGGGAGTATCTCTTAACTCCTGCGGAGCGTGGGACAGTCACATTTTGGGAATTGTTCTCGGTTTGGTGTGGGGATTTGCTTTAGGCAGTCTTTTTCCGGATAAAGAAGACAAAGAAGATGATACCGATAGCAAAACACCGCAAAACAATAAGCTAAATAAAAAATAATGTTATGTAAAAATGCACATCCTAGGCTAAGGAATGTGCATTTTCTATATTTTACCTGAAACTGTCAACCATACTTGCGAGATGTCTTGCCGCATCATGCATATAACGAAGCATTGACGGATATATTTCAGTAGGAATATCCCCTAAAATGTTGTCGCTTTCAAGGGTTAAATAGCCTTTATAGTCAATATCTGCAAGAGCTTTTGCAATTTCAGTCCAATTTAAATCCAAAGTAAACGGAGGAAAGTGCCAATCGTCATAAGTATCGTTATCGTGAACATGCAAACATCCTACTCTGTTGCCGCCTAAGGCGCGGAGCATCTCCTGAGGTGTTGAACCTACAAGCGCACAGTGACCTATATCAACACAACAGGTAAAATATTCACCGGGAAGAGCATCATAAAACTTTGTAAATTCTTCGGGAAGACTGCATACATTAGGTGTTTTTCTGCCTGTTTCGGGGTCTTTTTTGCCAAACATATTCTCAACAGCGATTTTTACTCCCGCATTTTTAGCGTCTTCAGCAAGACTCATATACATCTCCATATTTTTTTCAAATTTATTTTCTTCAAAAAATACAGGGTGAACAACAATATTTTCTACGCCCAACATTCCAGCAATTTCAATAGAGCGCCTGACTTTAGGAAGCATATTTTTATTATACTCGTCATCCCCGTCTTTCAGTGTAGGAAACGGAGCGTGCGCCTGGCAAAAAATCTTGCCGTAGCCGTCTGCTATATTCTTAATCTCTTTAACAATGTTTTTATATGACCCGGCGTTTAAAGGGCAATCGTCTTTTGCCATGTGAAACATTGAAAAATCAATGGCGTCAAACCCTGCCTCGGCAACCATTCTGACAGCGTCATAATCATTTAACCTGTTAGAAACATATTCCGTCTGACTTGCAATTTTCATATTATAACCTCGCTTTTTATATAAAATACCTTGGTTTAAATTATACTTGGTTTTATTTTTATTTGCAATATACTTTAAAATTTTAAACTTGCAGATAAAAACTCTTGACAATAGGTTATTTTGATATTATAATTTAGAAGATGTGCCGGTGTGGCGGAATAGGCAGACGCAAGGGACTTAAAATCCCTCGGTGGCAACATCGTACCGGTTCAAGTCCGGTCACCGGCACCAAACAAGAAAAATCCGAACCAGATTTTCCCAATAGGAAAAGGGTTCGGATTTTTTACAATAAACAATACCTTGTTGTTGAAATTACCTATGAATTATGGTATAAATAAATTAAACTATATTTTTATAATTATTCCTTTAAGTTTAAACAAGATGAGGTCACTTTTATGAAAAAAGCACGAATACGTTTTATATTAGCACAAAACCTCAACATTATTTCTTATTTGATTATCGGCATATCAACCATATACTTTTCAAACTATGAATACTATTGGTTAGAATTTCTTTTTACTACAAGATACGGCTTTTGTGTAACCTTCGTCAACATTTTCGCAACCATCGCTTTGATAATCGGCTTTTTCTTCTCAGAAAAAAGAGAAAAACATTTTTTATATAAATTGTCATGGTTTTACTTTGCTGCTATCGGAGTTGAAGTAATTATCACTTTGTCTACTATGTTTTTAACCGTAATAAATATTGCTGTCGGTGCAGCAACAATTGTTGCCGCTGTTTTGCAGTTTATAGTTTTCTTTATGATTAACAATTATAGTGAAGAGTAAAATCCCCCTAAAGCCTGACAACATTTATTGGCGATATATCGTGTACATATACAATTAAACAACTTATTATAATTATCGGCCGTTTCACTGCACCGCCTTTACGGTTGTGAGTAAGTGCGCCCTTACAATAACGAATCAATGTGGTTCGGCTATAGATTATTAACCCGCACAAAAAATCCCGTTCACGCAATGCTGCGTATGGATAAGGAAGTATAAAGAATTTAATACATTCGTGGCATTGCAGAGGTAGAAACCAAGACATCAATCGAAAGGTTGGTGTCTTTTTCTATACCTAAAAATCCGCACATTCGTATAATATAAATCCTTTTGCTAAAATGTAGTCAAAGGAGGAAAGATTATGAAAACCACATTTTATCTTGCACTTGATGATGTCGAACACAGTATGATTATCCGTTCTCTCAACAGTTTAAGAAACATACTCATATCACAAGGCAAATATACCGACGGAGTTGATGATGTTCTCTTAAAGGTCATTGGAGCAAAGAAAAAGAAATACAAAATCATTTATACGGAGGAGTGATTACTATGAAAGAAATGAATGTGCATTATCAAAATCAAGTCAATTATCAACTGCCTTGCATTGCTACTAAAAAGCAAAATGAAATACATATCGGTGTGTGGGCAAACCGACACAGACAGTATCTTAAACAACATCATCGCATAAAATATTACAATCTACTCACATCGGAAAGGCTGTACCCTTACCTTGCGGACATAGAGGAACAGGCACAAACAATGTTTTCGCAGCTTGTCAAATCGCTTGCCGAAAAAGAAAATGTTACGGAAAAACTGAAAGCAGATAACCCGATGTTATGGGTGCGGAAGATGGACAACATTCGTAATCGTGCAATGGAAGTTGTGAATAGCGAGGTGATTTTTGTATGAGAAAAATCGTAATATTCACAATTATAGTGACTATCATTTTTGCTATGATAGGTGGCACTGCCCATAGCGAGCCGGATAAAAAAGCTGCTGAAAGTTTATCGAGTAATGTCGTAATTGATACAATGCAATCGGAAAAATTGTCCGAGAAAACTCGGAACGAAGCAGTTGAGAAAAGCACATTTGCGCAACAAACAACACAGCCGACTATCGCTGAAACTGATACTGAAAAGGTGTCAAAAGAGCCGATTATTTCTCAAATCACAACAGCAAATACTGAGCCAAAGCAAGATACCCAAAGGCAAAAAGAAACGCCCGAAAGCGAAATATATGAGTCTGAAATTACAACAAATACTGCTTCGGAAATCACAACAGCAGTTGAACAAATTGAAGGATTTGATATATCGTATTGGATTTCTTATGCACAGAATTATGCTCAAAGCATTGGTTTAACTTTTGAAGAAACAGCCATCGAATGTTGGGATAACCCCATATCTGCTAATGCAAGTAGTAAGAATATCGGTGCTGATATTGAAAGCAGAATGAACAGATACAAGAACACCGAAAAATTTTCATCGGTATGGATATGGGCAGAAAAATTATCCGATACACAGTATGAACTCTACATCGGATACGCATAAAAAATTGAGCACGGATTGCAGAATACTCTGTTGTCCGTGCTTATTTTTCGTTTGATATTTAATTTTGAATGTATAAACTGCCACAGATAAAAAGGAGTGTGCAATCTTAGCGAGCAGACCATTTATGGACAGGTAGTCCAAAACGGTACTGTCGCTCGTGCTTTCAGCGAGCAGCGTATTTGGGCAACCCACTCCCAAATACCTCGTTAGGGTGATCCCCTAAGACCTGCAGTTTTATATTCAATCACTTATCGGATTTCTGCCCGATTGCCACAGTATGAAAAGTCCCAAGTTCAGACCGCACACCTTCCAAGAGA
>JBJEPP010000098.1:0-5890 GCA_051881295.1 Acutalibacteraceae bacterium | reverse complement strand
ATAGTTTCGACTGTAACAAAAAACACTTGACATTTCAAAGCACATACTGTATAATAACGCTGTATATTGATATTTAATACCTTTGTTGGTAATCAACGGAGGGAGGGAATTATAAATGAGTCAGGTAAAAGTTAAAGAAAATGAGTCTTTAGACAGCGCTCTTCGCAGATTTAAAAGAGCAACATCAAGAGACGGTGTTATTCAAGAAGTTCGTAAAAGAGAACACTACGAAAAACCTTCTGTAAAAAGAAAAAAGAAATCAGAGGCTGCTCGTAAACGCAAATATTGATAATACTTTAGAGATAATCCTAAATTTTAGGGTTATCTCTTTCTTTTTACTTTATTTTTACGGTTAAATGTGTTATTATATGAAGCAGAAATACTTTTCTGCAGCCGAAAGGAGCTTTTATGAACATTTCAAAACTCCAAAATATAATAAAAGCAAAGAACGAGGCTTTAATAATCTCTTCAGAGGTTAACCGCCGTTATTTTACGGAATTTCCGTCTACAGACGGTTTTCTTGTTGTAACCGGAAGTGACGCGGTTTTCTTTACAGACAGCCGTTATATCGAAGCGGCGGAAAAATCCGTTGCAGGTTGTTCCGCAAAGCTTTTAACCCGTGTTTCTGCTGAGATTGTAAACTATTTAAAGGATAATAACATAGAAAAGGTTTTATGTGAAAAAGAGCGGCTCACTGTTTCTCAATTTGAAAGCCTGAAAAAAGCTCTCTCCCCTATTAAATTAGTTGCAAGCAACAAATTAGAAAATAAAATAAACGCATTGCGCATTACAAAATCCAAAGATGAGGTTAAAAAGATTATAAAGGCTCAACGAATCGCCGAAGATGCCTTCCGTCATATTTTGACTTTTATAAAACCCGGCGTTACCGAGCGACAAATCGGTTTAGAGCTTGATTTTTATATGTTAACCCACGGTGCAGAGGCTTTATCTTTTGAAACTATTGCCGTAACAGGGGCAAAAACCTCTATGCCACACGGAGTGCCTGACGATACCGTAGTTAAAGACGGGGACTTTGTTACAATGGACTTCGGTGCTGTATTTGAAGGCTACCACAGCGATATGACAAGGACTGTAGGTGTCGGCAATATTTCAGGTAAACAGAAATTAGTTTACAACATTGTATTACAGGCACAGCTTGAAGCTCTCAATTCGCTTAAAGCAGGGGTTACTTGCAAAGAAGCAGACGCTAAAGCCCGTGATATTATAAAAGACGCAGGCTACGGCCAATTTTTCGGTCACGGTACAGGCCACGGCGTAGGCATTGAGATTCATGAAAATCCAAGTCTTTCACCGAGAAGTGAAGCAGTTTTAAAATACGGTCACATTGTTACCGTTGAGCCCGGCATATACATTCCGGGGGAATTCGGCGTCCGCATTGAAGATATGGCATACATTAAGCGAAACGACTGTCAGAATTTAACCGACTCCCCTAAGGAGCTTATAATTTTATGAAATACGAAAGTTTCGACATTTTAAAGGAAGAATGTTCAAAATGCACAGGCTGTGAGCTGTGTTCAACCCGTCACAATGTTGTTTTCGGTGTAGGAAACGAAAATGCGGATATTATGTTTGTAGGCGAGGGCCCCGGTGAAAACGAGGATTTACAGGGTGAGCCGTTTGTGGGCAAAGCAGGTCAGCTTTTAGACAAATATTTAGATGTAATCGGTCTTGACAGGCGCAGAAATATTTATATTGCAAATATTGTTAAATGCAGACCCCCTCAAAACAGAGACCCTAAAGATGAGGAACAGGAAAGCTGCATTGAGTGGCTAAGGCACCAAACAAGGCTTATACAACCTAAAATTATAGTATGTCTCGGCAGAATAGCTGCTCAAAAGTTAATCGGTAAAGAGTTTAGAGTCACACAGCACCACGGTGAATTTGTACAAAAAGGAAATATACTTTTTATGGGTACTTTTCACCCTGCGGCTCTGTTGAGAAACCCCAATAACAAGCCTTTGGCTTTAAGCGATTTTCAAAAATTGAGAGATAAAATCAAAGAATTATCTATTGATATAAAGGAGTAAAAACTATGGACGCAAAACAGTTTATTTCAGAGGGCAAAGCAGTACTCGGTATTGAGTTTGGCTCAACAAGAATTAAAGGTGTTCTTATTGACGGAAACGGCGAGGTTCTGGCAGTCGGCGGTTACGACTGGGAAAACAGCCTTTCAGACGGCATCTGGACCTACAGCTTAGAAGAAATTTTTGCAGGTTTAAAGGGTTGCTACGCATCTCTTAAAAAAGATGTTAAAGACCGTTACGGCATTACTCTTGCATCGTTAAAATATTTGGGAATCAGCGGTATGATGCACGGATACCTCCCATTTAACAACAAGTTAGAGCTTCTTGCAAACTTCCGCACTTGGAGAAATACTAACGCAGCAGCTGCCGCCGCAGAGCTTACGGAGCTTTTCGGCTACAATATTCCCGACCGTTGGAGCATTGCCCATCTTTATCAGGCAATATTAAACGGTGAAAGCCACACAAAAGATGTTGCCTACATTACAACCCTTGCGGGCTACATTCACACACTTTTAACAGGCGAAAAGGTTATGGGTGTGGGCGAGGCTTCGGGTATGTTCCCTATTGAAAACAACGACTACAACCCTGAAATGCTTAAAAAATTTGACGACCTTTTAAACAGCAAGGGCTACAGCTATAAAACAAAAGACATTCTCCCTAAAGTTCTTGTGGCAGGCGAAAACGCAGGCTACCTAACAGAAGAGGGCGCAAAGCTTTTAGACCCTGAGGGCGACCTTAAAGCAGGCGTTCCGTTATGTCCGCCCGAGGGTGACGCGGGTACGGGTATGGTTGCCACAAACAGCGTCCGTAAAAGAACAGGCAATGTTTCGGTAGGTACATCTGTATTTGCAATGCTTGTTTTGGAAAACAACATTAAAAAGCTTTACCGCGAAATAGATATGGTAACTACTCCGGACGGCGCTCCCGTTGCTATGGTGCATTGCAATAACTGTACCTCCGATATAAACGCTTGGGGTTCTCTTTTTAAAGAGGTTGCAGCTTTAATGGGTGCCGAGTGTTCTATGGGTGAACTTCTTACAGCTCTTTTCAAAGAAAGTGCAAAAGCCGACAAAGACTGCGGAAAGCTCCTCTCTTACAACTATTTTTCAGGCGAATATATTACAGGCTTTGAAACAGGCAAACCGCTTTTTCTTAAAAATCCCGACAGCAACTTCTCACTTGCAAACTTTATGAGAGTTCAGCTTTTCACTTGCTTCGGCGGTATTAAAATAGGTATGGAAATTCTCGAAAAAGAGAATGTTTCAGTTGATAAAATCTACGGTCACGGCGGTTTCTTTAAAACTCCCGTTATCGGTCAGAAAGTTCTTTCGGCAGTTATGGGCGCACCTGTAACAGTTATGGATACCGCAGGCGAGGGCGGTGCCTGGGGTATTGCCGTATTAGCCTTATTTGCCGCCGATAAAGGCGAAAATGAGCTTTTACCTGACTATTTAGACGAAAAAATCTTTGCTTCACAAGGCATGAGTACATTAAATGCAGACGATGAGCTGACAGAATCCTTCAACATATTTATGGAAAGCTACAAAAAAGGTCTTACAGTCGAAAGAGCCGCTGTTGAGATGTAATTATTTTAATATAAAATAAACTCCTCCGTTTTCACACAACGAAGGAGTTTTATTTTTCATCTGTTCGTTCTAAAAGGTAGTCAATAGAAACACCGAAGTAATCGGCTAACATAATAAGAGTTTTATAATCAGCTTCTCTTTCCCCTGTTTCGTATCTGCTTACTGTGTTTTGGCTCAAGCCCAAATCCATCGCAAGCTTTAGCTGGGTTATACCCCTTTCTTTTCGCAGTTCCTTTAATCTCATAAAATCACCTTGACATAATTATACCAAAACGGTATAATAAAATAATCCCATTTTGGTATATGAAAGGTGAGCCTATGTACAAGAAGATGTATTTCAGGTTATTTAATATTATTACCGATGCATTGGAAGAAAACAATATAGAAAAAATGCGTGAAATTTTGAAAAAGGGCAAATCGAAACGGAAGAAATGTACATAAACGGTGACGAAGACTGAATAACCGCTTAATATTTGTGGACATTTTATATTGCAATTTATAAATTCCCGCCTTACAACAAAAAATCCTTTACAAATGAAAAAACTTGTGATATAATATCAAAGCCTTATAACTCGGAGTACGGAGTAAGCTGTTATTACAGCATTCACCTGACCGTATTACTGGGTTATTCGGGAATATTTTAATGAGGTGAAATTTATGACACAGGCAGAAAAACAAGCAATTATCAAAGAGTATGCTATTCACGAGGGCGACACAGGTTCTCCTGAAGTACAAATCGCAGTTCTTACAAAAAGAATTAACGACCTTAACGCACACTTAAAAGACAACCACAAAGACCACCACTCTCGCAGAGGTCTTCTTAAAATGGTAGGTCACAGAAGAAATCTTCTCGCTTACCTTCAAAAGACAGACATTGAAAGATACCGTGCTATTATTGCTCGTCTCGGTCTTCGTAAATAATTGTTTAATTCGGGGCAAATGCAAAACTGCATTTGTCCCGTTAGCCGTTTTTTAAAACACATTTTATACCTTAATTTTAAGGGTAAAATATAATTAAATCAATCCATATTTTTTTAGCGATAAAGAAAAGTACAAGCCCTGAAACCTTGTGTTTTTCTTTGTTGCTAAACGATATGGAAATAAAAAACAGAGAGGTAAAATTTATGTTTTTCAAGGATTTCAAAGTATTTGAAACAGAAGTTGCCGGCAGAAAGTTAGTTATTGAAACCGGCAAAATGGCACAGCTTGCAAACGGCTCTTGTCTTGTTCGTTACGGTGAAACAGAAGTTCTTTGCACAGCTACAATGGCACCTAAACCGCGCGAGGGCGTAGACTTTTTCCCGCTTTCGGTAGATTTTGAAGAGAAGCTTTATTCGGTAGGCAGAATTCCCGGTTCTTTCGGCAGACGCGAGGGCAAAGCGTCAGATAAGGCTGTTTTAACATCACGCGTTATCGACAGACCTATTCGCCCCCTCTTCCCAAAAGATATGAGAAACGATGTTTCTGTTGTAGCTACGGTTATGTCTGTAGACCCCGACTGCTCGCCTGAAATTGCGGCTCTTTGGGGTGTTTCTACAGCTATTGCTATTTCTGATATTCCGTGGGACGGTCCTGTATCTTCGGTTTCTCTCGGACTTGTAGACGGCGAATATGTTATTAACCCTACTCTTGAGCAGAGAGCCAAAACAGAAATGACAGTTACTGTTGCTTCTACAGACAGCCTTGTTGCCATGATTGAAGCAGGCGCAAACGAAATCTCTAACGAGGTTATGTTTGACGGTATTATGTTCGCTCATGAAGAAAACAAAAAAATCGTTGAATTTATAAAATCTATTGCCGCAGAAATCGGCAAAGAAAAAATTCCTTTTGAGTCAAACGACCCAAGCGAAGAGCTTTACGAAGCAGTTAAAGCATTCGCTCTTGAAGATGTTAAGGTTGCTCTTGATACAGACGATAAGAGAATCCGCGATGAAAGACTTCTTCCTATTTATGACGCCGTTCATGCTGAATTTGACGAAAAATTCCCCGATGAGGCAGAAAAAATTGACGACTGCCTTTACAAGCTTCAAAAATTTGTTGTTCGCAGATGGCTTCTTGACGAGGGCAAGCGTGTGGACGGCCGCGGTATTGACGAAATCCGTCCTCTTAACGCTCAGGTAGACCTTCTTTCAAGAGTTCACGGCTCAGGTATGTTTACACGCGGTCAGACTCAGGTGCTTTCTGTTGCTACTCTCGGTACTGCAAGAGACGCTCAGATGCTTGACGGTATTGACGAAGAATCAGAAAAAAGATATATTC
>JBJEPP010000097.1:0-21935 GCA_051881295.1 Acutalibacteraceae bacterium | reverse complement strand
ATACCTTTTCAATAGGAATGTACAGTAATACGGAAAGGTATAAATATTATTTGCAAATCCAATATTTCCTGCACAAAACTTAATTCCATAAGATATATCAGGATATTTATCGTTTTTTATAAGTTGTTCTAATGATTTTGCCTTACTGTTTTTTGCTTTTACTTCTATAGGTATCAAATCGTTAGCAGTTCTAACGAAAAAGTCTTCCTCAAGAGTAGAGTCATCGCGTTTGAAATAATAAAGACTGTAACCTGCTTTTACAAGGGCTTCTCCTACAATACTTTCATACAAGGCTCCTTTATATACAGACAAGTTTTTATTCGCTCTCAAATCTTCTTGAGCTTCATCATCAAGCAGAGCAACAAAAAGTCCTGTATCGCAAAAATACAGTTTATACTTATTGATATCATAGTTACCTTTTAGCGGTAGTTCCGCATTATTAAGGCAATAACAAGTATGCACCATTCCCGCATCTTCAAGCCATTCAATACATCCGCGATAATCTTTGAAACGAGCACCTTTTTCCATCTTGGATAACTGGAATTTCTTATTTTTTTTTGCAAGTTGTACAGGTATACTGTTAAACACATTGATAATACGGGTTTGGTCAACACCCACAGCATATTTGCGAATATCTTCTTTGTAGTCTGCAAGTAATTGACGCTGAATATCAAGAGTACCCTCAAAGGTTTTATTTTTAATAAATTCACGCACTACAGCCGGCATACCTCCAAGAATACAGTAATCCAGAAAATGAGAAGAAAATACAGAATGCTCAAGTTCAGAAAACGGCTTCAACTCTTTCAGATGAATAAGCATATCTTCCACTACATCTGATGTGTATCCTTTTGCCCAAAGAAATTCCTCAAAATCGAGGGAGTACATGTTATAGTCGGTTTTATAACCCACACTGTTGCTTTCGATTCTTTTGTAATTAATACCTAAAAGAGAACCTGAACAAATTACATCAAAACGACAGTCAATACTAAAAAATTTAAGAGATGTTACAATTTCCGGATATTCTTGGATTTCATCGAAAAATATTAAAGTTTCTTCGGGAATAAATTTATATGACGGATCAATTAAAGATATATTTTTTATTACCGATTCGGCACTATAACCGTCCGATGTGATTTGTTTGTATTTTGGAGAGGTTACGAAATTGATTTCAACAACGCTTTTATAGTTTTCTTCTGCGAACTTTCTTATGGACTCTGTCTTACCGATTTGTCTTGGTCCTTTTACTATAAGAGGTTTTCTGTTTTCGCTATTTTTCCAGTCCTTTAAATATGTGTCGATTTTTCTTTTTAAATACATAAAGTTTACCTCCAATATACACCTATTGACTATATTATACACAAATATGAGCGAATATGCAACACCGCTTCACACTTTTTAAAGGGAATATTAAGGATTATTTTACATTTTTTTAGTGAATATATAACAATATATCACACTTTTTTGAGCGAATATTTTGGTTAATTAAATAATTTTAAAAATGTTTATAAAAAAATACCCTTACAAATTTAAGTTTTCATACATCAAACTGCTTTGACTGTAGCTTTAAATTTGTAAGAATATTTTATATTCACGGTGACAAATGTTATCGGTAAAGAAAAAGGAAGACCGTTTACTTGTTCACCCGTTCACCTGTTCACTTGTTCACCGTTTACTCCACTACCTCATACATAAGCGGTGCGTCATCTTTTTTTGCATATTCGTTTACAGCTAAAACCTTGTATTTCGTAAGATTACTACCCATTTGTATAGCAATTATATCACCGGGTTTTACCTCGTAAGAGGCTCTTGCAATTTTTCCGTTAACCTCAACATGCTTTGCATCGCACACTTCGTTGGCAACGGTTCTTCTTTTTATAATTCTTGAAACTTTCAAATATTTATCTAATCTCATAGCTTATTTACTCCAAAACAGATAATCTTTTACCAAAACTGCTCTAAGGGGTGCGGCTTCAACTCCCGAAACCTTAAGAGGCTGTGCCATAAGAAAATATCTTCCCGGCTCAACTCCCGATAAATCCAGACCCTCGATTATGGGAATATCTCTTGAGAGAAGCGCTTTGTGAATAATTTCGTTTGTTCCGTGAATACCTATTGTTTGAGAATCTGTACCGATTAACTTTATATTTGAATCGGCAATATAGTATGCGCTGCTTTCCATAAGATATGAAAAGCCGTTTCCTTTAATTAACAGTCTTTCGCAATTATCAAAGGGAAAGTTATCTTCTGCAAATGCGCCCGTAATTGGTCCGGGCGGCGTTTCTGCAACCAGGCACTCGCCTATAAACAAATCAAGGGGCATAGCCTCAACCTTAGCTCCGCCGTCAATAAAATGGTTTGGTGCGTCCACATGGGTTGCAGTGTGCAGACATGTATATATTGAATTTAAGTTGCAATTATCCCCATCTTTAATTTTTTTGATAGGGTCAACATATCCCTCCGGATCGCCCGGATAAACGGGTGTCTTCATTAAATCTCTTGAAATGTCTATAATATCCATAAAAACACCTCAATTAAATAATTACTTTAAAAGATTATCAATATCTGCCTGTGTTAAATTGCCGAAATCTGCGTTTTGAAATGCAGAAACGGCCTTATCCATAAACGCCCTTTCAAAGCCCTCGTCAAAAGAAGAGAGTGAAACCTCGGTTTCAACGCCGTCTTCCATAGATTTAAGCTTTGCTTTGCCGCTTTCCAACTCGTTATCGCCAATAACAACGGTAAACTCAGCGCCGATTTTATTTGCATATTTCATTTGTGCTTTAATTGAACGGCCTACCGTATCTATATTAACGCTGTAACCGTTTGCTCTCAGGTCGCTTGAAATTTCTAACGCCTTAAATAATGCTTTTTCGCCTGCCGTTACTATTGAAAGGTTGCATTTCGGCGCCTGCGGGAACTGCACGCCGCTTTCTTCCATAACCATTAAAAGTCTTTCTAAGCCTATAGCAAGGCCGCACGCCGGCATAGACGCACCGCCGAGCTCTTCTACCAAGCCGTCATATCTGCCGCCGCCGCAAATAACAAGACCTTTTGTTTTTTCATCTTGCGAAACAAATTCGAAAACAGTTCTTGTGTAATAATCAAGTCCCCGAACAATTTGCGGATTTACCTCATAAGAAATATTAAGGCTGTCAAGGGCTTTTTTAAGTGTTTCAAAATGCTCACGGCAGTCGTCACAAATATAATCAAGCACTACGGGAGCTCCCTCTGCAATTTTTGAACATACAGGGCTTTTGCAGTCCAAAATTCTCATAGGATTTCTCTCTAAACGGGAGAGACAGGTTTCGCAAAGGTCGGCTTTTTTATCTTCAAAATATGCTTTAAGGGCTTCTGAATATTTTTTTCTGCACTCAGGACAGCCTATAGAGTTAATCTCTAATGTATAGTTCTGAAGTCCTAAAAAAGTAAAATAACTGTTTGCAAGGGCTATAACCTCTGCATCTGCAAAAGCGGTAGCCGCACCGAAGCACTCTATACCGAATTGGTGAAATTCACGAAGCCTGCCTGCCTGCGGTTTTTCATAACGGTAGCAGGATGTAAGGTAGCACACCTTTTGAGGAAGCGGCTCGTTAAATAAACCGTGCTCTAAAAATGCACGGACAGCACCTGCCGTACCCTCCGGACGAAGCGTTACGGAGCGGTCGCCTTTATCTAAAAATGTATACATCTCTTTTTGAACAACATCAGTTGTTTCGCCAACGGACCTGTCGAAAAGTTCGGTATATTCAAATACCGGCGTACGCATTTCGTGAAAGCCGTAAGCTTTTGCGGTATCAAGAGCCGCCTGTTCAATATATTGTGATTTGTAGCTTTCGCAGGGCAAAGTATCTTTTGTGCCTTTGATTGCCTGAATATTTAATGCCATCAAAAAAACTCCTTAAATTTAAACTAACAGACTCAGTAAAAAATCGGGTAAATGAGACGCAACTCATATACCCGACACAGATTTACAGAACCAAACCCACATTAAGCATTTCGCAGAATTATTTTATTTATTCTTGGGGTTTACAATGTCACGCCAATCAAGATCGCCGTTTTCCAGGCTGTGAATAAGAGCTTCTGCAGTTGCGATATTGGTAGCAACAGGAACATTGTGAACATCACAAAGCCTTAAAAGATTAGCTTCATTCGGTTCGCCCGGTTTTGGGTTAAGCGGGTCGCGGAACATAAGTAATATATCTATTTCATCACAGGCAATACGGGAGCCGATTTGCTGAGCGCCGCCCTGACTGCCGCTAAGGTATCTTTCAATATTCAAACCGGTAGCTTCAGACACAAGCTTACCGGTAGTACCGGTAGCACAAAGATCATGCTTGCTTAAAATACCGCAATATGCAATGCAGAATTGCGTCATAAGTTCTTTTTTTGAATCGTGAGCTATCAATGCAATATTCATTACTTTTCACTCCTTTATCAAATTACTTGTAATTTTAGCAGAAAATACCATAACTTTCAACAGTTTACGAGGATTTTTTTGCTTTTTATTTAATGAATTTCACCCGTTAAGCTTAGCAAAGTTACCTTTATTGGATTTGTAAAGATTTTTATATACCTCATAATATTTATCATAAACTTTTTTGTTTTCCGTATTCGGCTCAAATGTTTTAACAACAGGTATAAGTTTTTTTGCTTCGGCAATAGAACTGCACATACCAAGACCAACCGCAACAAGCACAGCCGCACCCATTGAGCCCACATTTTGAGGTTCGTCAACAGTTTCTACTACCTTGCCCGTGCAATCTGCAAGAATCTGGCAAGTAAGCTCAGAAAGTGCGCCGCCGCCTACAAAGCGGATTTTATCTGATGACTTTACTTTCTTTTCTTCTGTTTCCAAGAACCAGCGAAGATGGTAGCAAACGCCCTCTAACACAGCTCTTATCAGTTCGCTTTTGCCTGTTTCAAGGCTGATATTAAAGAACATACCTTTTGCATTGGGGTCTTCAAACGGGCAGCGGTTGCCGTGAAGCCACGGCGTAAATATAACACCGTTGGAGCCTGCAGGAACCTTGCTGCAAACCTCGGTCATATAATCATAAAGACTTGTATATTTAGCCTCGAACTCCTCGGTAACATTTTTAGTTTCAAGGTAAACGCCGATTTCGTCAAGTGCCAGATGGTCTTTAACCCATTCAAGGCATTTGCCTGCGGTTTCAAGCTCTGCAAAGTAGTTATAAACGCCCTCTTCCGCGCCTACAACAGCCGCAATCATGGCAGATGAATCAACAATGCTTTTATCTACAACGGTCGAAACCCAACCTGATGTACCGCTGTAAACATGAGTATCACCCTTTGCTACAGAGCCGGCGCCTACGCCTATAAGCGAAGCGTCTCCGCCGCCGCCGAATACGGGAGTGCCTGGCATAAGTCCAAGCTCTTTAGCAGGCTCTTCTAAAAGCGCGCCTACTTTCTCGGCAGACTTTACAATCTTCGGAAGATGCTTCATCTGCACACCGAGCATTTTACACATTGTAGGGCTGAATTCGTGTTTTTTAATATCGTAAAGAAGTGTTGCAAAGGCAGAGTCATGAGTCATAACACATTCGCCTGTCATACGGGCAACAAAATATTCTTTAACATCAAGCCATTTATGTACTTTAGAGAAAACCTCAGGCTCGTGAGCCTCTACCCATTTATATTTCCAGACAGGGTCTTTTACAGAAGCGGCTACAGCGCCTGTTATCATAAGAGATTTTAGAAGCTTAGGTATAAATGCGCCTGCGATTTGAGGGCCGTATGCTATACCCTTTTTAAGCTCTTCCCTTGCTCTCTGATCCATATAACTCATGGCTCTTCTTACAGGCTTGCAGTCTTTATCTACAAGAACTACACCCTGCATCTGTGAGCAAAAAGAAATACCGCATATATCTTTTACATCTACATCGCATTTGTCTAATACTATTTTAGTGGTATGGCACATAGCCTCCCACCATTCTTTAGGGTCCTGCTCTGCACCGCCGTCCGGTAAAACATAAAGATTATACCCTTCCGATGATGCCGATACTAATTTTATAGTGTCCCCCAACTCAAATATACAGGTTTTAATACCTGTTGTACCAATATCGTAACTAATAGAATATTTTGCCATAACTTTTCCAACTCCATATTCGTAAGCTTTCTGTAAACCCAATAATCACAGAAGCATAAATTTAATCATTTTAATTATGCACCATTTTATATGAATAATCAACATTTTTTTGTAATTTTTTATTCTTTTGTTTGATGTTTTTTTACTAAAGTGAGAAATAACTGAAAAATTCTGAAAAAACTTTAAAAAATCTCTTGACTTTTCTTATTTTGGTGGTATAATAGTCACTGTTCTTCGGAGATACGGTAACGGACTTCGAACGAAGATAGTCGGTGTTGATGGCGTTGAGGGTCCACCCGTTCCCATTCCGAACACGGTAGTTAAGCTCAACAGTGCCGAAGATACTTAGCGGGAAGCTGCTCGGGAAAATAGGGCGATGCCGACACTTTGAAAAGTCACTCTTTGAGTGACTTTTTTCTTTTTACTGTTTGCGTTGCAAACACATATTCAGCTAACAGCGGTGAACGAGTGAACAAGCCGAATAAAAAACGAAAAATTAAAAGTGAAAAATTTCGGTATAGCTCACTTCGTTCGAATATAATTTAATGCTGTCGCTTTTGGTTACAAGTGGCTGCTACGCAAAAAAAGCAAGCACTATTAAGGTGCTTGACAAATGAGTACAATGATATTATAATATAAATGAAATAAGGCAAACCGAACAGACGGTTAACCCGAATTATAGTTAAAAATAATCGCTGCAATTTGGTCGTTGGGGCGATTATTTTTTTGTGCTTGAATTGGTTACTGATAAATAACCGGTTGAAAGCAATATTATCAACGCAAGTATTACTAAGTACTCCATAGCATCACCCCCTAATCAGATTAGAGGGCATTGCCCTCTTAATTAGAGAGCTAACCGCCTACCGTTTATGAATTGTCTGCCTTATTCCAAAAAGCATAATAAAATAATTCGACAATAAAATCAATAAAAAAGCAGATGCTTTTTGATAAAAGAACAGATAGTAAGTTCAAACCGCTTAAACTTGAATTACTATCTGTTTTGTTTTATTTATTTATAAAAGTAAAGTTGTTTTTGTCTCTGCAAGCACATTAAGTTGTGCTGTAATCACTGTGCTTTCATTCTTCATTTTTCATTCGGCTTGCGACAGCAAGCTATTAGCTGAACACTTGCGAAGCGTTCACTCGTTCACCGTTTACCGTTAACTGCATTGCGTAGCAGTCACTTGTACCCAAAAGCGACAGCCGCTGTTAGCCGAAAAACGCTTCAACCCTGTTTATGGGCACGCCCATGCCCGAAAATCTTCTCTCGTACTCGGTCATAACATTGCCCTCCATATATTCGGAGTTATGTAAATCGTAAGTGACTTTTTCAAGGCGCATACCGAACTCTTTCATTTCTTCTAAAGAAAAATCAAAAAGAGGACGGTTATCTGTTTTAAAGTATATCGCTCCGCCCGGCTTTAGAATCTTTTTATAAATCTCTAAAAATGTTTTATATGTAAGTCTGCGTTTTGCGTGCCTTGCTTTTGGCCACGGGTCAGAAAAGTTCAGGTATATTCTGTCAATACTGCCCTCGGGGAAGATTTCAGAGAGCTCTGTTGCGTCAATACAGCAAACTCTCACATTTGTGAGTTCTGCATTCTTCACCTTTTCAGCCGCCATAACAAGAACATCGCCGACTTTTTCTACTGCTAAAAAGTTTACATCGGGCTCTTTTTGGGCGGTGCCTACAATAAAATCGCCTTTTCCACAGCCTATTTCAATGCGTAACGGCTTATCGTTTCCGAACAACTCTTCAGAGCAGTTGCCTGTTTCTTTTAAATCTTTTATAACAATATCGCCGCAAGCTTCAAAACGCTGAGCGCAATTTTTCTTTTTGTGGGGTCTCATTTTTACACCTCAAATCTGATATATGTTCTGTCGTCAAAAGATGAATTACCTTTTACAATACCCTTGGTTGAACGGTAATCGCCGTCACAAAGAGGATTATTTTCTATAGTAAAGGCCAGGTAATCTTCGCTTTCTTTAAGAGTGTTAAAAATCTTAGGATAGCCGTCACTTGCAAGTACAACCGTATCACCCTTGTTAACCTTTAAAATTTTTAACGCGCCTTTTTTTAGAGGAGTGCCGTTTAAAACACCGTAACCGAATTTGCTGTTACTGTTAGAAAGTAAATGCTGTTTTTGTAAAATCGGCATTATATACGCTCTGCCCGGGTCGTTTTCAGAGAAGGTTTCTTCATCTGCACCCTCAATGCGTGATAATTCTAAGACAAGGGCTCTCACATCGGCCAAAATGCTGTCTATTTCTTTTTCGTCACTGAAAAACTCGCCGTTTACAAGGCATTGGCAGTCACCTAAAGCCCATATTTCATTTTTATATTTACTGTAAATCATAAGGCATACTGCCGCTTCGCCTGTAGGCTCACCCTCGTAAAGTGTTTTAATACCTTGGTTAATAAGCTCTACGGCACTTTCGCCGTCTATGCTATAAGGCAGGCCGCCTATAACCTCTTTTGCCTTTTCCATACCGGCTCTGCCCCCTGCTTTACCGAAAAAAGTCTTTTGACTTTTAGCCGTAACGCCATCTATAACGGCAATAAAATCATCGCTTATATAAAGACCGTCTTCGCAAAGATTTTGGTCTTGCTTTTTACCTTTTATGAACTGTTCAAGAATTTTCATAATCTGCTCCCCGAAAATGTACTGAATATAATTATATTTTATAAAAACATCTTTGTCAATTACTTGTAATTTTCAACATTCCATTGTATAATCTAAAATGTAAATATATGTACTGTCAGGAGTATCTTTATGAAAACTGTTAACGATGTTTATAAAAGAAAATCTGTTCGCCCCGAAAAAATCTTACAATTCGGCGAAGGCAACTTTTTAAGAGCATTTGCAGATTACCTTGTAGATGTTATGAATGAGAAAGGTTTATTTGACGGCAGTGTAGTCCTTTGCCAGCCTATAGAAAAAGGTTTAACAGAAACGATAAATGCTCAGGACGGCATTTATACTCTTATTCTTCGAGGCAGAGAAAACGGAAAAGCCGTTGAAAAAACACGAATTATTGAAAGCGTCTCAAGATGTATTTCGCCTTACGAAGATTTTGACGCTCTTTTAGAGGTTGCAAAATCACCTGACCTTAAAATTGTTATTTCCAACACAACCGAGGCGGGTATTCAATTTGCAGACAGTGATAAATCAGATGACGCTCCACCGAGCAGTTACCCTGCGAAGCTTACCCGTGTGCTTTACGAAAGATTTAAAGAGTTTAACGGCAGTGATGACAGCACATTATTCATTTTGCCGGTTGAACTTATCGAAAATAACGGCACAGAGCTTAAAAAATGTGTTTTGGCTTATGCAGACCTTTGGGATTTACCCAAAGAATTTACGAAATGGGTTGAAAAATGCGGTTTTTCCAACACGCTTGTTGACAGAATTGTTACAGGCTACCCCAAAAACGAAATTGCTTCTATTACAGAAAAATTAGGATACAGCGACAATCTTCTTGACACGGCAGAGCCTTTCTTCTTTTGGGCAATTGAAGATAAAGATGGCTTAAAAGATGTATTCCCTGCAGACAAAGCAGGCTTGGGAGCTGTTTTCTGCCCTGACATTTCAGGCTACAAAATGCGTAAAGTCCGTATTCTTAACGGCGCTCATACGGTAAGCGTGTTGGGTGCATACCTTAGCGGATTTGATATTGTAAGAGATATGATGAATGACGAAACGGTAAATAACTTTATAAATACCGTTTTGCAAGAAGAAATTATTCCTTTTATTCCGCTTCCGCAAAAAGAAAAAGAGGATTTTGCCGCCGCTGTACTCGAAAGATTTAATAATCCGTTTATCGACCACAGACTGTTGGATATCTCTCTTAACTCTGTTTCTAAATTCAAAGCAAGGTGCTTACCGTCTTTACTTGATAATGTTAAAGCCGGCAAATTCCCGAAACGGCTTTTCTTCGGACTCTCCTGCCTTATTGAGTTTTACAACGGCAAATATGACGAAAACGGCATATTCTTGGGCAAACGGGGCGACAACACCTATGAAATCAAAGATAATAAAGAAGTTCTTGATTTCTTTAACAGTGTAAACGGTGCACAGAACAAAATTGACTTGGTTCTTTCTAATGTTGATTTTTTGGGTTTGGACCTTACGCAAATTGCCGGCGCAGTAACATTTGTTGAAAATTGCTGTGAATATATTGAAACCTCAGGCGTTAAAAAGGCTATGGAGAATATCTGATGGAGAAGTACATTTACATAAACGAAAAAGACAATGTGGCGGTAGCGCTCTCAACCCTTAAATCAGGCGAAGAATATATGGGTGTAACTCTCATTACGGATATTCCCGAAAAGCACAAATTCGCTTTAACAGATATTAAAAAGGGCGAATATGTAATAAAATACGGCTTTCCTATAGGTGTTGCAAAAGAGGATATTAAAAAAGGCAGTCACATTCACTCGCACAACCTTAAAACCGCATTAACCGAACACTCAGAATACACCTTTAAAGGCGACACAGAGTACAAAAAAACCGATACAGATATTACTTTTAACGGTTATCTCCGTCATGACGGCAGAGTAGGTATAAGAAACAGACTTTTAGTTATTCCGACTGTCGGCTGTGCTAATATGGCAGTAAAAAACATTGCAGAAACAGCAAAAAAAGAATTGGGGATTGACATTATTCAATACTTCAACCACCCTTACGGCTGTTCTCAGTTAGGTGACGATGCAGAATATACCGCAAAGTGTATCAGCGCTTTATGCAACCACCCCAATGTAGGCGGAGCATTGCTTGTTTCTTTAGGCTGTGAAAACAACAATCTTGAATATATGAAAAAATTTACTGACGGTTGTGATAAAACCCGCGTTCGCACTCTTAATATGCAGGAATGTGAAGACGAAATTGCAAGCGGTGTAAAAATTGTTGAAGAAATTTACAGCATAATCAAAAATGACATACGCACACAGCAGCCGATTTCAAAGCTTACATTAGGCTTTAAATGCGGTGGGTCTGACGGTTTTTCAGGCATTACGGCAAACCCTCTTTGCGGTACTCTTTGCGATAAGCTTACCGAAAACGGCGCAAAAATGATTTTAACGGAAGTGCCTGAAATGTTCGGCGCAGAAACACGGCTTTTAGACCGTGCCGAAAATCGGGAGGTATTTAACAAAGGTGTTAACTTAATTAACGGCTTTAAAGATTACTTTACGGCACACGGTCAGACAGTATACGAAAATCCGTCACCGGGCAACAAAGCAGGCGGTATTACCACCCTTGAAGAAAAATCCTTAGGCTGCATTACAAAAGGCGGTTTTTCTACCGTTACAGATGTTTTAGATTTGTATGAGCCCTGTAAAAAAGAAGGACTTTCACTTCTTTGGGGTCCCGGCAACGATATAGTTTCTACTACAAATTTAGCGTCAAGCGGTGCTGTTATGATTCTTTTTACAACAGGCAGAGGCACGCCGTTGGGCGCACCCGTACCTACAGTTAAGATAAGCACAAACACAGAGCTTTCGGTTAAAAAGAAAAACTGGATAGACTTTAATGCCGGCACTCTTTTAGACGGCGAAACATTCAGTGAAGCAACCGACAGACTTTTGGATTATATTTTAAGAGTTGCCAACGGCGAAAAAACCCTTAACGAACAAAACGGAATTGAGGAGATTGCTATTTTCAAAGACGGCATAACGCTATAAGCTAACGGCTAATAGCTTATAGCTAACAGCGGCTTCGCTGACAGTAAAAAATATAAGACCGACAGTAATTCTGAACTCAGAGTTACTATCGGTCAATTTTTATATTTTTGGTATTAGTGAAATTAAGTTTAACTACAAACCGTTAACTGTAATGCGAAGCAGTCGCTTTTAGCCAAACGCGACAGCAAGCTGTTAGCTGTGGGCTGCTCGCTGTTAGCTAAACACTTGTTCACCGCTGTCAATACTGATCCAACTCATCGTCCACATCCCGGGCACCGTAGTCAGGTGTAGCTTCTTCTACCACAATTTTGCCGTCTTTAAAGCCGTCTGTAACCGTAATAGACTCGTCAACCCAAGAGATGTCGTCATCATCGTCAGGAACAATGTTGAAATCTTCTTCCTCAAGAGGCGCTAACATATCATGCCGGCGTTTAATAAATATAACAGATACAGCAACAATTACTACAACTAAGCCTAAAACAATAATATATAAAATCGGCTTTTTGTTATCGACACTGTCTACTACAATTTCAGGTTTATCTTCAAACTGTGCAGATATAACAACATCCTCAGCAGGCATTATAAAGCTGAAAACATCACTTGAAGCTCCGTTAATCAAAAGACTGCCGTTAACAATTTTTTTGCCTTTATCAGGTGTAACTGTAATAAATATAGGTTCACCTTCCGAAGCAGATGTGGGGTTAACCTCAATAGTACCGCCCACAATATTTGCGTCTACCGTAATACTATGGACTACAGTATCCTCATTGGCACTCCATTTAGCATAAATGGTAATTTCTTCTGTAGCTATATCTTTTGAAAAATCCCAAGGTTTTGTAAGCTCTTTATCCCTATACCAGCCCTCAAAGGTGTAACCCTCACGGGTTGGCTCTGTAGGTGCGGGAACTATACCCTCGCTTTCCATTTTTTTAGAAAGACGCTTTTCGCCGTTGTTGCGTTCAAGGTATACCATAAAGCTTGTTTGTTTTGTGGTTTCCTCTGTTTTGTTTTGGTTATCGTAATTATAATTATTTTTGTTATTGTTTTGTTCGGGTTCGTCTGCTTTTTCTGTTGCTTTTTGAGTTTGCTTTACAGTTGTAGCGGGAGCTTTGGTAGTTGCTTTGGCGGTTGTTTTAGTCGTATTATCTATATCGTCAATTACTAAATCATCACCTGTTTCGCCGCTCTCATCTTCACCGCTTATAGAAATATTAGGGGGTTCAAACGGGTCTTCCGGCTCTGCAAATGCAAGAACCGAAAAACCGGTCATCAAACACAAAACAATCATTATAGAAACTATACTATTAGAAATTTTTAATTTCATAAATACATTTTCCTTTTATCAGTTTTAATATGTAGAATTCATATCGCCTTGTACTTGTTCTTTAACTACTTTTTTATGTTTGGAATTTTTAATTTTCTCTTGAAGTTTTTCATAGTAAAGATCTTCGTCTATAGGCAGAGTTACTGTTTTGCCCAGCCAGGATGAAAGAAATGCCGCATTGGAAATCATAAGGCCGTTAATGCCCTCTTGACCGTTGGCTGTCATTTCTTCATTTCTCAGAATTGCAGCTGCAAATTTATTCATAACCTCAGGGTGCTGAACATTTCTGCCGTCAAGCTCTACATCTTCTGTAGTATATTCAATAGATGAGAAGCCTTGTTCCGATGACATAATATATTCCGACTGACCCTTGCTGAGCTTAGTAAGAGTAAGCTTGCCGTTTTCACAAATGAGTTTTGCCTTTTCAAGAGTAATTTCAAGACGGTTTGTACCCGGATAATCACCTGTAGTTGTAATGAATGTGCCTGTAGCTCCGTTAGGGTACTGGGCATAAATCATAACATCATCTTCAACCTCAATATCATGCCATTTGCCCTCGTGGCAAACTGCGGTGATTTTTTCAGGCATACCGCAAATCCATTGCCATAAATCAAGCTGATGAGGGCATTGGTTAAGAAGAACGCCGCCGCCTTCACCCGACCATGTTGCACGCCATCCGCCTGAATTATAATAAGCCTGTGTTCTGTACCAGTCGGTAATAATCCATGTAACACGGCGAAGCTCGCCGTATTCACCGCTTGCAACAATTTCTTTTGCTTTTCTGTAAAGGCAGTTTGTTCTTTGGTTAAACATAATGCCGAATTTTTTATCTGACTTAGAAGCAATTTCGTTCATTTCACGAACTGCTTTTGTATAAACGCCTGCCGGCTTTTCACTCATAACATGAAGACCTTTTTCCAAAGCCTCTATAACGAGTCTTGGGTGGTCATAGTGAGGAGTAGCAACAAGAATTGCATCCACCTCGCCTGAGTCCATCATTTCTGTTGAGTCTAAAAAGGTTTTTACTTGGGGCAACTGCTCTTTTGCCCAATCTAATCTGTCTTGTTTAAGGTCGCATACTGCTGTAACCTCGATTTCAGGCATTTTACCGTCAGTATAGTTTTTTACATGAGCAGAGCCCATATTACCTATACCGATAATACCTAAGCGAACTTTATCCATTTGAATCTTCCTTTCTGTTGGAAATATATATAAAGGCTTTCACCTATATAACGCATAAATTTCATATTTCTTCAAAAGATATTTAAGAGGTGATTATATGAAAAAGAATAATGATATAACCGAAAAAATAGTTGATGAATTTAAAACCGACACAGATACCGACATTTTAAGTGATGTTAACGGCTCGTATACGGGTGTGCCCGTATATTATGAAGAGCCTGTTCAGGATGCGGACGATTTATAATTATTTTTTCTTTTTTGATTTTTTCGGCTTTTTGGCTGTTTCGGCTTTATTCTTAGGTTTCGCGGATTTTTTGCCGCCTAAAGCACCTGTTATAAAAAGTGATGTTAAGGCCGTGAAAAATCCCTGTATTAAAACTAATTGAATTGCACCTAAGGACTCTAAACCCGATACTAACGAAAGCGCCGCAACAATAGCCACGCCGAGTCCTACGGCACAGCACTGAAAAAGATTTAATACATTTTTTGTTCCGTCCAGCGAGAGCGCGGTGCTTATAGCCAAAAGAAAAGATTCTGCCCTGCCGTCATGTAAAAGGACTGCATCGCTTGAAGAAGTAACTCCTTTGGTGTAGGCTTTATAAATATCGCCCGAAACGGCCGAAAGTACTTTAATTCCGCTTTGCGGCAACGATAATCTGTTTGAAAGCATTTCATCGGTAATATTTGCATCGTCAGCCCTTACAAGCAATGAAATACTTCTTTTTTCAATAGATTTTAAAAGCTTTGCATTGTCGTAATCTATATCGTAAGAAATAATAAACACTGCGGCGGCTTTGCCGTCTATAGCTAAAAACAGCGGATACCTGCCCTCCGCTAAATGGCGTTCTATAAGGTCTTTATCAGGTATTTCCACATTATGATTTTTGAGCAAATCACTGTTACCCACAAGAATTCGTCTGTTGAATATCCATGCGGAAAGACCCAGCTTATCTTCATAAGTTAAACTTTCAACCGGCGGTAAAAGCGAAGTGTCGCCTACAATAACTCTTTTGAACAGATTGCCTAAAGGTCCGCCTGAATTTATAAGAAGCGAGGCGGTGTAAAGTATGGCTTCATCAATTTGCATATCGTAAAACTGATGAATACCGTAAACATTGCCGCCGTCCTTTGAAAAAATATCTGACGAATCAACGGCAACCGCATTTGCGCTTTCGCATTGGTTCAGCGCTTCCCAGCCCGACATCATTGCGCCTTTATTTAAAAGCTTTGACGACTTTTTGAAAATGGCAAGTGCGTCCGCAAAGTGAGCAAAATACGGAACGCTTATGGTAATACATGCCGTAAATGCAGTAACACCTGAAAAAAAATCTTTTGTTACAAGCATTGAAAGCGCGCCGACTAAAACAGAAGCGCCGAAGCTGATAGGTATAAGCTTGCCGTTTATTTCGTCTGATGGGTAATATGATTTGGAAATCTCTAAAAATCTTGTAGGAAAAGCTGTTTTTTGAGAGCAAAGCACTTCGGGGTCATCTAAAAGAAGCCCCCTGCCAATCTCAAATGCAGTTTCTTTTTTTGTGATTTTACCTATGGAATAAAGTTCCTCAGAAGTAATATATTCAAAATTCCCTGTAATTCGTTTATATTCAAAATACTCTGCCAATCTGTTAAGAGCTACAGGTAAAACTGCGGCCGAGGTTAATATAGGTAATCCTCTTTCAACGGGTGCGCCTGTAGAAATTAAAAATGCGATATTTTGAATGTAGCCTGCTGTAAGCGAAACAAAAGAACCTGTATTTCTGTCAAATTTAAAACCTTTAAAAGACTTAGCGCCGTCTAATAAAGAATTAAAATTAACGGCAGTTGCAACAATTAACAATGCCAAAGAAACTAACAGCAACACATTCTGAAGTTCGGTCAGCAACAAGCCTAAAATTGAAACGGCTAAAAGAGCGCCGAAACAAAGAAATGTGCCTATTGCGCCTGCATATGCTGTTTGCATATTCTTTTTAAGGTTGTACGAAACCTTGTTTTTATCGTCTTCGGTTCTGTATTCATCAATACCGAATTTCTTTTTAGGTTCACTGTTTTCGGTATTCGGCATTTCACTTGTAATAGTAAATGTTTCTGTTTTTTCTTTACGCTTTTTAGAAAGCTCTTTTTCTACTTCTCTTTCATCTACAATATTTCTGCTGTCTTCTTCGGTAATAAAGCCCTCAAATGTTAATTGGGAATCGTCCTCTTCGATTATATCATCCATAATAACATCACCGCCGTCTGTAACAGCCAATGAGCGAAGCATTTGAGTTCTTATTTTCGTTTTGCCTAAATCTTCCTTAATATCTCCCTTTTCACCCTCAAAAACCGTTGTTTTCGAGAGGGAAGCTTCATCGGATATTTTATCGTCAGGCACTAAAGTAGGTATGGGCGAAAAATCCGCGGTATTTTGAAAATTGCCTTTTTTCTTAATAAAACCGCTGCGTTCGTATTTAATATCTTCTTCCGAAACGAATTTATGTTCGGCAGTTTTTTCAAGATTCTGAATAGGTCTGTTTAAGAACCTGTCGCGGTATTTTTCGCTGCCTATAGAGCCGTAAACCTGAGGTTCTACCACAGAATCGGTTTTTTCGATTTTCTCCGAAATAATCTGATGGTCAATGGTTTCATCGTGAATAGGGCGTGGGTTAAAAACCTGCGTTTTTGCAGATACTGTTTCCTCTGTATTAACTTCTTCTTTTTTTGAGATTATACCACTGTCTTGAAGAAGCTCGTCAATTTCTTCTAACGACCATTTTCTGCTTTTTCTGTTATCTTCAGCCAAACCCTTTCACCTCTGATCAATTCCCGTTTATATATCTCTTTGCCTTGAAATTTCATACATTAAAATGCCTGCCGCAACAGATGCATTAAGAGAATTTATGTTGCCCTTCATTGGCATAGAAAGAACAACATCGCACTTTTCTTTAACCAATCTGCCTACACCGTTACCCTCAGAGCCGACCACAAGCGCAACCGGACCTTTAAGGTCTGCGTTATAGAAAGCTTCGCCGTCCATATCGGCACAGTATGTCCACACTCCGCGTTTTTTAAGCTCATCTAAGGTTTGCGGAATATTCGTTACTCTTGCTACATGCATAAATTCAACAGCACCTGCCGATGTTTTTGCAACTGTGTAGCTGAGGGGAGCGCTTCTTCTTTTAGGTACAATAACCCCGTGAGCCCCTGCTGCCTCGGCAGTACGAATAATAGCGCCTAAATTGTGTGGGTCTTCAATTTCATCGCACACTACTATAAACGGCGGCTCGCCCTTTTCTTCGGCAAGGGCAAAAATATCGTCTACAGAAGAATACTCTTTAACCGCACCGACTGCGATAATGCCTTGGTGGTTACCGTGACCGCACATATAATCAAGTTTTTTTCTGTCTGCTTCTTTTATGGGAATATCCCTTTTTTTAGCGTCCGCAAGAATTTTAGGAATAGAGCCGGAGCGTTCGCCTCGGGCAACAGAAATGCTGTCTAACGGTCTGCCCGCCTTAATTGCCTCCGCTACGGAATTTCTGCCGAAAATAATATCTTTATTATTCTCTTCAGACTTATGGAAGCAGTCGAAATCTCTGTCCTTTTTATAATCTTTTTTTAAATCCCTGTTATCTCTCATATTTATTATTTTACCGTAGGTACTAACTTTTCTTTACCGCCCATATACGGTCTTAAAACCTCAGGAATATTAACGGTGCCGTCCCCATTAAGGTTATTTTCGAGAAACGCAATTAACATTCTCGGCGGTGCTACTACTGTGTTGTTAAGAGTATGAGGAAGATATGTTTTATCTTTGCCCTTTACCCTGATTTTAAGTCTGCGAGCCTGTGCGTCCGAAAGATTTGAGCAACTGCCTACTTCAAAATATTTTTGCTGGCGGGGACTCCATGCCTCAACATCTACAGATTTAACCTTAAGGTCTGCAAGGTCGCCCGAACAACATTCAAGAGTTCTTACGGGAATATCTAACGAACGGAAAAGGTCAACGGTATTCTGCCAAAGCTTATCAAACCACATTTTACTTTCTTCAGGCTTGCAAACAACAATCATCTCTTGCTTTTCAAACTGATGTATTCTGTATACGCCGCGCTCCTCTATACCGTGTGCGCCTTTTTCTTTTCTGAAGCAAGGCGAATAGCTTGTAAGAGTTTGCGGAAGTTTCTCTTCGGGAATAATTGTATCTATAAATTTACCTATCATAGAATGTTCGCTTGTACCGATAAGGTAAAGGTCTTCACCCTCGATTTTATACATCATAGCGTCCATTTCGGCAAAGCTCATAACACCCGAAACAACATTGCTTCTAATCATAAACGGCGGTACGCAATAGGTAAAGCCACGGTCTATCATAAAATCTCTTGCATAAGAGATAACCGCTGAATGAAGACGGGCAATATCACCCATTAAATAGTAAAAGCCGTTGCCTGCAACCTTTGCGGCAGAGTCAAGGTCAATGCCGTCAAAAGCTTCCATAATTTCTCTGTGGTACGGAATTTCAAAATCAGGTACTGCCGGCTCGCCGAAACGCTGAATTTCAACATTTTCGGAGTCGTCTTTACCAACAGGTACGCTGTCGTCAATAATATTCGGAATGACCATCATAATATCGGTAACTTTCTTAGAAAGCTCATTTTCTGAAACTTCGAGTTCTGCAAGGCGTTTAGCATCTTCCGAAACTTTCTTTTTCAGTTCTTCGGCTTCTTCTTTTTTACCTTGAGCCATAAGAGCGCCTATCATTTTGCTGTTTTTGTTACGGGCAGCTCTTAATTCATCTGCTTCGCCTTTTGCCTTGCGGCTTTCGGCGTCAAGCTCAATAACCTCGTCTACCAAAGGAAGCTTACTGTCCTGAAATTTCTTTTTAATATTTTCTTTCACAATGTCAGGGTTTTCTCTTAAAAACTTAATATCTATCATATCATCCTACCTACTTTTCATATTATTCGTTATCAAAGATTTTTAATAATTTTTTTAAATCGTCATCGTCAAAAAATTCTATTTCAAGACTGCCCTTTTTTGACGATTTTGTAATGCTGACCTTTCTGCCCAAAACACGGGATAAAGCAAGCTCCGCCTCGTCATAATACGGGTTACGCTTTTTAGCTTTCGGCTTGCCGGAACTCTCTTTAGAAATGCTTCGTGCTAACTTTTCGGCCTCTCTTACGGACAGCTCTTTTTCTGCAATCATTTTTGCCAATTTGGATTTAAGCTTATCATCCTCTACCGACAAAATTGCTTTTGCATGACCCGTTGTTAAAACTCCGTCCGATACCATTTTCTGAATTTTATCGGGCAAGGTTAAAAGCCTTAAAGAGTTTGCAACAGATGAGCGTGATTTTCCCACTATATCCGCGATTTTTTCTTGAGTATATTGGAATTTTTCCTGAAGCTCTTTGTATCCGTTAGCCTCTTCAAGAGGGTTAAGGTTTTCTCTTTGTAAATTTTCTACAAGTGCAATTTCCGCAACCTCGGAATCGGTTAAATCCCTTATAATAACAGGCACTTCCGTAAGCCCTGCAAGACGGGAGGCTCTCCAGCGTCTTTCACCTGCCACAAGCTGATAAACTCCGTTAGGCAGCGGACGGACTAAAAGAGGCTGCAGCACGCCGTGCTGACTGATGCTGTTTGCAAGCTCATTTAATGCTTCTTCGTCAAAAACCTTTCGGGGTTGCTCACGGTTTGGCTCAATATCAATAAGCTTTACCTTTTCGGGACCGTTATTGCCGCTTATTTCATTAACAGAGTTATCGGCAAAAATTGCGTTAAAGCCTTTGCCTAAACCTGATTTTTTAGGTGCCATTTATATTCTCCTTATACCTGTTGTTTTAAAAATTCTTCTGCCAAGTTCAGGTAGCTTTCACTGCCGCGGGAACCTCTGTCGTAATAAATTACAGGCTCGCCGAAAGACGGCGCCTCGGAAAGACGGACATTTCTCGGAATAACCGTACCGTAGACTTTTTTAGGAAAAAAATTCTTTATTTCGGTAACTACCTGTTGAGTTAAATTTAATCTGCCGTCGTACATAGTAAGCAAAACACCCTCAAGCTCTATAAACCGATTATAAAGCCTTTTAACGGTTCTGACTGTTGCCATAAGCTGTGAAAGACCCTCTAAAGCGTAATATTCGCATTGAATAGGCACTAAGAAGCTGTCTGACGCGTTAAGAGCGTTTAAGGTTATAAGACCTAAAGACGGCGGACAGTCAAAAAACATAAAATCGTATTCTTCCTGCACCTTTAAAAGAGCATTTTTCAAAAGCGACTCGCGCTTGTCCATACCGGCAAGCTCAATCTCTGCCCCCGCTAAATTTATGTTTGACGGGATAATATCTACCCCTTGAAACCTTGTTTTGATTATACATTCTTCGGCAGAGGCGGAGCCTATTAAAAGCTCGTAAGATGTAGCCCTCAAATTTTTTCTTTGTATACCGTAACCGCTTGTGGTATTACCTTGGGGGTCAATATCTACAAGCAAAATCTTTTTGCCCATATAACCCAAAGCAGCCGCCATATTAACTGCGGTGGTGGTTTTGCCCACGCCGCCTTTTTGGTTAACGATAGAAACAACTTTAGCCATTTAAAAATACCCTTTCTTATCTACAGCCGAAAAGAGTCTGCGCTCAATGCCTATTAAATAAATCTATGGCACTCTATAGCACATTCCGCCGTTTTCAGCTATAAAATGCACAAGCACACAATTCTGCTATTATACAGTCTACATTATAACACAGTAAAACTGAAATGTGAATAGAAAAATAGCAATAAAACTGCATTTTTAGAACAAATTTTGTAATGTATTTTTGGTAAAAATACTAACGCAAAAAGTCATTTTGAAATAATATAAAAATTCTTGTTAAATTCGACTTTCTTCTGCAATATTTTCTTGACAAACGGATTGTTTATATGTATAATAACTTTTGTTCTGTTGAACTCGCTGATATGGCTCAGTCGGTAGAGCGCATCCTTGGTAAGGATGAGGTCACCGGTTCGATTCCGGTTATCAGCTCCAAAAAGGACGAAGTGAAAGCTTCGTTCTTTTTTTATTTAATCAGAAGGATTGGTATGTAATCTCCGTTGGATGTATTTTATCTCCGTTAGATGTACTTAATCTCCGTTAGGCGTATGTAATGCAAGCCTTGTATTTTTCTTTCGGATTGATTACATACCACCTGTGACGGATTACATACGCAACTGTTGTTGCGATTATATTCTGCCTTGCGACAGATTGTATAAACCCTTTGTTTAAATATACCGAACAGTCGTCGGTTGAAGTTGAAATTTATGCGGACCTTTCCCATAATCAAAACTCCAATGTATAAAATTTTGCCTTAAATGTTTGACTGCCGTCTGTTTTTGAATATTCACCGTAGTGGTGAAATTTCAGTCCGCACTTTTCCAAAACCTTGCCGGAGCGTGGATTATCTGTTGCGTGGTATGAGCAAATCTTATCAACACCCAACTCTTTGTGCACAAATTCTATTATTGCTTTCATAGCCTCGGTGCAATAGCCCTTGTGCCAATAATCATAGTGAAGATTATATCCCATACCCCAGTAGCCATCCATTATTGCACTATGGCCGATACCGCCTGTACCGATAACCTTGTTTTCCTCTTTCAAAACAAATGCCCAATTCCATTCTTTTTCAT
>JBJEPP010000096.1:0-22489 GCA_051881295.1 Acutalibacteraceae bacterium | reverse complement strand
GCATTATTGCCATAATAAAAATTATAAATATAGTTTCCGGATTTATAGTACAAAAGCTTCTGAAATGAAATTTGCCGGTAATACAACTGTTCAAAGTGAAGCAAAAAACGAGGCAAGGCGATATTTAGAATACGAAATCGATTTTTAACAGAGCCAGCATAATCACCAAAGCCGAGAGTAAATAATTGCTCTCGGCTCAAATTATTTTTATTGACAACAACACACTAATGAAATATCATATAATCAAGGTTTTATTATGTGTTACCACGATGAACAAGCAAAAAGTGAGGCGGAGCAATGGCAAATTTCGTAACAGCTTTAAGAATTATTTTTAGTGTTGCTCTGCTGTTTTGCCCTGCTTTTTCACCTGCGTTTTATATGCTTTATCTGTCAGCAGGCTTTACGGATATGGTTGACGGCACTATTGCCAGAAAAACAAATACGGTAAGTGATTTGGGCTCAAGGCTTGACACGGTTGCAGATTTTATATTTACCGTTGCAAGCCTTGTTAAACTCATTCCCGTTTTAGATATTCCCACTTGGATTTATATTTGGTTAGGCATTATTGCCATAAAAAAAATTATAAATATAGTTTCCGGATTTATAGTACAAAAAAGGCTTGTGGCTGTACATTCCGTTATGAATAAGACTACAGGACTGTTTTTGTTTATTCTTCCGCTGACAGTAAGCATTATTGATTTGAAATACAGCGGAGCATTTGTCTGTGCATTGGCTACATTTGCGGCTATACAAGAAGGACATTACATAAGAATAAATAAGAATTGTAACAGTGAGTAAAAGCGATATGATAAAGATTATGTTTGTATGCCACGGCAACATTTGCCGTTCGCCGATGGCGGAATTTATATTTAAAGACTTAATAAATAAAAAAGGACTTGCAGATGAATTTGCTGTTTCCTCCTCTGCCACAAGTACAGAAGAAATATGGAACGGTGTGGGCAATCCTGTTTATCCGCCTGCAAGTGCTGTTCTTGAAAGTCACGGCATTAACCCAAGCGGTAAAAGAGCTGTTCAGCTTAAAGCGAGCGACTACGGTAAATACGATTTATTCATTGGTATGGACAGTACCAACATTCGCAATATGACTCGTATTTTCGGCGGAGATAATGGCAACAAAATTCACAAGTTAATGGAATACACAGGTAGCGGCGCAGATGTTTCTGACCCTTGGTACACCCGTGATTTTGACAGGTGCTGCAAGGATATTTACGCCGGTTGCGAAGCCTTGCTTAATTCCTTGGTATGACGATATGAAAATACTGATTGATGCAGACGGTTGCCCTGTTGTAAAGCAGACAATCGAGATAGCGAAAGAGAATAAGGTTGATGTTATTGTGTTTTGCGACACAAGTCACATTATAAGCAGTGATTACGCAAAAACCGTAACCGTGTCAAAGGGTGCCGACAGCGTTGATTTTGCACTTGTTAATCGGGTTAGCCGAGGGGATATTGTTGTTACGCAGGACTACGGACTTTCTGCAATGGTGCTTTCAAAGGGTGGTAAGCCTATTACACAAAACGGGCTGATAATAAATGACAGCAACCTGACAATGCTACTCACCACCCGCCACGAATCAAAGAAAGCAAGATTGTCAGGCGCCCACCTAAAAGGTCCAAAGAAAAGAACCAATGAAAACGACAAGGCTTTCATTGATTCGCTGAATAAATTATTGAGTGATTGATAATAACTCTGAAAGGTATTTATAGTATGAAATATGATTGGATAGATGATTTCTTGCTTAGCAAAAAAGGTGTTGCAAAGGACTTTCAGGCAGACTGGAATTGGATAAGATACAAGGTTGACGACAAGATGTTTGTTGCGATTTGTCTTAATTCCGAAAACAATCCTAAATATATTACATTAAAGTTAAATCCTGTTGACGGTGAATTTTTCAGAAGCAGTTACGATGACATTATTCCGGGTTACTATATGAATAAAACCCATTGGAATTCCATAAGAGCCGACGGCAATGTTCCTGATGATATAGTTAAGGAATTATTAGATAAATCCTATAATGAAATTCTTAACAAGCTTACAAAAAAGAAAAAGTCAGAAATATTATCGTTGTAAAAAACAAAAATAATAAAGTCCCGAAAATATTCCTTTGTTTATCTCTCTGTTGACAATATAAAAGCTTAATGATATAATAAAAACACCATAAAGAGTGTGCGAGGGACAAGCCCGTTGACCACACAGCAACCTGCTTTCTGTAAGGTGCTAATGCTTGAATGATGGGCGTTGTGTTTTTAACATTTCTTTCTTTGCTCCCATCATAACGATGGGAGTTTTCTTTTGCACTCTTTTGGAAGTATTTTTATAGGAGGAGTGTTTTTATGAGAACAATCGCAGAATTATTAAATCTTGACGGCAGGGTGTATGTATATCTGTCAAGCAAAAATGTTGCAAAAATATTTTTGCAGAATGCCGAAGCAGAGGGTTTTCGCTTTGGTGACGGCAAGAAACCCACAAAGAGAAAACGGGATGATATTTATGCCTTAAACAAAAATTTTACCATAAACTATGTTGGCTATATCGGGCATATTGCCTTTCATCATCCTAACTGTTTTGAAAGCGATAACCTAATAAGAATAGACTATTCAGCCTATCTTTCAGGTGCAGAAAAATATATAATAGAAATATAGAAAAAAGCCGACCCAAAAAGTCGGCTTAAATCATTTGATTTCCTGTTCAAGATTTCTAAATGTTTCAGTATCAAAGAAATCTGTTATCGTTATATCCAGGCCGTCACAAATTTTCTTAATAGTTGTTATGCTCGGATTTTTACTTTGACTGTAAACAATAGATTTAACGGTTGTGTACGGAACACCGGAAATAGTCGCAAGTCGACAGAAATTCAGTCCTCTCTCATTGCATAATTCTTCAATTCGTAATTTTGTAGCTTCGGATATGGTCATAAGTATCACTCCTAACAAAATTATGATACCAATTTTGTTGGAATAATACGGACTATAAATTATACTAATTACGATATATAGTCTATCGAAATTTGTCGAACCTTGTAATTTACATAAAATTCTTTGCATTATTTAAATTAACTTTTATGTAATATAAAAACATATTTAATAAAAATATTAAAATAGTTTTAAATATTCCGCAAAAGTCAGTCCTGTAACCGACAACAGTCCGTAAAAACCGTTCAACCGATAGCAACCCATAGAATAAAGTTACTATCGGTTTATTTTCATCCCATTTTTAGCTATCAACCACAGTGCGAAGCATTAACAACTAACCATACGCGATAGCAGCTATTAGCTATTAGCTGTCGGCTGTTAGCTAACTATCGCCTCATAGGTTTGTCAAAAGACGGGTTAACAGCATAGAAGTTTTTGCTGTCCATCTTATCTGTGGCTATGCGTAATCCCTCGCCGAATCTTTGATAGTGAACTATTTCACGCTCTCTCAAAAATTTAATAGGGTCTCTTACATCAGGGTCGTCTACAAGACGAAGAATATTATCGTAGGTAGTTCTTGCTTTTTGCTCTGCCGCCAAATCTTCGTGAAGGTCGGTTATAACATCGCCTTTAACGGCAAGAGAATTGGCATTATAAGCAACACCGTTTGAGCCTGCCGGATAAATGCCGGTAGTATGGTCTACAAAATATGCACTGTAGCCGCTTTTCTCTATCTCTTCCATTGAAAGATTACGGGTAAGCTGATAAACAATTGCCCCTATCATCTCCAGGTGTCCGAGTTCTTCTGTACCTATGTCCGTGAGTAACCCTTTTAGTTCTGCATAAGGCATAGTAAAGCGTTGTGACAGATAACGAAGCGAAGCACCGAGCTCACCGTCCGGTCCGCCGTATTGAGTTAAAATTATTTGTGCAAGCTTCGGATTTGGATTTTTAATATTTACCGGATATTGCAATTTCTTTTCATAACAGAACATAACTTAATCGTATCCCCTTTCAGTTTCCCATGGCCATGGGTTATACAGCCAGTCAGCCTCTTCCGAATTCTGAGTTGTGAGAGGGCCGTACTTTTCTTCGTATTCCCTTTGGAGAGCGCGTGCTTCATTTGTGTATTTCCTGAACATTTCATTTGCAGTACGGTCGCACGGGTGCGTGTCGAGATACATGTGAAGCTCCCAAGCAGCGAATTGTGCAACCGAAACTTTTTTAAGCATTTTTTCTCTTTCACTCACTGCGAACACTTCTTCCTTTAAATGGTTTATTAAGCACCGTAAACAATGTGCCGTTTTCAAAAGCCTTTTCTGGAGTGTATGCTGTTCTGTCTAACTGAAACGGTATATATGCCATAGCAACCGGCGTTTCATCGGGAAATTTTGAAGAAACACAGTGCAAGCGGTTGGTACGGTTGTCTGTATCGGCCATTTCTGCAGTACGCATAACCTCCTCTGTTATATTAAATCGTTTATTATCCATTGAAATTCTCCTTGAATAAATTAGGCAATGCCTAATTTATATTATGAATTTTTTGTAGATTTGTTAATGTAGACCGTGTATACGGTTCAAAGTCCGCAGGCAATGCTTTTGTATAATTTCAGCTATAAACGCTCCCATTGTTGACAACACAATGTATATGATTACAGGCATTTTTGCCTGTCCGTAAAAAACTCTATTCCATACATAAAAACAGCACCGACTTCTGTCAGCACTGTATATTTAAAACTTTTCACTAATAAATAAAGAATAATTCCCAAAAATAATACGGGTGATTATATGAAAAGCGAAAAAATCAAAAATGCTTTGATTGATGTTTTATTTGATATTATAGGAGGTGCAATTTATGCCTGCGGTATATATTCCTTTGCAAAAGCCGCCGACTTCGCACCGGGAGGGCTTACAGGTATAGGTATTATTTTAAATCATTTATTTAATCTTCCTATCGGTATTACTACATTCATTCTGAACATTCCGCTTGTTATATTAAGCCTTAAATTTATCGGTAAGAAATTTATTTTAAAATCTATAAAAACAATGATTATATGCACAATTTTTATAGATTTGGTGTTTCCTTATTTTCCTGCTTACTCCGGTTCCCGCCTTTTAGCGGCTATGTTTTCGGGTATTCTTGTAGGTCTTGCGCTTTCGCTGTTTTATATGCGCGGTTCATCTTCGGGCGGTGCGGATTTTTTAACTATGACATTAAAAACGGTAAAACCGCAGTTTTCTATAGGCACGGTTACAATGATTATAGATATTACCGTTATTCTGTTAGGCTGGCCCGTATTCAAAAATGTTGATACTGTTCTTTACGGATTTATTTCTACAATTTTAGCGTCAACGGTAATTGATAAAGTTATGTACGGCTTTAACCGCGGCACCCTTTTAATGATAATTACAGAAAACGGAGAGACAGTAACTCAAATCATAAAAAATGAAATAGGCAGAAGCTCCACAAAGCTTAACGCTATAGGCACATTTACCAACACAAATAAGGATTTGCTTTTATGCGCCTGTTCAAACGCACAGTCTCACATATTAAAAAAAGCAATATTTCAGGCAGACGAAAAAGCGTTTATTATGGTTACTCAAACAACCGATGTGCTGGGCGAGGGCTTTAAACCGCATTTTCCGTAAAATCTCTTTTCATTTTATTGACATTACTACCGTATAAGTTGTATTATAAAGGTATAAAGTTATAATGAAAAGAGGTAATCAAGTGAAATATCTGGTTGTTTTATATGACGGTATGGCAGACTACCCAGTTCCTGCTTTAAACGGCAAAACACCTATGGAATGTGCCTGCAAACCGAGAATGGATAAGCTGGCCCGTTTTGGCGAAATAGGTCTTGTAAAAACTGTTGGTGACGGACTTAAACCCGGCAGCGACATTGCTAATATGAGTGTTTTAGGTTATAACCCTAAAGAATGTTACACAGGCCGCTCGCCCCTTGAGGCTGTAAGCATCGGTGTAGATATGAAAGATACCGACATTATCTTCCGCTGCAACCTTGTAACGCTCTCTGACGAAGAAAACTACGAAGATAAAACTATGGTTGACTACAGTGCAGGTGATATTTCAACTGCTGAAGCATCTGAAATAATTAAAAGTGTTCAAGAGCATTTCGGTAATGATATATTTGCTTTTTATCCGGGTGTTGCCTACAGGCACTGTCTTGTTTGGAACAACGGCACTCTTGATTTAGGCGGTTTGACTCCTCCTCACGATATTTCGGGCAGAGTTATAAAAGAATACCTTTCAAAAAGCGAAAATGCAAAAGAGCTTATTTCTATGATGAAAGAAAGCTACGCTTTTTTAATGGAACACCCTGTAAACAAAAAGAGAATGGCTGAGGGCAAACGCCCTGCAAATTCTATTTGGCTTTGGGGCGAAGGCACAAAACCCGCTCTCCCTGATTTTAAAGAAAAATACGGCGTAAGCGGCTCTATTGTTTCTGCGGTCGACTTACTTAAAGGAATTGCAAAATGTGCCGGTATGTCAGCACCTGATGTAGAAGGTGCTACAGGTTACATAGATACAAACTTTGACGGCAAGGCACAGTGTGCTATTGAAGAGCTTAAAACAAAAGATTTTGTATATGTTCATTTAGAGGCTACAGACGAATGCGGTCACAGAAATGAGCCCGAAAATAAAGTTAAGGCTATTGAGATTATAGATGAAAAAATCTTAGGCGCTGTTTTACCTGCGCTTGAAGATTACGAGGATTACAAGGTTTTGATTTTGCCCGACCACCCCACACCTATTGTAACAATGACTCATGCAAGCGACCCGGTGCCATACCTTATTTACCAAAAATCTAAGGCAAAAGATTCCGGACTCTCTACATTTACTGAAAAAACCGCAAAGGAATCAGGCAACTTTATTGAAGTAGGCTACAGCCTTATGGATAGGTTTATCGGAGAATAGACCACAGCGTGTTCAGCTAACAGCTAATAGCTAATAGCGGCTTCGCTGAAACTGAATAAACAGAAATAACCGATAGTAACTCTAAAACGAAGTTACTATCGGTTAAATTATTTTTTGCCGTTTTTAGCGAAAAATATCAGCTATTAGTTATTGACTATATTGCGTAGCATCATATCTTACCTATTGCGACAGCAAGCTATTAGCTATTAGCTGTCGGCTGTTAGCTAAACACACTGCGGGCTTAATCATGCACATAATATGCGTTCGGCACATTGCCGACTATAACGGTTTCTGCTACAGGCACTTTAGATTTAATTTTTGCATAAACCTTGATATTACCCACATACGCTATGGCGCTGATTTCCGCTTCCGCATAAATTTTATGAAGAGTTTGGTTTATGCCGGTACTCTCAAATGTACTGTGAATTTCTGTTACCGTGTAAGAATATGTATCAGAGTCTATTTTAAGTTTTATGCCTTTTACGCTTACGAATTTGGTATTCAAAAGATTACCGAGAGTTATATATATTGCAAAATCGCCTTTTTCTTTAAGCGTTTCGCCGATTTGTTCTGTTAAATCTGCTTTAAATGTGTTAATAAACATAGTGTTAGAAGTAATTGATGTTACTTCGCCGTTATCTTTAACATTTAAGGTTACAAAATCATCGTAAACATAATTTTCATCTTTTACCAATGTGTTTACCGCTTCGCTAAGATTTTGGCTTAACTGATTTTTTAAGACTGTCTCCCCTGTATCCTTTATAATTGGGTATATCACTATTTCACCTGAAACAATCAAAATACAAATAACGAGAAACGCTACGGACACCCTGAACAAAAATGTTTCTTTATCTTTTTTTAAATAAAAGGATTTTGCTTTGATTCTGCTGTGAGGCTTTCGCTTTTTAAAATAAAACTTAATCATATACTTCACCAATACAGTATATGATTAAGTTTAATACAATTCCACAAACAGAGTATTTAATATATTTGATAAATAAGCGTTCAGCCGTTTAATTCAACCCACATTGCAGGGCGAATACCGATACCGTATTCTGCACCGTTGCCGCCTTCATCTACCGAGCCTTCAAAAGAAACATACGCCATTTTTCCGTTTTCCGTACCGGAAGTTCTGAGCCACCAACTGCAGCTTGTTTCTGCCGTTTTACCGCTCCAAATATCTACGACATATATCGTAGGCAGACACATTCTTTCTTCATCATTTGAAAAATACTCGTTCGCCTCATCTGTGCTAAGCAAAAAAATGTAATCCTTTTCACTGTTTGCATAGTACGAATTTTCTAAATCAAGAGCAGTTGCCTTTATTCGTTGTTGTTCGGCTGCCGTAAAGGACGATTCATAAAACTCACCGTTGAGCCACGCTCTGAGTTTTGAATATTTCCAAAAATTATTTTCTGCCGCGTCTTTATTATAAGACTGAGTTCCCCAATTCTCATTTTCATAAATCACAGATGTATCAACATCGCTGTTATACGGCATACAGTCAATGATATATTTACTTATAACAAGCGCACTGTTACCTTTAACATCTAATATAACCCACTCTGCCGGTTCCTGACCATTGAAAACAACATCATCTTGCTCATAAGAGCCAAAAGTGAAACACACATTGCCGTCTTCTGTTTTTATACCGTTTTTTTCGCATACATCTTCAGAAAGCTTTGATAAAACAGCAACTGCGTTTTGGTTAAGAACGCCGTATTTGTCATACATTTCGCGGCCGTAAACCTGTATAAAATCATATTTAGCTTTTAAAGGAATAATAACACTGTTAAAAACTTTTTGCACTACGGCAATAAAAAGAACTAAAGCAATTACCGCCAATATCCCCCGTTTCAGCAATTTTTTTTGCTTATTCCATTTTTGCATTTCATAATTTTCTCGGTTTTTCTTAATTTCAATTTCGTTACGGCGTTCTTGCTCTAAACGAATATCTTTTTCATACCATTTTTCTTCCATAGCGCTCAACCTTTTTGTAAAAAGTGCAGAATTTATGATATTGAGTTTATGTAGGACACTATATCAAACCTCTCTACAGGCAATCCGTTTTTTAAATACAGCGGGTGATGGGGATGGCCTTTTACAGAGCGTTTGCCTACCGTATACCACTCAGCACCGTATTTGTTTCCTATTTCTATCATTTCTTTCACGCAAGATATAAGGTATGGGCGTTTTTCAATAATAGTCCCCCAAGCCGCCCAAACGGCAGGTGTTTTACCTTTGCCGTAAGAGGACATTATATATTCAAACGCGTTCATATTCTCTTTATGTAAAAAACCGTTAAAGGAGCAATCCATATCATCGGGGTTAGTAGCCCTTTGAGCATACACATTAAACATAATAAAACTGTCGTAGCCGTTGGATTTGGCTGTTCGCTCCACGGATTTCAGTGTATTATCAAGGTCATCCGGCTTTGCGGTAGATGGGTTAATACCAATGCAAACAAGCGGATTTTCGCCCCTTGTACCTAAGATATAACGGTATTCCGTATATTCATTAGGCACATATATCCACTTGTTTCTATCATATTCAAAAGAGCCGTTACACTCATTCTGTAAAGCCTCTTGAAATGATAAAACCTCTAAATCTTCAGTTTCACATACCGGAATATGCATATAAAATCCCCGTTTCTTTTTTATAATTTTATTATATACAAAAGCAATAAATAATTCAACAACATTTTACCTTGGGTGCAGTTCATAATATTGACTTTTAGCATATTTATTGTATAATTATATTTGTGAAATAATGTAATCACGCATAGTGATTAAAGGAGTAATTGATATGGTACATTCTATGAAAATTGCTGGACTCATGAGAGATTTACCTCTTTGCCCTCTTAACGAAAAACTTCAGATAGGTGCTTTTGTTATTTTCGGCGATGCTGAATTAACCGTAGCTGCTGCCGAAGAGCTTTTAAAAAAAGCCCCTGAATTTGATTACATAATCACAGCAGAGGCAAAAGGTATTCCTCTTGCCCACGAAATGTCCCGTCAGAACGGCAAAAAATACTTTGTTGCAAGAAAAAAACCTAAACTTTATATGACAGGTGTTTTTGATGTTGTGGTAAACTCCATCACAACCGAGGGCGAACAGCATCTTTACCTTGACACGGCAGAAGCCGCTGAAATGAAGGGCAAAAAGGTTATTATTGTAGATGATGTTATTTCTACAGGCGAATCTTTAAAAGCCGTTCAAAAACTCGTTGCCGCCGCAGAGGCTGAATTAGTAGGCAACATAGCAATTCTCGCTGAGGGCGAGGCAGCAGACAGAGATGATATAATATTCCTTGAAAGACTTCCGCTTTTTGATGCAGAAGGAAACGCTTTATAATATGGCAGGAACACTTTACATTGTAGGCACGCCTATAGGTAACTTAGGTGATTTTTCGCCGAGGGCTGTTAAGACCATTGAAGAATGTGATTTTATTGCCGCCGAAGATACCCGTGTTACAATAAAACTGCTTAATCACTTTGGAATTAAAAAGCCTATGGTCAGTTACTATGAACACAACCGCAACGGAAGCGGCAACCGTATAATCGAGCGTCTTTTAAACGGCGAGAGCTGTGCTTTGGTTTCTGACGCGGGTATGCCGATTATATCTGACCCGGGCGAGGACCTTACAGCTCTTTGCCATGAGCATAATATTAAAGTATGCGCCGTTCCCGGTCCCAGCGCATTTGTAACGGCATTGGCTCTTTCGGGAATGTCCTCGGGCAGATTTACTTTTGAAGGTTTTTTAACCGTTACAAAGCAAAACAGAAAAAAACATCTGGAAGAATTAGTAAATGAAAAGCGTACGATGATTTTTTACGAAGCACCGCACAAACTGCCTTCTACTTTATGCGATATGGCAGAATATTTCGGTGACAGAAAAATTGCTTTGGTTAAAGAAATTACCAAAATTCACGAAAATGTGGAGCTCACTACACTTTTTACTGCCAGAGATAAATACAAAGACGCAAGCTTGAAAGGCGAATATGTTTTAATTATTGAGGGCAAACCCGAAAACGAGGAAGAAGAAATTACTTTAGAGGTTGCTACTGAAATGGCTTTAAAATTAGTAAATTCAGGCATATCAAAAAACGAAGCGTCTAAAGAAATCGCTAAAAAAACGGGACTCAAAAAGAGTGACATTTACAAATCTTTGCAAGGTGATAATTTATGATTTTCGGTGTTCAATGGTATTTGTGGCTTATTCTTTTAGTTGCAGTAATTCTTACGGTATTCGTTTCTGTTAAAGCGGCAAAAGCTTCTAAAATCCGCCGCGAAAGACTAAAAAAAGAGGCAGAAATTTGGCAACGGGATTACGATTTAAGGCAAAACTTTTCTGTTTTAACTGAAAATAAACTTTCTGAAACAGAAAAAAGCGAGCTTCTTCACGGCGTTGCCATGAATATTCAGGTTTCTTTAGAAAAAGAAAGCAATATGAATAACGCATTCAACTCACTGCCTATAGAAAAGCAATATGTGTATGCCTTGGAGTATTTTGACGAAGATGCAAAAACCGATCTAAAGACTTTTTTCAAGAATAACGGCGCTCCCCTTACTACTGTAATAAGTGACGCTCTAAAGGCTGTGGGTGCAAACGAGCTTTTTGAATGTGTTAAAAAAATTATACCTATGTACGATATAGAAAGCGATGTTTCAATAGACTATGCAGTTGTTGATAAAGTAAACGAAGAATTTAAAGAAATTTATAATTCTCACGGTTTTTGTTTGCTTTGCGGCAAATACATAATGGAAAATAAAGATATTTTCTTATCATAAAACAAAAAAAATTACCAATTATATTAAGGAGAAAACGTTATGGCAAAATTCTATCTTTCAGGCTTTGCTGATGAAGCGGGCGGTGGCATTAAAGAACAAACAGAAGCACTTAAAGCTCACGGTATGACTCATATTGAACCTCGTGGACTTGACCTTGGTAATGTTTCATTTTACACGGTAGAGCAAGCTAAAGAGCTAAAAAAAGTTCTTGACGACAGCGGCATTGCAGTGTCTTCTATGGGTTCTTGCTTTGGCAAAATCGAAATTACAGACGACTTTGCTCCGCACTTTGAAGAATTCAAAAACGCTGTTGAAGTTTGTAATGTTCTCGGTACGGAAAATATCAGAATGTTCAGTTTTTTCTTTACAAAAGGCGAAAAATTTGAAGATTACAGAGATGAAGTTTTTGAAAGACTCGATAAATTTGCAACATATTCCCGTGAAAACGGTATTTGGTGCTGTCACGAAAACGAAAAAGAGATTTACGGCGACAATGTTGAAAGATGTCTTGAAATTCTTAAAACATTTAAAGGCAAAATCAAAGGCGTATTTGACCCAGCAAACTTCATTCAGTGCGGTGTTGAAATACTACCTGCTTATGAGGTATTAAAAGAATACATCAAATACTTCCATGTTAAAGACTGCAGAGCCGCTGACGGTTTCGTAGTACCTGCCGGCAAAGGTGACGCCGACATCGTTGAGCTTATTAAAAGAGTTAACAAGGATTTCAGCGGAGATATTTATATGTCGCTTGAGCCGCACCTTAAAGTATTTGACGGTCTTGCAGGCCTTGAGGGTGAAGGCGGCACTGCCGATAAACTCAAAGACGATTTCTCATACCCCACTAACCGTGCAGCATTTGACGCGGCGGCTGACGCTTTCGCAGAATGTATTACGGAAGCAGGCTTAGACAGTATTACAGTCAGAAAGTTCTAAAAACAAGGAGTTTTATTTATGTTTAATCACGAAAATTTAAAAGGCAAGGTTTCTGTTGTTACAGGCGGCGGCGGTGTGCTTTGCGGCGAATTTGCTAAAGACCTGGCAAGACAGGGTGTAAAAGTTGCTGTTCTTGACCTCAGAAAAGAATCAGCAGACAAAATTGCTGACGAAATCAAAGCAGAGGGCTTTGAAGCTATGGGTGTTGAATGTAATGTATTGGAAAAAGAAAGCTTACAAAATGCGAGAGAAGAAATTCTTAAAGCCTACGGCAAATGCGACATTCTTTTAAACGGTGCAGGCGGTAATCACCCAACCGGTAACACTACAAAAGAAAAATTTGAGCTTAAGGATATTGCCGAAAAAGCAGAAGATGTTAAAACATTCTTTGACCTTGACCCAAAAGGCATTGAGTTTGTTTTTAACCTTAACTTCCTCGGCACACTTCTTACAACTCAGGTCTTTGCGCAAGATATGGTTGGCAATGAGCATGCTACAATTATAAATGTATCTTCAATGAATGCATATAAACCCCTTACAAAAATCCCTGCATACTCTGCGGCAAAGGCGGCTATTTCAAACTTTACACAGTTTATGGCAGTTCATTTTTCAGAAGTAGGTTTAAGAGTAAACGCTATTGCTCCCGGATTTTTCTCAACAAACCAAAACAAAACACTTCTTTATAACGAAGACGGTTCTTTAACACCGAGAAGCAAGAAAATCCTTAACCATACACCTCTCGGACGCTTCGGAGTACCGGAAGACCTGACAGGTACTCTCCTTTTCTTGGCGGACGAAACATATTCAAAATTTGTTACAGGCGTTATTATTCCTGTAGACGGCGGCTTCTCGGCTTATTCGGGTGTGTAATTCAGCCCACAGCCGACAGCTAATAGCTAATAGCTTGCTTCGCAAATAATTAGATATGAAGAAACCGATAGTATTTCTAAAACAGAATTACTATCGGTTTTTTATCTATAAACTTTTAGTGAATTAAGCTTTTAGCCACTATAACCATAGTGCGTAGCATTTATTTCTACCCTTACGCGTTAGCAAGCTATTAGCTGTGGGCTGTTTTAGCTGAACCCACTGTCGATTTACTTTACTTCTGCTTTTTCTTTATTCTTTGCAATTATCTCCTGCTCTGCTTTTTTTTGATTTTTACGGTAAACTATGAAAGCAACAAGAGCAATTATTACGAATACTGCAATTACTACAAAAAGAACACTTGAAGAGCCGTCTGCAACGCTGATGGTTACACCGTCGTAATCCATATAATAGCAACCGTCAAATGTGTTATCCTCGTAATCTGTAAGATTTGAGTTAACTACAAATTCACGAAGCTCGTTGCAGGATGCGAATGCAAGAGAACCTATCTTTTTAACATTTTCGGGAATGTTAACCGTTGTAATACCGTCACAGTCGAAGAAAGCTTCTTCTTTAATTTCTTTAACGCTGTTTGAGAAAACAATACCAGTTAATGCGTCACAGTTATAGAATGCACCCGCTTCAATATATTCAATACCGTCTGCAACTGTATATTCACCGGCTTTGCCTGCAGGGTAAAGGGCAATAGTATTGAATACACCTTCGTCATTAGCTGAAAGAATAACACCGTCTTTTGAACTGTAAACCGTGTTGCCGTCTTCAACCGAGAATGAAGTAAGAGCTGTACATCCGTCAAACGCCATTGCATCAATCTCTGTTGTAGATGCAGAAACCGTAAATGTTTCAAGGTTTTCGCAACCGCTGAATGCAAATTTGTTGATTTTTTCTGCACCTAAAATCTGTACATTTTTAAGAGCTTTACAACCTGCAAATGTATCGCTTGCAATAACCTTTACACTAACCGGTACTAATATTTCGGTTAAGGCTTCACAACCGCTGAATGCACCGCAGCCTAAAGCTTCAGGTGCTTTTGGCATTGAAACCTTTTTAAGTTTAGAAGCGTCTTTAAATGCATTTGCTCCGATATATGTTACATCTTGAGGAATAACCAATTTTGTTACAGATACGCCCTCAAAAGCATTATCACCGATATATTTAAGAGAGCCCGGAAGTTTTACCGATACAACCGATTTATTGTTCGCTGCGGCACCGTCTGCAATAGCAACCGTACCGTCTTGTACCGAAAGAGTCGGCATTGTACCTTTTACCTTGTAAAGAACTTTACCCACATAAAGTACCGATTTGCCGTTTTTATACCATTTTGTGCCGTCAAGAGCGTTACCCTTGATTACCGTAAGAGTCGCCGGAGCGCTTATGGTTACAAGGTTTTGGCACATATCAAATGCACCGGCCTCAATTACCTCTGTGCCGTTTGCAATAATAATGCTTTGTGTTTTACTGTTTCCGGCTACAACAAGAGATTTACCGTCTGCACTGTAAATAGTAGCACCAACAGCTTTATATGCTTTGTTACCCTCGGCAAGAGCAAGTTTTGTTATACCGGTGCAGCCTGCGAATACAGTACCGTTAAAATCAACAACACTTGCAGGAAGAACTAATGCACCCAGCTTTGAACAGTTGGCAAATGCGTAGTCGCCTATTGTTGCAACATTTTCACCAAGCGTTAATGATTTAAGGTTTTTGTTATCGGCAAATGCATAAGAACCGATATTCTTTAAGCCGTCTCCCGTGACAACTGTTGTAAGACCTGTATTTTTAAATGCGGAAGCCGCAATATCATGAAGAGATGAGGGTAATTCAATTTCGGTAAGAGCTGAGCATCCCTCAAAGGCAGATGTACCGATATATGTAAGAGCCGGGAGAATTTCTTCTTCACCCTCAGCGGCTGTATTGCATTTAAATACTACGCTTGAAAGCTTAACCGCATTTTTAAATGTATCTGCATTGATTTTTTCAACCGCACCTGCAATTTCAATACTCTCTATTGCAGAATTCATAAATGCTTTTGCACCGATTTTATTAAGCGATGAATTTTCAGGAAGAGTCACTTCTGTAAGAGCTGAGCCTGAGAATGCATAAGCGCCGATTTCCTGAACACCTTCAGGAATTTGGAATGAACCGGTTTTGCCTGCAGGCATTGTAATAAGAGTATTGCCTTTTTTATTGTAAAGGACGCCGTCATTTGATGAATACTCTTTGTTTTTGCTTGCAACATTAATACTTGAAAGCTGTTTACTTCCTGAAAAAGTATTCACACCGATTGTATTAACATTTTTAAAGAATTCAATTTCACAGATAGCTGTATTTGCAAATGCATAATCACCGACTGTATAAATTGTTTCAGGGAGCTTAACCTCTTTTAAGGAAGTACAGTCCATAAACGCTGCGTAACTGATAGTAGCAAGAGTTGATTCCGAGAAATCAATTGATTTAAGAGAAGTACAGCCCTTGAAAGCGCCCTCGTAAATTACACCGATAGCTTCATCAACATTAACTGTTTCAAGGTTAACGCAATCCTGGAATGCATAAAGACCTATATCTTCAACATCTTCTCCGAGAGTAAGTGTCTTTACCTCGTCATGGCCAAGGTAAACATAATCTTCAATAATAGAAACGCCCTTAGGGACTACAACATCAGCCACACTGCCCTTTGCACCGTAGAGAATTCTGCCGAATACAAGCGGACCGTCTGCCTGAGCATCCTCCCAAGGAGTACCCTCGAAAGCGTCAGGTGCAGCACCTTTAAGGTTTTTATGAGGCTTAATTTCCGTAAGAGAAGTACAGCCTTTAAAAAGTCTTGCAGAAACTTCTGTTACTGCCTCAGGAAAGACGATTTTTTCCAAAGCGGTACAGTCTTCAAACACACCCTCGCCCATAGTTGTAAGCGAACCTGTATTCTTAATTTCTTTAAGAGCCGTACAGCCTTTGAATACTTCGTTGCCAAGTGTTAAAATACTGTTATCAAGCTTAACCTCTTCTACAGTAGTGTTACCGGCAAAAGCGCCGTCACCAACGGCTGTTAACGATAAACCGCCGAGCTTTGACGGAAGCGTAACCTTTGAATCAGTACCTGTGTACTTAATCAACATAGTTTCCGAACCGCCGTTTGTAATAACATATTCGTAATCACCGTCAACTTTTTTGTTGAGTTCAATTTCCTCTTGAGACAAAACAACTTCTTCATCATCTGCGGCAAAAACCGTTACGGGAACGGCTGCAATAAATGTAAATACAAGAAGAATAGCCATAAGCACGCTAAGAGGTTTCTTCATTGCTGTCATAAATACGACATCCCTTCAAAATGTTCTTTCTTAATAAGTGATAATTCCTGCAAAAAGGCACAATACTACCACCCTACAGATAGAGTTATTATAATATAAACGCCCTCGGTTGTCAATAAACTAACTGCAACTGAGAGCGTTTTAAAGATTTAAAATTATACAAATTTTAACAGTATTTTATGTGGAAAGTGTCACTTATCGGCAAAGTTTTTATCTTTGTACTCTGCCTGAACCGTCACCGCCGGCAAGTTTTTCAACCTCTTTAACCGAAACCCTGTTAAAGTCGCCTTCAACGGAATGTTTAAGGGCAGAAGCCGCAACAGCAAACTCAATAGCGTCTTGAGTAGATTTGCCGCTGAGAATTGCGTAAATGAGACCGCCGCCGAAAGAGTCGCCGCCGCCTACTCTGTCTACAATATGGAGGTGATATGATTTTGAGAAGCAGTAATTCTCTCCGTCATAAAGCATACCCGCCCAGTCATTGTCACTTGCAGAAATAGAAGAACGAAGTGTAATAGCGACTTTTTCAAAACCGAATTTATCTGCTAACTGCTTTGCAACCGATTTATAACCCTCGTGGTTAAGCTTACCGCCGTAAATATCGGTATTTTCTGCCTCGATGCCGAATACATCTTTTGCATCTTCTTCATTGGATATGCAAACATCAACATATTTGCAAAGCTCCGTCATGGCTTTGTTAGCCTCTTCACGAGTCCAAAGCTTACCTCTGTAGTTAAGGTCGCAAGAGATTTTAACTCCTTTAGCCTTAGCGGCTTTACAAGCCTCTTTGCAGATTTCAACAAGGTTTTCGCCTAAAGCGGGAGTTATGCCCGTAAAATGGAACCAATCTGCGCCGTCAAAAATCTCATCCCAGTTAAAGTCGCCGGGTTGAGCCATTTGAATAGCTGAATACTTTCTGTCATAAATACAAACGGAACCGCGCTGTGACGCGCCTTTTTCAAGGTAGTAAATACCTACTCTTTCGCCGCCGCGAACAATTTTTGATGTGTCAACACCAAAGTAACGGAGTGAATCTACAGCCGCCTGACCGATAGCATGCTGCGGGAGTTTTGTAACGAATACACTGTCTAAACCGTAGTTTGCAAGAGAAACGGAAACATTTGCCTCGCCGCCTCCGAATGTTGCTTGCATTTTATCGTTCTGAAAAAATCTGTAATAACCCTCCGGAGCTAAACGGAGCATTATTTCACCGAATGTTACAACCTTTGCCATTATGAACGAGCCTCCTTAACAATTTGTACAGACTGACGGCAAAGAGAAATTATTTCATCCCATTTGCCGTTGTCAATAAGATCTGCCGTAACCATATATGAGCCGCCGCAAGCTGCGATTTGCGGAGCTGAAATATAATCTTTAAGATTTTTAAGAGAAATACCGCCTGTAGGCATAATTTTAAACATCGGGAACGGTGCGCTCATAGCTTTAATTTTAGCAAGTCCGCCTGACTGCTCAGCAGGGAAAAATTTAAGAACTTCAAGACCGAATTTAAGAGCTGCATGATAATCCGTAGGAGTTGTGCAACCCGGATAAATCGGCATATTTTTCTCTTGACATAAAGCTACGATTTCAGGGTCAAAGCCCGGTGTTACAATAAACTCCGCACCTGCTTCGATAGCTTTATCAAGCTGCTGTACGGTAAGTATTGTTCCTGCACCAACGAGCATATCGGGGCAAGCCTCTTTCATAAGTTTAATAGCTTTATCTGCACCGGCTACACGGAATGTAACCTCTGCTACAGGCACACCGCCTTCACAAAGTGCTTTAGCCAAAGGCTCAGCATCCCTTTCGGGATTATTAAGAACAATTACCGGAACAACGCCGATACTCGATATTTTTTCATTCATTGCATTCATTTTATTTGCCCTCTTTCATTTTTTCGCATGCTTCAAATAAACCGTTAATATAGGTAGCGCCTAAAGCTCTGTCAAAAAGACCGTAGCCCGGTTTACCCGTTTCGCCCCAAATCATTCTGCCGTGGTCAGGGCGAACATATAAACTATAGTTATTGTCTGCAAGAACTTTAACAATTTTATAAATATCTAAAGAGCCGCAAGATGAAAGGTGCGCTCTTTCTTCAAATGAGCCGTCATCCATAATTTTAACATTTCTTATGTGCATAAATGCAATTCTGTCGGCCTTAGCATATTTCTCAACCATGCTTACAATATCATTTGATTTAGCACAACCGAGACTGCCTGTGCAAAGGCAAAGAGAGTTTGCAGGGCTGTCTACTATAGATAACATTCTGTCAAGATTCTTTTCGCAGGTAATAATGCGGGGAAGCCCGAATATAGGATACGGCGGGTCATCAGGGTGAATAGCCATTCTTACGCCGCATTCTTCTGCAACGGGAATAACCTTTTTCAAGAACTTTTCAAGGTTTTTCCAAAGCCCCTCTTCACCGATTTCGCCGTAAGCGGTAATAAGCTCGCGAACCTCTGCCTGAGTGTAGCTTGCATCCCAGCCCGGCAGTTTAATATCATCTTTAAGCGGGTCAAGACCTTTCATTTGGTCCATATACATAACAAGACTTGTTGAGCCGTCAGCGGCTTCTTTATCAAGCTGAGTTCTCGTCCAGTCAAATACAGGCATAAAGTTATATGTTACACACTTAACGCCGTATTTTGCACATCTTCTTATGTTCTCGCAGTAAACTTCTAAAAGTTCATCTGCATTGTTTCTGCCTAATTTAATGTCTTCGTGAACGGGAATTGACTCTACAACATCAAAAATAAGTCCGTTTTCTTCACACTGTTTTTTGATTTTTTCTATAGATTTTTCAGGCCAAACCTCGCCCGGTTTAACATCATACACAGCAGACACAACAGAGCGCATACCCGGTATTTGTGAAATATACTGCAATGATATAGGGTCGGAATCGCCATACCATCTGAAAGAAAGCTTCATATTCATAAAAATCCTCCAAGGCATATTTTGTATTATTATGCCCATAAAATTTTACTAAAATATTATAAAATAAACACCCTTTATTGTCAACCGCAATAAGGGTGTTAATTTGTAAACTTTTATTGTTTTTGCTCTACTGCTCTTACAGTATTTTCCAGAAGCATTGTAATAGTCATAGGTCCTACTCCGCCGGGAACCGGTGTAATAAACGAAGCCTTCTTCTCTACCCCGTCAAAGTCAACATCTCCGCAAAGCTTACCCTCTGCATTTCTGTTCATACCCACATCTATAACAACAGCGCCGTCTTTTACCATATCTTCTTTAACGAAATATGCAACTCCCACAGCCGCCACAAGAATATCGGCACTTAAAGTTTCTTTTTTAAGGTCGGCGGTTTTTGAATGGCAGATTTCTACCGTGCCGTTTTCTTTTAAAAGGAGCATAGCCATAGGTTTACCCACAATGTTGCTTCTGCCGATTACAACACATTTCTTACCGCTGACGCTTATATTATAGTATTTGAGCATTTCCATAATACCTGCAGGAGTGCAAGGCAAAAATGTGTAGTCACCGATCATAATATGACCGACATTAGACGGGTGAAAGGCATCAACATCTTTAAATGGAGAAATAGCGTTTATAACCGCTTGCTCGTCAATATGATGAGGCAACGGCAGTTGGCAAAGAATACCGTCCACCTTATCATCGTTATTCAGTTTATTTATAAGTTCAAGTAATTCGTCTTGTGTAGTCTCTTCGGGTAAAGCATACTCATAAGAATTGATGCCTACCTCTTCACAGGCTTTTTTCTTATTATTTACATACACTCTTGAAGCGCTGTTGTCGCCTACAATTATAACCGCAAGGCCAACGCTTACCCCGTTGTTTTTAAGATTTTCTACACGCTCTTTTATTTCTGCACGCTTTGCGGCAGAAACAACTTTACCGCTAATAATTTCAGCCATTATGTTTACCTCTTTATCCGTAGACCGTATTATTCTTCGTCTTCGTCAGATACATCATCTGCATCTTCTTCGTCCGAACCGTCACTACCGTAAAATTCTTCATCGTCTTCGCCGTCATCTGCTACTGCATTTTTCTGCTTTTTATCGGGCAAAGATTTATCCTCTTTTTCTGCCTTTATTTCCGCAAATGTTTTAGCCGCATCTTCAGGGAAATAATCTACACCCTCAATTTGTACCGGGTGTTTTCTGATTTTAACAAACTTAACAACAAGAATTGCCAAACAAACAACAACTATAAAGAATGAAAGAAGCTGTGAAACCCTTATATCCGTATTGCCTATGTAAAGGCTGTCTGTTCTTAAGCCCTCAATAAACATTCTGCCTGCGCCGTACCAAACGCCGTAGGTTAAGAAAAGCTGGCCGCTGAATTTACGGAATTTCTTTAAAATAATATAAAGAACCAAAAAGCCTAACATACACCAGACAAATTCATAGAAAAATGTTGGGTGCACATATAAATTGTTGCCCTCAATATATTCCGCAACTGTACTGTAACCGCCCAAGTTTGCAGTATCTATACCGAATTTTTCAGGGTGAATTGTAATATACTCGGCAACTTTTGAACTCATCATACCGTAGTTGCCGTTAGTGAATGTACCGAAAGCCTCTTGGTTAGCGTAGTTGCCCCATCTGCCTATGCCCTGACCTATAAGCAAGCTCATACCAACCATATCCAAAACATTCAGGAAGTTGACTTTTTCTAATTTACAGGTAATAAACCCTGCTAAAATACCGCCGATTATACCGCCGTAAATTGCCAAGCCCCCATTCCAAATCTGGAATATTTCTATTGGGTTTTGGCTGTAATAATCCCATTGGAATAAAACATAATAAGCCCGCGCTCCTATAATGCCGCCGAAGGTACCGTAAATCAGTACATCTACCATTTTTGAAAGGTTGATGCGCCATGTGTAAGCAATTCTGCCGCCGAAAAGTGCCGCCAGAGTAAAGCCAAAGGCAATAATTACACCGTACCACCTTATTTGCATTAAAGTTTCGCCAACGGTAAATTCACAAAATACCGATGAAACATCAAAAACTTTTTCAATGCCGCCGAATGATACTCTTGCAAAATCCGCAAACCATTCCATATAACTCACTCCTTAATAACTGAAAGAACAGCCTTTTCTTCGTTGAAGCATTTATTCAAAAGCTCATTAACAAACTCAACTTTAATATTTTTAACAACTTCAAACTCACTGAACAACTCTTCATTTAAAAAGTGCGACATTATCAGACTGTTTGCAACTGTATCAATATCCGAAAAGGCACGGACTGTTTTGCCGTAGTACTTTTTACGGGCTATTTCAAACTGTTCGGGTGAAATGCCTTTACTTCTTAATTCCTTTATCCGTTCTTTTATTTTTTCACTTACAAGCTGCGGATTATTACTTTCGCCCGAAAGCAATACAGCCGCGTAATCGTGACCGTTAAAAAACTCTGTTGAAAAAGTATCGTTAATAAGACCTGCTTCTAAAAGTTCCTTATAAATAGGTGACATTTGACCTGCTAAAACATCAAGCAGAAGCGCCATACCGACCTCTTCCTCTAAGGTACATTCGCCGTCTTTAAAGAAATTTTCTTTAAAACCTAAAGCAAAAACAGGAGTTGCTACCGGCAAATGTGATTCAACATAGCTTGATACAATGCTTTCGTCTTCTTTTTCAAAAGCACGGTTTACCGTTACCTCCTCGTCTTTTTCCAAAAGCCTGTCGGCAACCTCTAAAACCTCTTCTACAGTAGTT
>JBJEPP010000095.1:0-23001 GCA_051881295.1 Acutalibacteraceae bacterium | reverse complement strand
ATGCAAAAAAGTGCGCAAGTTTTTTCTAACTTACACACTTTATTTTACAATCTCTAAATTGATTCAAAAATCAGTTTATCAGCTTCATTTTTTATCGGTTATTCCTAAAATATAATCTGCCGAAACATTATAAAATTTGCAAAGCTTTATTATGTGTCTTACGGGAATTTCATTAGCACCTCGCTCATAGCGTGCGTACATTGTTTGAGATGTTCCGAGAAGATCTGCAATTTCCGTCTGAGTTAAGTCGTTATCTTCCCGTAAATCTCGTATTCGTTTTACATAAACATTCATAATCATCACCTAATACTATATTACCCGAGTAAAGTTATTTACTACGAATTTAATAAACATTTTTACTATTGACTTTAGTAAATAAGTTTACTATAATTGTTTTAGAAAGTGTTTATCATAATTATTTGACAGACAAATACTTCTGTAAATACATTATATTTTTTGAGGAAGGTGACATAATTAAAACTAACCTGCTTTTAGACGGTTTTAATTATATGTAAAAAATGAAAAAAGTTTTGCTCACAGGAGCGTACAAATGGACGAATGAAAAAATCGAAAATATAAAATCACTCGGATATGAAACAATGTTTACTCCTGATGAGAGAATGCCTGTGCCTTTTGACGACAGAGATTTTGATGCTGTGGTGTGTAACGGCTTTTTTGTGTATAACGATATAAAACAGTTTACAAACATTAAGCTTATACAGGCGATTAGTGCGGGGCTTGACAGAATCCCACTCGATTATGTAAAAGAGCATAATATAAAACTTTATAACGCACGGGGAGTATACAGTATACCTATGGCTGAATGGGCGGTAATGCGAGTACTTGAGATTTATAAAAAATCTATGACTATGTACGAAAGTGCAAAACAGCATAATTGGGAGAAGCAAAGAGAACTTTTTGAAATTTCGGGAAAAACGGTTTGCGTTGTCGGTATGGGTAGTGTCGGTACTGAGGTAGCAAAGAGATTTGCTACTTTTGACGCTAAAGTGATAGGCGTAGATATTTTTAAAAATGATAATAAATATTATGATGAATGTTATCTTATAAGTGAACTTGACGAGGCTTTGAAAATAAGTGACATTGTAATACTCACATTACCTCTTACAGATGAAACCAGAGGAATGTTTGATTTAAAGAGATTAAAAATAATGAAGGATAACTCTGTACTTGTTAATATTTCACGAGGTCCTGTTATTGTTGAGCACGATCTAATTGAGGCATTAAATTGCGGTAAGCTTATGGGTGTGGGTCTTGATGTTTTCGAGTCCGAGCCGCTTAGCGAAAAAAGTCCTCTTTGGGAAATGCCTAATGTTTTGATTTCTCCTCATAACTCATTTGTTTCCGATAGAACAAATGAAAGAATGTTTGAAATAATAAAGTGTAATTTGAAGGAGTTTGCGGAGGAAGAATAGTGTCATCGTCAAAATTAATAGTTGTACTTTCGTTATTCGTAAACAATGAAAAGCCTATAAATATTAAAAAAACAAGAAAACAGACAGTAAATTCAAATGTTCCAAAATTTGAATTACTATCTGTTTTAATTTTATTTTGTCAGAAAAGTAAAGTTGATTTTATCTTTGCAAGCACATTAAATTGTGCCGTAGGCACTGTGCTTGCACCGAAATTTTTCACTTTTCATTCTTCGTTTTTCATTTGGCTTACGACAGCGTTCACTTGTTTACTTGTTCACCGCTGTCGGCTATTAGCTGTGAACAGTAAACGCTTCGCAAGTATTTAGAAAAAATAAGACCGATAGTAACTCTGATTTTAGAATTACTATCGGTTTAAATTATTTTTGCTCTTTTTAACAGTATTTACAAGTGCGGTTAAGTCAAAGCTTCAGTAGGTTTATTAACTTTTGCTTATGTTCGTTGTTCCGTGTAAGAAATGCTATTGTTCCTAATTCCGTAGCTTTTCAATAAATACTGTCGAGTATTTCAACAGCGTGTGCGATGCATCCGTCATTATTAGACCTTGTAACATATTTTGCTACACTCAGCGCCTCATGTGAGCCGTTTTCAGGCACAAATCCGCCTGCGGCGGCTACAAGCATTTCTACATCGTTATAGCCGTCACCGGCGGAGTAGGTGTCTTGCGGTTTACAACCCAAAGATTTTGCTAATTTTAAAAGTCCTGAGCCTTTATCTACACCTTTTTTCAGAATTTCCACATAATCTCCCGAAGTTCTTAAAAAGTTTATTTCAGGGTGATTTTCCAATATCTTTTGAATTTCTTTTGATACCCCGTGTGCAGCTATCATAACCTTAGTCCAAGGCAGTTTTGCATCTTCTACGGAATTTATGATTTTAAAATCAATACCTTGACTCGTAAAATGCCTCTCGCTGTGTTTATTCAGGTTTATAGCACATACAGTATCAAAATTGTAAAATTCAACAGAAATATCGGGGTAGTGTTCTAAAACATCTTTTACGGCACATATTCCCTCGTTGCTTATTGCATCGTTAAAAATAACCTTTTGTTTCTTATAATCATAAGCCATAGCGCCGTTGCCCAAAAGGACGGGTCCGTTTATATATTCTGGGCTGTAAAGGTGAAAGCCTTGATAAATTCTGCCTGTGCAAACCGTAAAAATACCGCCGTTATCCATAAAATATTTTATTTTATCTTTAACATCATCTGTTATAATACCGTCATCATTTTTTAGCGTGCCGTCAAAGTCAGAAGCTAAAATCACATTTTTGAATTTCATATAATCACCAAAGAGATTTTATCAAATATTATGTACTATTTCAATAGAAAATAATATGTTATATGGCAATTTATATAATTATAAGTGTGTTATTTTGTCTATTTTCTAATAATTTAAAGGTAAAAATTCTTGATTATACGGCTTTGTAGTGATATAATTTACAGGATATAATAATTTTGTTGGAGGTACGGTTATGCTGATTTTAAAAGATGGCTACAAATCAACTTTATCAATGAGAGATACTCAGCGAGCAATCAAAACAGTAAGGGAAACATTCCAAAATAACCTTTGTTCAGCACTTAACCTGGAAAGAATTTCTGCTCCGCTTTTTGTTACAAAATCAAGCGGAATTAACGATGATCTTAACGGCGTAGAAAGGGCGGTATCATTCGATATAAAAAATATGGCAGATGAGGGTGACGCAGTTATCGTTCACTCGCTTGCTAAGTGGAAAAGAACTGCTCTTAAAAAGTACGGTTTTAAAGAGGGCGAGGGCCTTTATACCGATATGAACGCTATTCGCCGTGATGAAGATATGGATAATCTTCATTCTGTTTATGTTGACCAATGGGATTGGGAAAAGGTTATTAACAGAGCTGACAGAACAGAAGATTTCTTAAAATCAACAGTTCAAAAAATAGTAGACGCTCTTTGCGATACATTAGAGTCTGTAAAAAAAGAATTCCCTACAGTTACAACCAATATTTCGAGAGATATTCACTTTGTTACATCTCAGGAGCTTGAAGATTTATACCCGTCACTCACTCCGAAAGAGCGTGAAAAAGCGGTGGCTAAAGAGTACGGCACAATTTTCGTTATGAAAATAGGCGATGTTCTCAAAAGCGGCATAAAGCACGATGGCAGAGCTCCCGATTATGACGATTGGAACTTGAACGGCGATATAATCATTTACAACGAAGTTTTAGAAGATGCTTTTGAGGTTTCTTCAATGGGTATTCGTGTTGACGAAAAATCACTTGACTATCAGCTTAAAGCTTCGGGTAAAGATGAAAGAAGAAATTTTCAATATCACAAAGATATTTTAAATAACAATTTACCGCTTACCATAGGCGGCGGTATCGGTCAGTCAAGAGTTTGTATGCTTCTTTTAGGCAAGCTTCATATCGGCGAGGTTCAAGCGTCTTTATGGCCCCAAGAAATGAGAAAAATTTGTTTGGAAAACGGTGTAAACCTTTTATAATCGGAAAAGAGTATAGGATTTTATGATAAGAGAAGATATTAGAAATGTTGCTATAATTGCCCATGTTGACCACGGTAAAACTACATTGGTTGACCAGCTTCTTCACCAGAGCGGTATTTTTCGTTCTAATGAGCAGGTTGACGAACGGGTTATGGATTCAAACGATTTAGAAAGAGAGCGCGGCATTACCATTCTTTCTAAAAATACAGGTATTCACTACAATGGTGTAAAAATCAATATTGTTGATACTCCGGGTCATGCAGATTTCGGCGGCGAGGTTGAGCGTATTATGATGATGGTAGACGGCGTTCTTCTTCTGGTAGACGCTTTTGAGGGCTGTATGCCTCAAACCCGCTTCGTGCTTCAAAAAGCGCTTGCCCTCGGCAAAAAGGCTATTGTTGTTGTAAATAAAGTAGATAGACCGGGCGCAAGGCCCTTAGAGGTTGTAGACGAAGTTCTCGACCTTTTCATTGAACTCGGTGCAGACGAAAACCAAATAGAATTCCCTGTAGTATTTGCTTCTGCCCGTGACGGTTACGCGTCTTTGGATTCAACAGTTCGCGAGGGTGATATGCGTCCTCTTCTTGATTCCATTTTAGAGCATATTAACGCTCCCGAGGGAGACATTGACGGCGATTTACAGCTTCTTATTTCAAGCCTTGATTATGATGACTATTTAGGCAGAATCGGTGTAGGCCGTGTTGAACGCGGAGCTGTTAGTGAGGGTCAGCAGGCAACTCTTTGCCACCAGGACGGCACTACGGAGAATGTTAAAGTTGTGAAGCTTTACAACTTTGAGGGTCTTAGCAGGGTAGAGTGTGAAACTGCAAAAATGGGCGACCTTGTTGCTGTTTCGGGCATAGCAAACCTTAATATAGGTGAAACGGTTTGCGAAAAAGACAAGCCCGACCCTCTTCCGTTTGTAAAAATTGACGAGCCGACTCTTGCTATGAACTTTATGGTTAACGACAGCCCCTTTGCAGGTCAGGACGGTAAATTTGTTACATCAAGAAATATTCGTGCAAGGCTTTTTAAAGAGGTTGAAACAAATGTCAGTATGAGAGTTGAAGAAACCGACTCTACCGACTGCTTCAAGGTCAGCGGCCGCGGCGAGCTTCACCTTTCGATTCTTATAGAAACCATGCGCCGAGAGGGCTATGAATTTCAGGTATCCCGTCCGCAGGTTATTTATAAAAAAGGTGCAAACGGCGAGCTTTTAGAGCCTATGGAGCTTCTTATTGTAGAAGTGCCTGAAAGCTATGTAGGCGTTGTTATGGAAAAAATCGGCTCCCGTAAAGGCGAGCTTATAGATATGGATGTCCGTGACGGCGGAGCAACTCATGTTGAGTTTAAAATTCCTGCACGCGGTCTTATAGGCTACCGTTCGGAGTTTATGACAGATACAAACGGCAACGGCATTATGAATAACCTTTTCTCAGGCTACGAAGAGTATAAAGGCGATATTCAAATGCGTGAAAGAGGCTCTATTGTTGTTCACGAAACAGGCGAATCAACCGGTTACGGTCTTTTCAATACTCAGGACAGAGGCCGTCTTTTCATAGGACCGGGCGTACCTGTTTACGAGGGTATGATAGTAGGCGAGTGTGCTAAAAACGAGGATATTGTTTGTAATGTTTGCAAAAAGAAGCAAATGACAAATACCCGTGCAGCAGGCAGTGACGACGCTCTTCGTCTTGTGCCGCACACAGTTCTTTCTCTTGAACAGTCTATGGAGTTTATAGGCGATGATGAACTCCTTGAAGTTACTCCTAAAAATATCCGCCTCAGAAAACGGATTCTTTCTAAAGAAAAACGAATGAAACAGCAGTTCGGCGGTAAAAAATAGTTTAAGCGATAAAAACAGCTGAATTTATTAAAACAATTTTTAACAGTGCATATATAAACCACCTTTCGGAAAAAATATCCGAGAGGTGGTTTGTGTATGCCGAAAAAAGAAATGAAAACCGAAATCAGCATATTAAGAAAAAAGAGTCCCGCTATAAGTGCAGATATTGGTCTGAACGGTGAAAATAGTATTACCGTAGCAGATTTGCAGGGTGTCTGATAAGATGTCAATTTGGAAACAGACTTCTGAACTGCCTGAATTTTCTGAACTTAAAAGCGACATAAAAACCGATGTCCTTATTATCGGAGGCGGTCTTGCGGGAATTTTGACAGCCTACAAATTAAAGGAAAACGGCGTTGATTGTGTTGTGGTAGAAAAGGACCGTATTTGCCGCGGCGTTACGGCAAACACAACCGCAAAAATCACAAGCCAACACGGCTTTTGCTATCACCAAATTTTAAAAAGCAACGGTTTAGAAAGTGCAAAGGCATATTTAAAAGCCAACGAATCAGCACTTTCGGAATATGAAAGATTATGTAAAAATATTGACTGTGATTTTCAAAAAAAGGATAACTTCGTTTATTCCCGGAATGATGCAAGTTTAATTGATAAAGAATTGAAAGCCTTGCGTGAGATAGGGTACAGTGCTCAGTTTCAAGAAAAGCTTCCTATTCCCGTTGATGCTGTTGGTGCAATTAAGTTTAAAAACCAATATCAGTTTAATCCACTTAAATTTGTGTCAGAAATTGTTAAGGATTTAAAAATCTATGAAAATACATTCATCAAAAAAATTGATAAATATTCTGCGTCAACTGAAAAGGTGAAAATCTCGTTTGAAAAGGCTGTTATAGCCACACATTTTCCCATAGTAAACAATCACGGCTTGTATTTTATGAAGATGTATCAGCACCGTTCCTATGTTATTTCTCTAAAAAATGCCCCAGATGTTGACGGAATGTATGTTGACGAAAACGATAAGGGTTTTTCATTCAGAAACTACAACAATCTTCTGCTTTTGGGCGGAGGCAGTCACAAAACAGGTAAAGACGGCGGATGTTATAAAGAACTTTGTGAATTTGCAAAAGATAATTACCCGAATTCAGTTGAAGTCAGCCGTTGGGCAACTCAAGACTGTATGACCCTTGATTCTATACCGTATATAGGGCCGTATTTTAAAAATTCGGATAATTGGTTTGTTGTTACGGGATTTAATAAATGGGGAATGTCAAATTCCATGGTGGGCGCCGAAATTCTTTGTGATATGATTTGCGGAGAAAAAAATGAGTTTTCACAGACTTTCGACCCGTCACGAAGTATTTTAAAGCCTCAATTATTTATAAACGGGTTTGAATCAGTAAAAAATCTGTTAACTCCTACAAGTAAAAGATGTCCGCACTTGGGTTGTGCATTAAAGTGGAATAAGCAAGAGCATACATGGGATTGCCCCTGCCATGGTTCAAGATTTTCAGAAGACGGTAAGCTTATTGATAATCCCGCAAACGGAGATTTAAGTTAATTAAAAATAATTTTCAGCCACTAAAAAGAGGGATGTAAAAAACTTTCGTTTTTTACATCCCTTAACTCTTGGAGCTTGTGATCCGGTTCGAACGGACGACCTGCTCATTACGAATGAGCTGCACTGCCAACTGTGCTACACAAGCGACTGTACATAATATTATATAACTTTAAACTGTTTATTTCAAGTACTTTGCAGTAAAAATACAAATAAAATAAAAGTTATGGGTAACGCCGGGCAGATATATGTTTAACGGTTTCTGAAAATTCTTCGGTTTTTACAAGCCTTATATTTTGTTGACTTTAATAATGCTGTGTGATAATATATCTTTAACGGTAAAATGCATAAGTATGCAATAAGGAAAAGGACTTGTTTTATGAACACTATTACAAATTTAAGCTGGGCAAGGGTAAACCTTTTAATAGAGTTTCAAAACGATATAAAAGAAAATGTCTGTTTACAGAATGAAAACGGTGAAACAAAATCACTTGAATTTAAAAATAATACCGTTTCTGTAAATATTACAAATGTTACTTCCGGTGATATGCTGACCGAGGGTAAGTGGCGGCTCGTTTGTGACGGGGAAGGCGTTACCGTAAATAATGAAATTTTACAATCTATCGAAGATTTTTCCCGTGTGTTCAGATATAAAAGACAGGTTTACGCATTAATTATAGAGCCGGTTTTAGATGATAATTTAGAGTTTTTCATTGTGGCAAGTTATATGGTGAAAAACAAAAAATATAAAAAGCGTCACACTTTTTTTGAAGGTAACGGCTTAAAAGGTAAGGCAAAAGTTTTATCAGAAATAATTATAACATTCTCTTTGGGTGTTTTATATAGATTTTTTCGTATTTTTAAACCAAAAGATAAAACGGTTTTGTTTTATTCTGAAAATGACGATGAACCGAGAGGTAATCTTAAAGCGGTTTATGAGCATTTTCTTACCTTAGACGGTATAAAGGTTAAAGGGCAGTTTAAAAACAGATATGCCGACCGCTCCAAATCATATATTTTATCTTCTGCTATAGCTATCGCTAAGTGCGATATTTTGGTTATAGATAATTATTGTACCCTTATTAACCATTTACCCATTTCTGAAAATCAAAAGGTAGTTCAGGTTTGGCACGCAGGGGTGGGCTTTAAAGCGGTGGGCTATGCCCGTTTCGGCAAACCCGGCAGTGCGCATCCTTTTTATTCAAGCCACAGAAAATACACTCTGGCTATTGTAGACAGTGAAAATCTGATAGATATTTATAAAGAAGTTTACGGCGTAGGCGGCGAAATCTTTAAAGCTCTCGGTATGCCGAGGCTTCAAGGCTACGGCACAAAAGAAAATATAGAAGAGGTTACAGGCAAGCTTTATGCAGAGCATCCCGAATTTGCTTTAAAAAAAATAATTCTCTTTTCACCCACATACCGCGGTGTTTCCGCTACAGACGCTTATTATGACTACGATCGGTTAGATATTGAAAGAGTAGGGGCGTTCTGTAAAGAAAATAACTTCTTGTTCGTGGTAAAAATGCATCCGTTCATAAGAACTCCTATTGAAATTCCCGAGCATTTAAAAGATGTTATTCTTGATTTGTCAGAGCTTGATATAAACGAGCTTAACTATATTTCGGATATTATGATAACCGATTATTCTTCCTGTGCGTTTGATTTTTCATTTTTTCAACGGCCTCTTATATTCTTCAGGTATGATAAAGCGGTTTATGAATATACGCGCCCAATGCATACATTGGATATGTTTTCAAAGCAACAGTATGAAGTTACTGATTTTGAAGGGCTTATGAGTGTTTTAGAAGAATTAAAGGATGTTAAAATCGAAGAAAGATTTTCTAATGTAATTGCCCACGAAAACGATATTTGTGATAAAATTGCTAAAGAGATTTTAAAGTAAAATCAGGTGATTCAGTGAAATCAATAATTATAAAATTCGGAATATTATGCTTGAATGTAATCTATTCATTTATCAAATTATTGCCTACTAAAGATAAGGTTGTTATGATTAGCAGGCAGTCAAACGAAGTAAATGACGATTTTAAGCTTTTAGGCAAAGAGCTTTCAAAAAATCATACTGTAGTTTACCTTTGCCGCACTTTAGACGGCGGCGTCAACTCAGGCTTAAGCACTAAAATCCGCTATGGTTTTCATATGTTTACTCAAATGTATCATTTATCTACCTCAAAGGTATGCGTGCTTGATTCTTACAGCCCTGTTGTCAGTGTTTTAAAACATAAAAAGTCACTGAGCGTTGTACAGATTTGGCATTCCATAGGCACTTTAAAGCAATTCGGGTGGCAAATTCTCGATTTAAAAGAGGGCAGCGGCAAGGCTATGGCAACTCTTATGAAAATGCATAACAATTACGATACCGTTTACTGTGCGGGTATGGCATACAGAGATGTTTTGGCAGAGGGCTTCAATATGAATCCCGAAAAGTTTAAAATATTCACTTTACCACGAATAGATTTGCTTTTTGATGAAAATTATCAAAATAAAATCAAAAACGAAATTTATGAAAAATACCCGGCTTTAAAAAATAAACCCAACATAGTTTATGCTCCCACATTCAGAAAGGACGAAAGCGAATTTAATAAGTATTTTACAGACCTTGTTGACGAATTTGATTTCAGTAAATACAACTTGGTTGTAAAGCTTCACCCGCTCTCTGAGGTGGAGATAGAGAATAAAAATGTTATTGCAGATAAAACCTTTTCTACATTTCAGATGCTGTCTGTAGCAGATAAGCTTGTAAGCGATTATTCTTGTGTTGTGTACGAAGCGGGTGTTGCAGGAATACCCCTGTACTTTTATAATTTTGATATGGAAAATTATATGGGTGTTCGCGGCCTGACAATAAATTATGAAGATTTACCCGGCTATAAATGTAAAACCGCAAAAGAACTTGTAGAAAGCTTTGAAAAGCCTTACGATACGGAGTATTTGAAAAATTACATTTCTAAATACATAGAAAACACTGTAGACTGTGCAAAGAAAATGGCAGAGGATATTGAAAAAAGTTATATGTAAAGCAAAAAAAATTACCCCTGACTCAGTTTTTTGAGTCCGGGGTGTTTTTTTACGCTTTTCTTACAGCCTTTTCGGCGAATTGAAAAATCTTTATAAAAGGTACTATAAGTATAAGTCCGCAAATTAAGTTGCTGACGCCGTGAACTGCGTCCCATGGCAGTCCTGCAACTATCCACGCTATTGTGCTTTTAAAATTCAAATGGAACATTAAAGCCTGAGCCGGTGCGTAAAGTGTGCCGTATAAAAAACCGTGTAATGAGCACACAACCGCATACACAACAGGCTGTATTTTGATAGGAATGTTTTTAGGCAGTAACATAGTTACACCCCAAAGCACAGCCCAGATATAAAGGTACGGTATCCACCACATTGCAAAACCGTTTAAAAGGCCGGTCAGTAATATAAAAATGTATATAGGGTAAAGAGCCTTACTCCTGTAAACAACGGTTAAGGCTACTATGAATACTCCTATTAAATGCACATTGGGGAGTATTTCCATAATAACCTTAAGTGCATACATTAAAGCGCCAAGCATACCGAATATGCAGGCTTCTTTTACGGTAAGATTTACTTTATGCTTTTTCAATTCTGAATTCATAAGTTGCGTTTTCTTCTATATCGGTTGCGTCAACGCCTGTTAAAGCGTATTCGCCGTTAATATAAAATGCCCAATATGTGCCGTCCTTGTCATAATCGGCAGTAACACCGTTTACGGTTTTTACATAAAGGCCGTATTCGCTTTCGTCACCTGCAATAAGCTTACAGTCAAGAAGCGCCTCGCCAACGGTAGTTTTATCTGTATTAATTACAAACTTTGTTTCTTTGCCGTCTGCATCGGTAACAATAAGGTCGAACTTTGTTTCGCCTTTGCCAAGCTCCGTGGCAGTTGCTTTGTCTGTAACATTTTCCGTTGTGGTTACAGGTGTTGTGGTATCAGGTGTACCTTTGTTTGAGTCACATGCCGCTAATGTTACGCCTATAGTCGCAATAAGGCAAACAATCAGAAGAAGTGACAGAATCTTTTTAAAATTTGTCTTTTTCATCTTAATAGATTACTCCTTTAAATTGTATTTATGTTTGAGAATTTTTTCTGTCGGCGCTCGCAACATATCAAACATATTTTGCTGACGGATATTTCGACTTAGTGCAATTTGCTCGCCTTCTCGGAATATTTTCCAATGGCTTGTCTTGAATATATGCGACTTATATCCAACAGAGCAAATCTTTTTTTGCACCTTACGGCGACGGGCTCGTACAAGAATTTCACTTGTTTCCCCGAACAGCAAAAGAATTATACCACGCTTCTACAAGTTTCGCAACAGTAAAAGTGTAGAATAATACAGCCGAAAAGAATTTATGTTTTTTCACAATAACAAAGGAGGAATCAGAATGCCTGTAACGGTAAAGAACAAAAACGGAGTAATGAAAGCATTTATAAAAGGTGATATAGACCACCACACAGTGCCTGAAATCAGGGACGCTATAGACGAGGCTTTTCTGACTGTGGACAGCGTAGAGCTTCTCATTTTGGATTTCAACGATGTTACTTTTATGGACAGCTCCGGTGTGGGTCTTGTAATGGGCAGATTTCGTTTAGTCAGCGGTAAAGGCAAAAAGCTTCAGGTGGACAACCTTTCGGAGCGGGATTACCGCATTATGAAAATGTCCGGCATAGAAAAATTAGCAACAGTAAATAAAAAAGGGGAATTAAAATGAAAAAGATAAATCAGCTTAAAATGATATTTGACAGCCGCTCTGTAAACGAGAGCTTTTCCCGTATGGCAGTATCTGCATTTTGCTCACAACTGGATATGACCATTGATGAACTGGGCGACATTAAAACGGTTGTAAGCGAGGCTGTAACAAATTGCATTGTTCACGCTTACAGAGAAAGTATCGGTAATATTTACATAACCTGCACTGTTTTTGAAAACGGTGTAATTCGTATAATCGTGCGTGATAAAGGCTGCGGCATAGAAGATGTTGAAAAAGCGAGAGAGCCTCTTTACACAAGCCTTGGGGGAGACCGTTCAGGCTTAGGCTTTTCGGTTATGGAAAGCTTTTCAGATAAACTGAAGGTCCGTTCTAAAGTAGGCAAGGGTACTACGGTTACTATCGAAAAAAGAATTCGCGGTAAGTTGAAATGACCGAAAGAGAAAAACGAATAGAAGAAAATTTAGGTTTAGTTCACGCTTGTGCCAACCGTTTTCGCGGCCGCGGGGTAGAATATGACGACCTTTACCAGGCAGGGTGCGTAGGGCTTATTAAGGCTGTGGACGGCTTTAATGAAGAATTGGGATTTGTGTTTTCTACCTATGCCGTACCTGCTATTTTAGGCGAAATAAAAAGAATTTTCAGAGACGGCGGAGCAGTTAAAGTCAGCAGGTCCTTAAAAGAACGCTCCAGAGAAATATTTAAACAAAAAGAAGAATTTCTAAATAAAAAAGGCTATGAGCCTACGGTTTCGGAGTTAGCGGAGTTTGTGGGCTTAGAGCCGTGTGAAGTCAGCGAATTACTTCTTGTAACTCAGCCTGTTTTATCTTTAACGGTAGAAGACAGCGAAAATGAAGAAAAGCAGTTTGACTTATCAACAGAAAATGAAGAAGAAGTATTAGCAGAAAAACTTTCTTTGAATGATTGTATTGAGGATTTATGTGAAGAAGATAAACTGCTTATAAAATTGCGGTATTTCGGTGCAAAAACTCAGTCTGAGGTGGCAAAAGAAATGCATATTTCACAGGTGCAGGTATCACGCAGAGAAAAGAAAATTTTAAAAGAATTCAGAGAGAAACTGACAGTTTAGAACATTTTACAAAAATATAGCGCTAAAACCCCCATAAAACGTTAAATTGATTACTAAAATACACTTGAAAAATTGTTGAAAAAGGTATAAAATATATTCGGTAAAAATTTAACAATATTAAAGGAGTAATTACAATGGGTCTTTTAAACAAGAAAACAGTTGATGATATCAACGCAAAAGGCAAAAGAGTTCTTGTTCGCTGTGACTTTAATGTGCCTCTTAAAGATGGCGTTATCACAGACGAAAACAGAATCACTGCTGCTCTCCCTACAATTCAAAAACTTATCGGTGACGGCGCTAAGGTTATTCTTTGCTCTCACCTTGGCAAAGTAAAAAACGGTCCTAACGAAAAAGAAAGCCTTGCTCCTGTTGCAAAAAGACTTTCAGAGCTTTTAGGCAAAGAGGTTGTTTTCGCTGCAGATGATGTAGTAGTAGGCGAAAATGCTAAAAAAGCAGTTGCTGCTATGAAAGACGGCGATGTAGTTCTTCTTCAGAACACTCGTTTCCGTCCCGAAGAAACAAAGAACGGCGAAGCATTCTCAAAAGAACTTGCTTCTCTTTGCGATATTTATGTTAACGATGCTTTCGGCGCTGCTCACAGAGCTCACTGCTCAACAGTTGGCGTTGCATCATTCGTTGATGAAGCCGCAGTCGGTTATCTTATGGGTAAAGAGCTTAAATATCTCGGCAACGCTGTTGAAAACCCTGTAAGACCGTTTGTTACAATCCTCGGCGGCGCTAAGGTTTCCGACAAACTCAATGTTATTGACAATCTTCTTAATAAAGCAGATACACTTATTATCGGCGGCGGTATGTCTTACACATTCCTCGCTGCAAAAGGTTACTGTGTAGGTACATCTCTTCTTGATGAATCAAAAATTGACTACTGCAAGGATATGCTCAAAAAAGCAGAAGAAAAAGGTGTTAAAATTCTTCTTCCTGTTGATGTTGCGGCAACTAAAGACTTCCCTGACCCTATTGACGCAGAAGTTGAAGCAGTAATTTTCGATGCCGATAAAATCCCTGCAGATTATATGAGCCTTGATATCGGTCCTAAAACACAGGCTCTTTATGCAGATGCAGTTAAGTCTGCTAAAACAGTTGTTTGGAACGGTCCTATGGGCGTTTTTGAAAACCCAACATTTGCTAAAGGCACAATAGCAGTAGCTCAGGCTCTTGCAGATACAGACGCAACAACTATCATTGGCGGCGGCGACTCTGCAGCAGCAGTTAACACACTTGGCTTCGGCAGTAAAATGAGCCACATTTCAACAGGCGGCGGCGCTTCTCTTGAATTCCTTGAGGGTAAAGCTCTCCCCGGTATTGAAGCAGTAAACGATAAGTAATATAGCACGCGTATTTGCGGAGTTACCGGCCCAAACTTGCGTATCCTTATACGCTTCGGGGTCGTTAACTTCACAACTACCCGCACTCTATCACTTATCGTTGCGAACAATAGGTATAGCACGCGTATTTGCGAAGTTGCCGACCCGAACTCGCGTATCTTCAAAACGACAGGGGTCGCAAGCTTCCCAACTACACCCACTCTATCACTTAACTATTAAAAAACATTAAATCGTGAAAGGATTTATAGATATGGATAAATCACTTCGTAAGGCAGTTATCGCAGGTAACTGGAAAATGAACAAAACTCCCGATGAAGCAAAGGCTATAATCAGCCAAATGAAACCGCTTGTTGCAGATGCAGATTGCGATGTAGTTCTTTGTGTTCCGTATATCGACATTTTTGCGGCACAAGAAGCAGCAGCCGGTTCAAATATCAAAATCGGTGCAGAAAACTGCCATTGGGCAGAAAGCGGCGCATTCACCGGCGAGGTTTCGGCAACAATGCTCAAAGCTATCGGTGTTGAGTATGTTATTATAGGCCATTCCGAGAGAAGACAGTATTTCGGCGAAACAGACGATACGGTTAGCGCTCGTGTTCGTGCGGCTCTCAATGCAGGTCTTACAGTTATCCTTTGCGTGGGCGAGCTTTTAGATGAACGCAAAAAAGGCGTTACAATGGAAGTTGTTCGTTCACAAACTAAAATTGCTCTTCAAGGCGTTTCAAACGAAGAACTTGACAGAATTATTATCGCTTATGAGCCTGTATGGGCTATCGGTACAGGTGAAACGGCAACAGCCGAGCAGGCTAACGAGGTTAACCACGCTATCCGTGAAGTTTTAGGCGAAATGTATTGCCCGAAATGTGCCGGCCGTGTAACAATTCAGTACGGCGGTTCAATGAACGCTAAAAACGCTGAGGAACTTTTAGCGCAGGTTGATGTTGACGGCGGTCTTATCGGCGGTGCGTCACTTAAAGCAGAAGATTTCTCAATGATCGTTAAAGCAGCAAGCAAATAAACTAAAAAAGGGCAGACTTTACAGACTGCCCTGAATTTTTGTCAGAGGAGAAAACAAAATGTCAAAGAAAGTTCTTCTTGTCGTTATGGACGGCATAGGATATTCAGTAACCGGTCTTGGTGATGCAGTAACACTTGCTAACACACCGGTTCTCGATAAACTTTTAGCAGAGTGCCCGAATGTAAAGCTTAAAGCTCACGGCTCGGCAGTAGGTCTTCCTACAGATGACGATATGGGCAACAGTGAGGTTGGACACAATGCGCTTGGTTGCGGTCAGGTTTATTCACAAGGTGCAAAGCTTGTTAATGAATCTATCGAATCAGGCAAAATTTATGAGTCAACAGCTTGGAAAGAGGTTGCCGGCAACTGCATAGAGAAAAACTCCACTCTTCACTTTATAGGTCTTCTTTCAAACGGTAATGTTCACTCAAACATTTCTCATTTAATTGAAATGGTTAAAAAATCAAAGAGTGAGGGCATCAAAAATGTAAGGGTTCATATTCTTCTGGACGGTCGTGATGTTCCTGCAACATCGGCTCTTACCTTTGTAGATGAATTAGAAAGCGTTTTATCAGAGCTTAACGATGATACATTCTGCGGTAAAATCGCGTCAGGCGGCGGCAGAATGGTTATTACTATGGACCGTTACGAAGCTAACTGGAATATGGTTAAACTGGGTTGGGATACTCATGTTTTAGGTGTTGGCAGACAGTTTGCAACTGCTTCTGAGGCTATTACAACATACCGTGCAGAAAATGAGGGTATTATCGATCAGGATTTACCGCCGTTTGTTATTGCAGAAAACGGCGCGCCTGTGGGCAAAATCCAAAACGGTGACAGCGTAGTTCTCTTTAACTTCCGCGGCGATAGGGCTATTGAGCTTTCAATGGCTTTTGATAATGAGGAGTTTAATTACTTTGACCGCGGCGAAAAGCTTGATGTTTGCTACGCAGGTATGCTTCAATATGACGGCGACCTTAAGCTCCCTAAGAGATTTTTGGTTAACCCGCCTGAGATAAAAGATACTCTTTCAGAGCTTCTTGTTGAAAATAATATGAATATGTTTGCTGTTTCAGAAACTCAAAAATACGGTCATGTAACATATTTCTGGAACGGTAATAAGAGCGATAAATTCTCTGAAGAACTCGAAACATATATGGAAATTCCGTCAGATAAGGTGTCGTTTGACGAAAGACCGTGGATGAAATCCGCTGAGGTTACGGATGCGGTTATTGAAGCTATGGAAAGCGGCAAATACGACTTTATCCGATGCAACTATCCAAACGGCGATATGGTAGGTCACACAGGCAACCTTGATGCAACAATTACGGCTGTTGAATCCGTTGATTTGGCATTGGCCCGTATTCTTAAAGTTGCAGATAAATGCGGTGTAACGGTTCTTATTACTGCAGACCACGGCAACGCAGATGAAATGCTTGAAAAGAACAAAAAAGGCGTTGTTCAGGTCAGAACTGCCCACTCGCTTAATAAAGTTCCTTTTATTGTTTACAGCAAGGATTCTTATGAGCTTAAAGACGGCGAATTCGGTCTTGCAAATGTAGCTCCTACAGTTGCTTCTATATTCGGCATTAAACCGTATGATTCTTGGGAAGAAACTCTTATAAAGTAATAACATATAAAGTAAAAAGCGTGTACGGATTAAGTTTCGTACACGCTTAAATATTACTATTTTTCAGTTTCAATTAACTTGTAGTTACCGCTTTTTAAAATTCTTACTAAATCTTCGTTAGTTTTAATTTTTTCGTATGTAATAATACCGCCTAAAGCTGCACCGCTTTCACGGTGACAGTCGCTGCCCGAGGTTTTAATTTTGCCGGTTTCTTCCGCCCATTGTTTAGAGTTTTCGTTTGCTTCTTTATTGGCTTTGCCGTTGTAAACCTCAATACCGTCTAAATACTTTGGGTTAGCCCTCGTCATAAGCTGACGGAACGGATGAGCCTGTACTACAAGACAACCTCTTTTTCTGAACCATTTGCTTGCTTTTCGCAAATATTTAGGCAACAAAAACGGCAGTTCGTTTATCATTTCTTCGCTGGCACCGTAGATTAAATAATCGTTTAGGGTGCCGTAAAATCTAAGCTCAATACCGAATAAAACTGCAAAATCATCCGTTTCGAGTTTTTTCGCTTTATTGTAGCCTTTAAGGTAGTGCTTTAAAGCCTTCTTTTTATTAAAATATTCTTCGGCAGTAAAGGTCATAGGTGAGTAATGGTCTGTAATAACTATACCCGAATATCCGGCTTCTTTGTAAATATTTACAAGCTCTTCTGCATCTAATCTGCCGCACTTACTTGTGTTTTGTGTGTGACAGTGCAATTCGTATTTATATTCCATTTTCACACCACCTTAATCAATACTGTCTATAATTATACAACTTTAATATAAAAATATCAATATGTTTGTTGCTATTTTACATATAATTTATGAAGTATATTATTGTAATTACTCATTTTTAGTGGTATAATTATCCATATATTAAATATAAGGAGAATTTTTATGACAGGCATTCATTTTATAGACGCTATTTTATCTGTTTTACTTGCTATTTGCGGTTTGTTTACCGGCTTAATTGACAGCGGCACACCTGAGGCAACAGGCAGCTTTGAGCTTCAAAAAGAACAGCAGCTTCTTCTTTTTGACGCAATGTATGCAGGTCAAGGCATCACAACAGACGGTAAGAATTTTTACACATCAGGCTCTATGACTGCTGTTGATATGGCAGGTCTTGCTAAGTGGGACGCTGAATTTAACCGCCTTGTTACAAATAATGACGCTATTCCGAGTAAATACCGCGAAATGGGTAATAACCACATCGGCGGAATCAGTTATTATAACGGTTTGATTTATGCGCCTTGTGAAAAAACAGGCAAAGGCAACACACAGTTTGTTATGACTTATGATGCAAAGTCTCTTAAGTTTAAAGATGCTTATGAGGTACCAAGCGAATATCTCCCTGAGGGTATTCCGTGGCTTGCAGTAGACGGGGATAATGAGTGGATTTACACCTCTCACTTTGGCAAAGAGGTTGAAACAGAAAATCGTTTAGGTCCTGTTGAAAGAATTTGTGCTTTCAAATTAGAACCGAGCGAAAATGCGGATGGTAGCAAAACATTAGTGTTTGACCATTATATTGAGTTAGAATACCCGATTATCAGAATCCAGGGCGGCGAATATATTGACGGAGTTCTTTACCTTTCAATAGATAATGCCGATTCTAATGATGACGATGTTCTTGCGGTAGATGTTAAAACAGGTGATATTACCGTGATTTCAACCCGTTCGCTTCCTTCAATGGCAGGTAACGAGGCAGAGGGCTTAACTGTTATTAAAAATAAAGACGGCTCTCTTACATTTAACATTCTTGACTACGATAAAACCGTTGCTACTTATGTAAGAACATATAAATACACAAAATAATATATCAGTAAAATAATAACAGCCATTCGGTGTTTTTACCGAGTGGCTGTTGCTTTTTGTGTGCTGTTAATTATACATTGAATCTAAACAAAACAATATCTCCGTCTTGCATAACATAGTCTTTACCCTCAGAGCGAACAAGGCCTTTTTCTTTAGCAGCTTGCATTGAACCGCATTCCATAAGAACATCAAAAGAAACAACCTCTGCTCTTATGAAGCCTCTTTCAAAATCAGAATGGATTTTGCCTGCGGCCTGAGGAGCTTTTGTGCCTTTTTTAATAGTCCAGGCTCTCACTTCAGGCTGACCTGCCGTAAGGTAGCTCATAAGACCTAAAAGGTCGTAACTGCGTTCAATAAGTAAATCAAGACCGCCTGTAGAAATGCCGAGCTCCGAAAGGAACAATTCTTTCTCTTCTTTATCTAATTCGGCAATTTGAGCCTCAAGCTCAGCGCAAACAGGAAGCACCTGACTGCCCTCGGCCTCTGCAATGGCTTTAACTGCATTGTAACGGGCATTTTGTTCAATGTTGTTAGCAAAGTCATCTTCACTCATATTACAAGCGTAAATTACAGGCTTAGATGTAAGTAAATCCACCGTATCTAAAACAGCTTTTTCGTCATCTGTAAGGTCGACTGCTCTTGCGCAAATACCGTTATCCAGAGCATCTCTTACTTTTTCAAGTATTGCCAGCTCACCGGCGAGAGATTTGTCTCCTTTCATGGCCTTTGCGGTTCTGTCAATTCTTCTTGCAAGTATTTCGGCGTCAGAAAGTATAAGCTCAAGGTTAATTGTTTCAATATCTCTTTGAGGGTCAACAGAGCCGTCAACATGCATAATATCGTCATTATCAAAACAACGAACAACATGAACAATAGCGTCAACCTCACGAATGTGTGAAAGGAACTTGTTGCCGAGACCTTCACCCTTAGATGCGCCTTTTACAAGACCTGCAATATCAACAAATTCTATTGTAGCAGGGGTAACTTTTACCGGATTATACATTTCGCAAAGGGCGTCAAGCCGTTTATCGGGAACCGCAACAACACCCACATTAGGCTCAATAGTGCAAAATGCGTAGTTAGCGGCTTGAGCGCCTGCATTAGTAAGAGCGTTAAATAATGTGCTTTTGCCTACATTAGGCAGACCAACAATACCGAGTTTCATATATAACTTCCTTTTGTATAAATTATCGACTAATTTTACCATATTAACTGATTTAAATCAAGTTTTAAAGCAAATAATATTCACGAGGTGATTTTTTATGAAATTCAGAACAGATTTAGCATTAGAACGCAGAGAAATGCTCAAAGAAGAAATTGAGGGCGTGGATGTTGAAAAATATGAAAACGGTGAGTGTAAAACAACAATAATTACCGTAAAAACAGATAACGCGGTTAAAGTTTTAGGGAAGCCTAAAGGCAGATATATAACTTTGGAAATGGATTCTTTTTCTGACGACTCAACTGTAAGTGACGGCAGACTTTCTGCATTAACTCAAAGTATTAAAGAGCTTTTGCCACGGGTGTGCGGCACAGTTCTTGTTGCAGGTGTAGGCAATGAGGATATTACATCAGATGCTTTAGGGCCAAAAACAGCGTCTAATATTTTTGCAACACGGCATATAGACGATAATTTGCGAAAAATGGCAGGCTTTACTCAAAAACTTACTCCAGTAGCAGCAGTATCTACAGGGGTTTTAGGCAAAACAGGCATAGAAAGCTCAGAATACATTAAATCTATTTGCAAGACTGTAAAGCCTTGCTGTGTAATTACTGTAGACGCCTTAGCGGCAGGCAGTGTCGAGCGTTTGGGTACTACCGTTCAGATGTCGGATACGGGCATTTCGCCGGGTTCGGGCATAGGAAACAGCCGAAAAAGAATAGACGAGGAATTTTTAGGCGTACCTGTTATTGCTATAGGTATTCCAACCGTAGTAGACGCTGTATCGCTTGCCATGGAATTAACGGATGTTAAAGATGAGAATATACGCAAAAACAACAAATGCAACGGACTTATAGTAGCGCCGAAAGATATTGATTTGCTAATAAAAAACGCATCATATTTATTAGCGCTTTCAATAAACTGCGCTTTACAGCCTACGCTTACTCAGCACGAATTAAGTGCATTGATGTAATATTTCGGACACACCTTTCATAACAATAATTGAAGAGGTGTTTCTTATGAAAAATAATACTATTTCAAATGTTATTTGCGTGGCATTTTGCATTTCTTTAATAGCTTTCACGCTTTACGGCAGTAATTTTTTCAGCGGTAAGATTATAGGAGCTGCAGAAAAATGCGTGGATATTAAAAGTGAATTGAACTTATCGAAAATAAACGACAACGCTCCCGTTGAAGTAAACACAATAGAAATACCGACTGCCGAAATACCTGAAGAAACACCGAAATCGACAGATTTAACGGAAACGCCGCAGGATATTTTAGATTTAATGAAAAGTGCAGAAAATCTGTATAAAGGCTTTAAAAAGACAGGCAATATTAAAGAGCAGACCTTCGGCGCTACAAGCAATACTACCACCTACGGCTCAGTAAAGCTTAATAACAAAGCAGGTGCAAATGTCGATATAAAAGCTTTGCTTAATACTAAAATGTCTTTAGGAACAATAACAAAAGAAAAGCCGTACATCCTGATTTATCACACCCATACTACCGAGGGGTACGAGCTTTTAGACAAGGGCTGGTATTCCGATGATTACAACTCACGCACTAAAGACAGCGCTAAAAATATGGTACGGGTAGGCGATGCTTTAGCAGAGCAGTTGGAAGAGGCAGGGTTTAAGGTTATACACGATATAAATATCTACGACAGCAGTTACAACGGCGCCTATTCCCGCTCTTTAGTAAGCGTAAACAAGTATTTAAAAGAGTACCCGTCTATTATGATAACGCTTGATGTTCACAGAGATGCCATTCATTACGATAACGGAACAAAAAGCAAGCCTACAGTTACAGTTAACGGTAAAAAGGCGGCTCAGGTGATGATTATAACAGGTTGCGAGGGCAACGGTGTAGAGGGTTTCCCCGATTGGAAGAAAAACCTTATTTTCTCGTTAAATCTTCAAAATACTGTTGAAGAAAGTTACCAAAGCCTAATGAGACCTATATTCTTTTGCAACAGAAAATATAATATGAATGTAACGCCGTGTTCTTTGCTTTTAGAGTTTGGTACAGATGCCAACACCTTAGAAGAAGCTGTTTACTCAGCCAAACTTGTAGGCAAATCTTTAGGAGAATTATTAAACAAAGAAATGGAGAAGATGTAAAAATGACTGAATTTGAAAAGCTTATTAAAATGTACACCGTAACATTTGTTTTACTGATTTTAGCTTGTATTGTCGTAGGCGGAGTGGTGATTGTAAAAGAACGGGGTGACGCAAATCTGGTATATACAGCCATTCTTTTAAGCGGTATTTTATTATAATTACAAAATATGTCGGCTTTACTTGTGAGAATTGTATGAAATTTGTGTTCTTTTTGTAAAACTCATAAAACTCTATTGAAAAATATATCGTTTTATTGTAGAATATTAGCAAATAAAACTATATTTATATGTTGTAATAAATATGGTTATTCCCGGGAGATGAAACACTTGTCAGTAAAACTTAATACCCGTTACCTTGAGGGCTTTGTTACAGAGGCTGAGGTTGCAAATATTGCGCCCGAAGTTAATAAGGCTGTAGAGCTTCTTAACTCAAGAAAAGGTCTCGGTAACGACTTCCTCGGTTGGCTTGATTTACCGGTGGATTACGATAAAGAAGAGTTTGCCCGCATAAAAAAAGCGGCAGAAAAAATCAGAAATGACAGCGAAGTTCTTGTTGTAATCGGCATCGGCGGTTCATACTTAGGTGCAAGAGCAGCTATAGAATTTTGTAAATCACAAAACCGTAATTTATTAGAAAAGCCGCAAATTATTTTTGCAGGTAACACACTTTCTTCAAGTGCATTGGCAGAGGCTGTAAAGCTTTGCGAGGGCAAAGATTTTTCGGTTAATGTTATTTCAAAATCAGGTACAACTACAGAGCCTACAATAGCTTTCAGAGTATT
>JBJEPP010000094.1:0-6318 GCA_051881295.1 Acutalibacteraceae bacterium | reverse complement strand
CTTAGGCCCTACGGGCGTGGGCAAAACAGAACTTACAAAAGTTCTTGCGGAGGCACTTTTTAATTCACCCAACCGAATTACAAGAATAGATATGTCGGAGTATATGGAAAAACATTCGGTCTCCCGTCTGGTAGGCTCGCCGCCGGGGTATGTGGGTTTTGAAGAGGGCGGTCAGCTAACCGAGGCGGTTCGCCGCCACCCGTATTCCATAATACTTTTTGATGAAATAGAAAAAGCGGACAGCGAGGTTTTTAACCTGCTTCTTCAAATTATGGAAGACGGCGTTTTAACCGATTCTTTAGGCAGAAAAGCCGATTTCAAAAATTCGGTTATTATAATGACATCGAATATCGGAGCCGATATTTTGTCTGCCAATAAAAATGAATTAGGCTTTACAGGTGAAAACAGTTGGCAAAAGCGTGAAGAATGGGTAAAGAACAGAGTAAACGAAGAAATTAAAAAATACTTTAAACCCGAATTTATAAACAGAATAGATGAAATAATCTTTTTTAAAGCTTTAACTAAAGACGAAATTCGTGAAATTGCCAAAAGAATGTTAAAAGAGGTTGAAAGCAGGGCAAAAGCGCAAAACATAACATTGCATTTTCACGAAAGCGTTATAGACGAGGTTTCGGGCAAAGGCTTTGACACTCTATACGGTGCAAGACCGCTAAGACGGGCGGTAACATCAATTGTGGAGGATAAGCTTTCTGAAATGCTTTTAAAAGGTGAAATCAAAAGCGGAAGCGATGTAACTGTAAGGTTTAAAGATAATTCACTTGAAGTATCTTCTGAAATCCGTAAACAATAGAACAAAAGTAAAACTGCAAGAAAAGACCTGATGTATGCGGTCTTTTCTTGTTGATTTATTGACTTTTTTGCAAAAGTCTCTATAATAGGTGATATATATCTAAAATAGAGGAATTTTATGTTTAAATTCAGGAAAAAACAGGAACAGCCTAAAGGCTATGTTCCAAAACCCCGTGAATACGATAGAGAAGAGCGTATTGCCATACAAAAAATAGTATCGTCAATACCCGTTACCCGAAAAATGCTCTCTCAGGATTTACTAGTAACCGCCTTAAATAATTTTGTTGCCAAAAACATAAGAATAGGTTCAACATCGGCGCAGAATGTTAATACAACAAAATATCCGCAGGTGTTTTTTGAGTCATTCAAATCCTTGGTAGAAAGCACTAAAGAGCTTCAAAAGGTTGAGCCTTATTGGAGCTTTGAGGGTCACACACCCACAGAACAGCTTAATGATTTAGAAGAGCGTAAAGACCGTATTATCCGCGGTTTTATAAATGAAAGCTTTAACGATTTAGCGGTCAAGTTAGAGTCAAAAGGAAGTGTCTCTCAAAAACAAAAACTTTTTGACGAATATCAAAACGCACTGATTGCAAATATGGATGTTTGCGGTGAAGAAAATTTTGAGTTTTTCAAAACCTTATGCAGAGAAAAACTTAATATTATAGAAGAAACACCAACCGAAAACAAGGAAGAGGAGAAATAGTTATGGCTTACCTTACAGATATTGAAATTGCTCAAAGCTGCAAAACAAAACCTATTACAGAAATTGCAGAGAAAGCGGGGATAGGTGCAGAGTACCTTATTCCCTACGGCAGTAACAAGGCTAAAGTTGATTTATCTTACCTTAAAAAGTGTGATAAACAAGGTAAACTTGTTTTAGTTACCGCAATTACCCCTACCCCTGCAGGCGAGGGTAAAACAACAACTACTATAGGACTGTGTGACGGTATGAATAAATTAGGCTACAATACCTGCGTTGCTCTTCGTGAGCCGTCTTTAGGTCCTGTTTTCGGTATAAAGGGCGGTGCGGCAGGTGGCGGCTACGCTCAGGTTGTGCCAATGGAAGATATAAATCTTCATTTCACAGGGGATTTTCACGCTATCGGCGCGGCAAATAACCTTTTAGCCGCTATGCTTGATAACCATATTCAGCAAGGCAACGCTTTGGGTATAGATGTTAAACGCATCACATGGAAACGCTGTGTAGATATGAACGACAGACAGCTTCGCAATGTTGTAGACGGTCTTGGCGGCCGTATGAGCGGTGTGCCCCGTGAAGACGGTTTTGATATTACCGTGGCAAGCGAGGTTATGGCTGTTTTTTGCCTTGCAACTTCTTTAACGGATTTAAAAGAAAGACTCTCACGAATTGTAGTGGCTTATGATTTTAACGGTAAGCCTGTTACTTGCGGAGATATTAAGGCCCAGGGCGCTATGACCGCTCTTCTTTTAGATGCTTTAAAACCGAACCTTGTACAAACTCTTGAGGGCAACCCCGCATTTGTTCACGGCGGACCTTTTGCAAATATCGCTCACGGCTGTAACACGGTTCTTGCTACAAAAATGGCAATGGGTACCGCTGATTACGCTATTACCGAGGCAGGCTTCGGCGCGGATTTAGGCGCAGAAAAGTTCCTGGATATTAAGTGCCGTGCGGCAGGTATTAAACCGTCAGCAGTTGTAGTAGTTGCCACTGTTCGCGCTCTTAAAATGCACGGAGGTCTTAAAAAAGACCAGTTGGCAGAAGAAAATTTAGATGCTCTTGAAAAAGGAATTCCAAACCTTCTTCGCCATGTTTCAAACATTAAAAATGTTTATAAGCTTCCTTGCGTTGTTGCAGTTAACCGATTCCCGACTGATACCGATAACGAAATTGATTTTATTATCAATAAATGCCGTGAACTCGGCGTTAATACAAAGCTTTCAACTGTTTGGGCAGACGGCGGCGAGGGCGGCAAAGAGTTGGCAGAAGAAGTCGTTCGCCTTTGCAATGAAGAAAGCAACGAAAACTTTACATATTCTTATGAAACAGAAGAAACTATCGAGCAAAAGCTCCACAATATAGTAACAAAGGTTTACGGCGGAGACGGCGTGGAGTTTACTCCGAATGCTAAAAAACAGCTTGACGCTTTAGTTGCAGACGGCTTCGGCAATCTTCCTATTTGCGTTGCAAAAACACAGTACAGCTTCTCAGACGACCAAACAAAGCTTGGCGCACCTGAGCATTTCAAGGTTACAGTCAGAAATCTTAAAGTATCTGCCGGCGCGGGCTTTATAGTTGCGTTAACCGGCGAGATTATGACAATGCCGGGTCTTCCTAAGGTTCCCGCCGCAGAAAAAATTGATGTTACCGAAGACGGTAAGATTATCGGTCTTTTCTAATCTCTTCTGAGGTGCTTTTATGGACGGTTCATCAAATCTTTTTATAACTTGGTTTCCGATAATTCTTTTGTGGTTTGTAATTTTTATGAATAACCGCAAGAAAAAACAAGTTAAAAAAATCATTAAAAACAGAATACAAGGTGATAAAAGTATGGAAGAAATAATCAGAAAATTTATGAATAAAACCGTTTATATATATTTAATTGAAAACGAAGATTTAGGTCCTACCGAAGGTGTTATTACTTCTTTAAACAACGGTTGGATTACAGTCGAAACCAAAAAAGGCGAACAAGCAATAAATTGCGGTTACATCATAAAAATCAAAGAAAAACCTGTAAAGAAAAAATAAAAGAGGAATTATGCAATGGAAAATACTCCCGAAAAGAAAAAGATAGTTTTAAGCTGTATTCAGCCGACAGGCACGCCAACCTTAGGCAATTACCTTGGCGCTTTAAAGAATTGGGCAAATATGTGTGATGATTACGATTGCCTTTACGGTGTTGCGGATTTACATTCAATTACAATTCCTACATTCCGTGAGAATCCGTCACAACTTAAAAAGAATACTTTAGAGCTTTATGCTTTGCTTATTGCCTTAGGCATAGACCCTGAAAAGAACATTCTTTTCGTACAGAGCCATGTGCCTACTCACGCACAGTTAGGCTGGATTCTTAACTGCTATACACAGTTCGGCGAAGCGGCCCGTATGACCCAGTTTAAAGATAAAAGCCAAAGGTATGACGGTAATGTAACCGTAGGTCTTTTCGATTATCCTGTTCTTATGGCGGCAGATATTCTTGTTTACGGAGCTGATTATGTGCCTATCGGTGCAGACCAGAAGCAACACTTAGAGTTAGCAAGAAATATTTGCGACCGATTCAATATGATTTACGGTGATGTTCTTAAAATGCCCGAGCCGTTCATAGGCAAAGCAGGCGCTAAAATCTGCTCGCTTCAGGATCCAAGCCGTAAAATGAGCAAATCGGACGATAACCCTAAATCATATATTTCAATGCTCGATGAACCGAATGTTATAATGAAAAAAATTAAAAGTGCCGTTACAGACAGTGAAGCCCGTGTGTGCTTTGCCGAGGGTAAAGACGGTATCAATAATTTAATGACTATCTACTCTTGCTGTACAGGTAAATCTTTCGATGAAATTGAAAAAGAGTTTGATGGAAAAGGCTACGGCGATTTCAAAACTGCGGTAGGCGAGGCGGTAGTTGCAGAGCTTTCGCCAATTCAAGAGCGTTTTAAAGAACTTCTCAAAGATAAAAAGTATCTTGAAGAATGTATGTCAAAAGGTGCCGAAACAGCTACAAAAATTTCATACAGAACGCTTAATAAAGTTATGAAGAAAGTGGGCTTTTACCCATCTTCAAGGTGATTTTTCCGTATATTTCCGTTTATGCTTGGTTACCGATGTTTGCAATATTCGCATATTGCTTGTGCTCGGTGCCTTGCCTGAACATAAAACCGTAAGAGCATAAAAGCAGTAAGTCTGATACGGGCTTACTGCTTTTCTATAAACTTAACAATCAGTTAGCCTTATTGAGTTTTGTAACAAGCTGTGATTTTTGTGAGCAGCGTTGTTTTATGTGCCGGTTTTATCAATTCAGGTTATATTTGCAATAAAATATTTTAGCGAATTACAGTTACTATGCACAGTCTATTGACAAACCAAAAAGATAAATTATATAATTATTTAAAAATTTGTCACAAAACGGAAGTTTTCGGGGATATAGTATAATGATAGCGGTTTTTTTAAGTTTGCTTGACACACAAACAGAAAAAGAAAAATTTGAAAAGCTTTATGAGGAATATAAGGATTTACTTTATTGGATTGCTTTAAAAAGAACTAACAGTCATGAGGACGCAGAGGAATGTGTGCAAGAAACATTCTTTTATGTTGTAAAGAATTTCGGTAAAATAGAAGATGTTTACTCAAAACGCACGAAATGTTATTTATCAACTATTGTTACAGGCTTTGCCATAGATGTTTACAATAATTCTAAAAAGTTTAATAGTTATTTTTGCGATGAAGATGTTGATGATGTTTCGTATTTTGAAAACTACGAAAAGACCGAGCTTTTGTCTGTTTTTGATGATGTACTTGATGAAGAAAGTAAAATTTTCTTTTATTTAAAATATGTTTTTTCATACAAAAGCAGTGAAATAGCAGAAATTTACAAAGTTAACGATACTTATGTAAGAAAAAAACTGCAATATGCTAAAGAAAAATTAAGAGAACATTTATAGGAGTAATACATGAGCAATTTTGAAGAGGTATGTTTGCTTTCGTGTGAAAATTGGGTCAATTCGTTTCCCGAAAAGATTCCAAAACACAAATTCAGCAAAAAGCACAATCAAAAAATGAAAGAACTTTTTTCGGGCGAGGTAAAAGAAAACAGCACCAAGCTTTCAAAAACAACAATAAGAATTATTTTAATTGCGGCAATTTTGCTGGCAATAGCAACAACTGTTTTTGCAGTACCGGGAATAAGGCGATTTGTAACACAAAGGTTTTCTGACCATACAGAGTATAGTGTAGTTGATATAAGCGGCGCTCAAAATGTAATATCGATGGAAGTGAATTATGTTCCGGACGGATTTGAAAAAACGGACGAGTTTAATTCAAGTGATTTGTTTTCGTTCGGATATGAAAAGGATAACCAATTTTTCTATGTAGACAAAAGCAGATTGAATACAAGTGTAAACTTTAATACTGAAAATTATGACAGCGAAGAAATTAAAATAAACGGTTGGGATGCAGTTTATTTTATTTCAAAAGGTGAGAACAAAGGGGTTATATTTAACAACGGCAAATATATATTTACTGTTTCGGGAAATATACCTAAAGAGGAACTTATTAAAGTTGCACAAAATGTAGAATAAATTATTGTGAAAGAAGCCAAAGTTTTGGTTTCTTTCATTTTTTTGTCACAAAATGATAATTTTAGGTGATTTAGTGTAATGAAAGGTATTAAAAAAGAAAAGGAGGTGAAAAAGTGAGAAAAGGCAATAATTTTACTAAAAGAGTTCTTTCAGTTGTTTTATCTGCTTTAACTATTTTCGGTTGTTCGGTTGTTTCCTGTGCAATAACCAGTTATGAAGCTGTAAGCC
>JBJEPP010000093.1:0-1664 GCA_051881295.1 Acutalibacteraceae bacterium | reverse complement strand
TAAGGCTTGTACAACCAGCGAAAGCAAGTACATCAATACTTGTCACGCTGTCGGGGATTACAACTGAGGTTAGATTTTCACAACCCGAGAAAGCACCACAGCTTATAATTGTTACCGGCAAATCATTATATGAATCCGGAATAACAAGATCATCAGTTACAGATGAAGCGCAAACACTTACACAATATGATTCACCGTCATCATTAAGTTCAAAAGTTAAATCACTTTCGCTTGCCGCTTCTGCTTTTACCGCAAATAATCCGCTAAAGTCAATTTCACCAAGCCCCACTAAAGCAGAACTCAGAATAATTGTTAAAGCAAGAACTAATGACAGACCGCTTTTTAAAACCCTTTTCATACCATATCTCCTAAAATGAAAATCTTTGTAAAAACGAAACGGAAAATATAAAATTCCGATTACTATAAAACAAGTATATTTTATTCCTAATGGAATTTTTTGTCAATATAATTAGCTATACTTATAATAAGGAAAAACTAAGGTGAACACAAGAGTAAAACAAGAAAAATTCTGCCTTGAAAAGTATTGTGACAATTTAAATTTGCCGTAAATTACAGAGAGGATTTCAAACAAAACCACCGTGTTTCACACTTGATGTTCTTAAGTCATTTTACTCTACTATATTGTATATGTTTAATACTTTTCTTCTGCGTGGGTGTGCACTGCATCGTTTGATATGCACTTCCGCTTTTAGCTATTAATATGCTTTGAAGTTTACTTTGCCATATCTGAAATTTTCACTGTGCCAACTTCGAAAATTGATGTGTGCAGGAGGTCCCATTATTCGCCTTACGGCGGTTACATACACGCTTAGCGTGATGATATAGCCGAAAATAGTCGAACACAATATGGTTTATAAAGCGATATTTTCGCCCTATCTGCGTTAAAACCTCTCGTAATACGACAGTATTACATCGAGTTTTGCCTTGATAGAACAAAAATCGTAATTTTTAACTGCTTCGCACCTATTAGATAAAGATTTGAGTGCAGTCGGCGGTCTTCTCGGTGGAGCCATACCGGCGTATGGCAAGCCGAAAAACAGTCGAATGTGCCAAAGATTTATTTAATAGGCATATCGGGTTCGATTCTTTTCGGCTATACCATTGCTTTTACAATAAAGAAAAAATCCCGTTCTGAAGAACGAGATTTTTTGGTCGGAGTGACAAGACTTGAACTTGCGACACCTAGACCCCCAGTCTAGTGCGCTACCACCTGCGCTACACCCCGATAAGTGTGTTAACTGCATTTAGTTTTTATACAGCTTAAATATAATATCACATATAAAATGATTTTGCAATATTTTTATGATATTTTCACTGTAAAACTTGTGTTAAATCAAGTGCAAATGCTTTAGATTTTATCATTAACGGACTTTCTCTCAGTGTTATTACCATTGTTTATTATACAAGTTTCATTTCTATTGGTTTGCTTTCAAACATCAAATCAATTAATTCCAACTTTTCTTTCACTCAAACAACCGCCTTAAGCATATTATAGCATAAAAGCGAAGGGGAATCAATGCGTAGCATTGTTATGTAATTCGAGGCGAAGCCACACCATACTTATTACCTCTTGCGTATTACCTATTACTTCCCAAAAATTCCGTAAGAAATTTCGGACGAGGTAAGAGAGAAAAGGTAAAAAG
>JBJEPP010000092.1:0-6577 GCA_051881295.1 Acutalibacteraceae bacterium | reverse complement strand
ATATACCAAACCAAAACCAATGTCCGAAGTAGAGTATGATGACGGACAGATTTTTGTTTGGGGTGATGTTTTCAAATATGAAAAGCGTGAAACTAAAGACGGTAAACGCTTAATAGTAAATTTTAATATTACCGACCAAACAGGCTCTTTCACTTGTAAATTTTTTGATTTAAAAGAAAATTTAGAGTATCTTGATTCAAAAATCAGTGACGGCGTAACAGTTTTGGTTCGCGGTGTCGTTACTTATGACGACTTTCAAAAGGACCATGTTATAAAACCTAATTTTGTTGCTACCGTTTCCAAAACAGAGCCTACTGACGAAGAGGAAGAAAAGCGTGTTGAACTTCATCTTCATACTAATATGTCTGCAATGGACGGTATGAGCAGTGCGAAATCTATTGTAAAAAAGGCTATGAAATGGGGGCATAAAGCCATTGCCATTACAGACCACGGTTGCGTACAGGCTTTCCCTGAGGCTTGTAACACAGCCAGAGGCAGCGGCTTTAAGATTATTTACGGTTGCGAATGTTATCTTGTAAACGATTATAACGAGGACGGCTCTGTCAAAACTAAAGAAGAGCTTTTGAAAGACCGTTACTATCACTGTATTATTCTTGTTAAGAATAAAGTCGGACTTAAAAATCTTTATAAATTAGTTTCCCGTTCAAATATAGATTATTTCTATAAAAAACCGAGAATGCCAAAGAGTCTTATTGCAGAAATGCGTGAGGGCTTAATTATTGGCAGCGCTTGCTCTGAGGGTGAGCTTTATAATGCCTTTTTAAGAGGCGACAGCCACGAAAAGTTGGTCGAAACAGCAAGTTTTTATGATTATCTTGAAATTCAACCTACAGGCAATAATGAATATATGATTTCAAGCCAAAGAGACGGTTGTGAAAATATAAATTCTTTTGCAGATATTGAAAGAATTAACAAAGCAATTATTACATTGGGTGATGAATTAGGCAAAAAGACCGTTGCCACCGGCGATGTGCATTTTCTTAACAAAAATGACGCTAAATTCAGAGCGGTTCTTCAGGCGGGTCAAGGTTTTCAGGATGCAGACAGACAACCACCGCTTTATTTAAAAACAACAAAAGAAATGTTAGAAGAATTTGCTTATTTAGGCGAAGATACGGCAAGAGAGGTTGTTATAACAAATACGAATATTATAGCAGACCAAATTGAGCCTGATATTTTACCCATTCCTGACGGTACCTTTAACCCTATTATTCCCGGTGCAGAAGAGGATTTAACAAAATTCTGTTGGGAGAGGGCAAAAGAATGGTACGGCGACCCGGTACCTGATGTTGTGGCAGAAAGGCTTGATAAAGAGCTTAAATCTATTATAAGTAACGGCTTTGCCGGACTTTATATGATAGCCCGTTTACTTGTTAAACATTCGGAGGAGTGCGGCTACTATGTAGGCTCCCGTGGTTCTGTCGGCTCATCGTTTGTTGCTATTATGGCAGGCATTTCAGAGGTTAACCCGTTACAACCTCATTACCGTTGCCCTAAATGCCGTCATTCAGAGTTCTTTTTACATAACGAGGTTGGTTCGGGATTTGATTTACCTCCAAAGAATTGTCCTTATTGCGATACTCCGATGATTAGAGACGGTCACGAAATTCCATTTGAAACATTCCTCGGTTTCTACGGTGATAAATCTCCTGATATTGACTTGAACTTTGCAGGTGAATATCAGAGTCAGTCTCACAAATACACCGAAGAGTTATTCGGTAAAGAGTATGTCTTTAAAGCCGGTACTATATCCGGTGTGGCTGAAAAAACAGCTTACGGATTCGTTCGCAAGTATGTGGAAGAACGGGGTCTTAATATTACAAAGGCTGAAATGGACAGGTTGACAATTGGTTGCACCGGTGTTAAAAGGACGACAGGTCAGCATCCCGGCGGTATGGTTGTTGTTCCGAATACTTACGAGGTTGAAGATTTTACACCCGTTCAAAGACCTGCCGATGATGCAAGTAAAGATATTATTACAACACACTTTGACTTTAACTCAATGCACGATACATTGTTAAAGTTAGATGAGCTGGGTCACGATGTGCCTACCATATACAAGCATCTGCGCGATTTGACGGGCATAGATGTAATGGATATTGATATAAGTGACAGAAAGCTTTATGAACTCTGCACATCTCCGGAACCTTTGGGTATTACAGAAGAAGAATTAGGCTGGCCCACAGGTACTCTTTCTATTCCTGAAATGGGTACTGATTTTACAAAAGGAATGCTTCTTGAAGCTAAGCCGAAAAGTTTTGCAGACCTTATTCAGATTGCAGGCTTGTCTCACGGTACAGGTGTGTGGCTCGGCAATGCGCAAGACCTTATTAAAGACGGTACTTGTACAATTTCAGAGGTTATCGGTACCCGTGACAGTATTATGGTTTATCTTCTTCATAAAGGTCTTGAACCTAAAGATGCGTTCAGCATTATGGAGGATGTCCGTAAAAAGAATAAGCAATTAAAGCCTGAACAAGAAAATCTTATGCGTGAGCACGGCGTTCCCGAATGGTATATTGATTCCTGTAAAAAAATTCAGTATATGTTCCCGAAAGCCCATGCCGCCGCATACATTATTGCATCACTTCGTCTTGCCTGGTTTAAGATTTATAAACCCCTCGAATATTACTGTGCTTATCTCACTGTTCGGGGCGGTGATGTTGACGCCGATTCAATGTCTAAAGGTAAAGAAGCGGTTAAAACTCTTTTACAAATGATTAAAGCTAAGGGTAAAGAGGCTTCTAATGCCGAAAGAGATAAAGAAACAATTATGATGATTGTTTATGAAGCTATGGTCAGAGGTATTGAATTTTTACCTATTGATATTTATAAATCAACCGCTGATTCTTATGTGCCTGAAGACGGAAAAATCCGAATGCCGTTTTCAGCCCTTGCAGGCGTTGGCGGTGCCGCCGCCGAACAACTTGCAAACGCCGGTAAAATGAGCGATGTACCTTTTTCTTCAATAGAAGATTATGAAGTTCGATCGGGCGCAGGTAGGTCTACAATTGCTCTTTTGAAATCAATCGGTGCTTTTGGAGATTTGCCTGAAAGCGACCAAATGTCATTATTTTAATAATTGATTATTTTTTAACAAATTAAGTGTTGTTTTATTTTATTAAACAATGTATAATTATAAACAATACAAAAATATTTTTCATACAAGGAGTTGTCTAATATGAAAAAAGCTGTAAAAAATGTTGCAAAAGGCTTAGGTGTAGCTGCAGCTGCAGGTGCAGGCGTCAGTATGGTTCGTGCCGCTACTACATATAAAGCGAAACCTGTTGAGAATCCCGAAGCTCTTCAACCTGAAAAAGTTGACCTTGACAGATATGTAAGTAATCTTTCAAAAGCAATTCAAATTCCTACTATTTCAAATCTTGACGAAACAAAAGTAGATTGGGAAAATTTTGATGAATTTCACGCTTTTTTAGAAAGTGCATATCCGCTTATTCACGAAAAACTCACAAAAACAGTTATTTCAACCCGTAGTTTGATTTATCATTGGGCAAGCGCGCACCCTGAAAAAGAACCTATTTGTATGCTTGCTCATCAGGATGTAGTTCCTATTAACCCCGGTACCGAGGGTGATTGGGATTATCCTCCGTTCAGCGGTGCAGTTGAAGAAGGTTTTGTTTGGGGCAGAGGCGCTCTTGATATTAAAAACCACCTTATCGGTGTTATGGAGGCTGTAGAAACTCTTCTTGAAGAGGGTTATGTTCCTGAACGCGATGTTTACCTTTGCTTCGGCCATAATGAAGAGGTTATGGGCATGGGCGAAAGCTCGGGTGCATGGTGTATTATGAATTGGTTTAAAGAGCAGGGCATTAAGCTCGACAGCGTTATTGATGAAGGCGGTGCAATCCTGCCGGTTAATGTTAAAGGTGTTATTAACAGCAACCTTGCAGGCGTTGGTATTGCAGAAAAAGGCCATGTAAACTTTGATATTTCTGTTATAGGTAAAGGCGGTCATTCATCTCAACCGCCAAAGCACACAGCGCTGGGTAAACTTTCAAAAATTATAACCAAACTTGAAAAAAATCAGTTTAAGGCAGAGCTTACTCCACAGCTTAATTCATTGTTTACAGAAATCGGCAAAAATACAACCTATCCGGTAAGATGTGTTGCATGTAATCTGCCTGTATTAAAACCGCTTGTAACTAAAATATGTTCTAATATCCCTGCCGCCGCGTCTATGATGCGTACAACTACTGCTGTTACAATGTGTCAGGCGTCTCCGCAGGCTAATGTTCTTCCGCAAAAAGCAACCGCAACGGTTAACTTCCGCATTATGCCCGGTCAAACAGTAGAAGATGTTGAAAAACATATTAGAAAAATTGCTGGACCGGATGTTGAAATTTCATCATTTAACGGTAAAAACCCGTCTGCTGTTTCACCTACGGATTCAAGAGCATTTAAGGTTATTGAACAAATCTGTAAGAGTATGAATCCTAAGAACATTGTTGCACCGTATCTTGTAATGGGTGGTACAGATGCCCGTCATTATGAGCCTGTATGCGATAATATTTACCGTTATTCACCGTTCCTTGTAGATACAAAGCTTCTTCTTACAACACACGGCACAAATGAAAGAATACCTATTTCTTCAATGGCTGACGGCGTAGCTTTCTTCAAGAGATATATTAAAGCTCTTACACAAGATTGATAAAAAAGTTTAATTAATAATAAAGGTGTAATTCCTAAACAGAGTTACACCTTTTTTAATTCACAAAACACAAAAAGGACTTACGAACAACTGCTCGTAGGTCCTTAAATCTGTTTTTGTATGATTATTTCATTAAGCTATTACCGACACACCAGTCGTGGAAAGCTTTAAGCGAACGAAGTCGAGCGTTAGAAAGATTATGTGTACCTCTTGTGTACCAATTAAATGTTTCTACACCTTGAAGTCTGATTAACTCTTTAGCACTTGCACAGAAGCCCGAATCAATAGCGTTATCAAGAAGTATGATTTCATTGTATCTTTGTTTTGCAAGCTCCATATCGCCTGAAACGAATGCTTCGTGAAATCTTTGGAAGAATGCACCGCCGCAAGATGTGGGTGTAGCCATTACACCGCGAGCACCTGCAACATAAGCGTCCCAAAGATACGGCATATTAGCCTGAATAACAGTAGAATCGTGTTTGTTTTTAATTTTATCTGTTATAGCGTCCAACTCACAGGTTGTGTCTTTAATACCCCAAATAAGACCGTCCTTCGTAAGTTCGCCGTATGCCTCTGCACTCATAATATGAGGTTGGAAGCCCGGGAACTCATAAACAAAAACAGGGAGAGTTGTTTTTGTTGCAAGTTCTTTTATGTAGTTAACAAGTCTGTCATCGTCATTGCCGTAACCTTTTGTTGTAAGAACAATGCCGTCTACACCGGCTTGTTCCATAGCTTTAACCTCATCAACATTACCAAGCCATGTTGGTTCAATATTAGCTGTTGCAACAACTGTTGTTTCGCCTTTGTGCTTAACTGTAAGCTCTGCAAGCTTGATTCTTTCTTCGAATGTAAGTTCTTTCATTTCAGAACTGCCGCAAACAGCGAAAAGATGTTCAACTCCTTGTGAAACCTGCCACTCTGCATATTTTTCGTATGTTGCATAGTCAATGCTTCTGTCCTCATTAAAAGGAGTAAGCATAAGTGAATAAATACCGTCTTTATTTTCTCTTGTTAATTTAGCCATTGGAAGGACTTCCTTTTCTGTTTTATTTTTAATTAAATTATTTTTGAAGTTTCTTTATAAGAGCTTTGCAATCCTCAATATCCATAATTTTAGGAACAGGGTAGAGGGGGTTAGCTTCTTTTAAAGCTCTTTCTGCAATAAGCTGAATATCTTCATCTTTAATGCAGTCGAATTTGTCGGGAATATTCATTTCGCTGTTAAGTTTTCTTATAGCGGCAATAAAGTTTTTAGCTTTATCTCTGTCGCCGCAAGCAGCACCGGATGTACCTGCAATATCTGAAAGCTCTGCAAGTCTTTTGTATGCAGTTTCACCGAAGTAATCAAGAACATAAGGGAGTATAACGGCATTTGCAAGACCGTGCGGAATACCGTACATACCGCCTAAATTATGAGCAATAGCATGAACATAGCCGACATAAGCTCTTGTAAACGCAAGACCTGCATGGAATGAACCGACAAGCATATTTTCTCTTGCTTCAATATTTTTACCGTCTTCGTATGCAGTTTTGATGTTTTCAAATATAAGTTTTGTTGCAATTCTTGCGTCTTCTTCTGTTTGCTTTGTATTACTTAAACCTATGTATGCCTCAACTGCGTGTGTAAGAGCGTCTATACCTGTTGTCGATGTAATGTGTGGAGGAAGACCTATAGTGAGTTCAGGGTCTAAAACAGCATACATCGGACGCAGACACGGGTCGTTAATTGCGTTTTTTTCGTGTGTGTCAGGGTTAGATATAACAGCGGCAATAGTTGTTTCTGAGCCTGTACCTGCGGTAGTGGGAACTGCAAAAAACGGCGGTATCTTTTTTAGAACTTTAAGCTGGCCGCGCATTTGTGACGGAGTTTTGTTGGGTCTTACA